>JAFUFW010000074.1 GCA_017469685.1 Bacteroidaceae bacterium | reverse complement strand
GAAAAACATATTCACACATTAATTAAAAAAAAAAGAGCTCCGAGGCTTATTGTCTCGGAGTTTTTTTTTAATTTTGCAGCGTCATTGAGGTGCAGAGCTATAAACACATTGCTTTGCATCCTACAGATAAAGGCAAAGAGAAACAAACAATAACATAAAATGCTTACACTAAAACTGATTAATGAGGAGACCGAACGGGTCATCCGCGGATTAGAAAAAAAACATTTCAAGGGGGCGGCAGAGGCTATAGCAGCCGTGCAGGCAACTGACAAGCACCGCCGCGAATCGCAGCAGCAACTCGACAACCTGCTTGCTGAGAGCAAGAAGAAGGCTGCAGAAATCGGAGCCCTTATGAAACAGGGGCTGCGAGAAGAAGCCGAAAAGGCAAAGGCCGCTGTGGCTGAACTCAAGGAGAAAGCCAAGGAGCTCGAGACTGCCATGGACGAGTCACAGCGCCAGCTCACCGAACAGCTCTGTCAAATCCCCAATATCCCCTACGATGAGGTGCCCGAGGGCGCAGCAGCAGAGGACAACGTAGTGGTAAAATCTAATTTAAAAGAATGCGACGGCACAGACACCGTGGGCAGCTGGACGACGAACCCAGTAGTGGAATCTGCACGTCTGCCCCATTGGGAACTGGCTAAGAAATACAACCTCATCGACTTCGACCTGGGCGTGAAGATTACAGGAGCCGGCTTCCCCGTCTACATAGGCAAGGGCGCACAGCTGCAGCGCGCACTCATCAACTTCTTCCTCGACGAAGCACGCAAGGCTGGCTACACTGAGATTATGCCGCCTACGGTGGTCAATGCGGCCTCTGGCTACGGCACAGGCCAACTGCCCGACAAGGAGGGACAGATGTACCACGCAGAGGTCGACGACTTCTACCTCATACCTACCGCCGAAGTGCCCGTGACGAACATCTACCGCGACGTCATACTCGACGAGAAGGACCTGCCTATTAAGAACTGCGCCTATACGCAGTGCTTCCGCCGTGAGGCTGGCAGCTACGGCAAGGACGTGCGCGGCCTGAACCGACTTCACGAGTTCTCCAAGGTGGAAATTGTCAGGATTGACACTCCAGAACATTCTAAGGAAAGCCATGCGGAGATGCTGGCTCACGTTGAGGGCTTGCTCCAGAAATTGGAACTGCCGTATCGTATTCTGCGCCTGTGCGGCGGCGACCAGAGCTTCACGTCGGCCATCTGCTATGACTTTGAAGTCTACAGCGAGGCCCAGGGCCGCTGGCTGGAAGTAAGCTCGGTCAGCAATTTCGACACTTATCAAGCAAACCGGCTGAAGTGTCGCTACCGTCCCGCAGGCTCGAAGAAGCCTGAGCTCTGCCACACTCTGAACGGATCAGCTCTGGCACTGCCCCGAATCGTGGCGGCACTCTTGGAGAACAACCAGACGGACGAGGGCATACGTATCCCCAAGGCCCTGCAGCCCTTCACAGGTTTCGATATCATCGACTAAAAATCACTAATTTATAAAAACTAACTGTTATGAACGACATCAAAGTACTGAACCACGCAGCAGACAACATCCGCATACTGGCTGCATCAATGGTCGAGAAGGCCAAGAGCGGCCACCCAGGCGGAGCCATGGGTGGAGCGGATTTTATCAATGTGCTATACAGCGAATATCTCAACTACGACCCGGCTGACCCGACATGGATAGGCCGCGACCGCTTCTTCCTGGATCCTGGACACATGGCTCCGATGCTCTACTCTCAGCTGGCCCTCATAGGCAAGTTCTCGCTCGAAGAGCTGCAGCAGCTCCGCCAGTGGGGATCACCTACCCCCGGACATCCCGAGGCTGACCCGAAACGAGGCATCGAGAACACCAGCGGCCCCCTCGGACAAGGCCACACATTCGGTATAGGCGCTGCCATCGCAGCCAAGTTCCTGGCAGCCCACACAGGCAACCCGACCTTCGAGCGTGAGACAGTCTACATCTACATCTCCGACGGCGGCGTGCAAGAAGAGATATCGCAAGGCGCCGCCCGAATCGCAGGCATTCTGGGCCTGGACAACGTCGTAATGTTCTACGACTCCAACGACATCCAGCTCTCAACTGAGACCGCCGAGGTCATGAACGAGGACACGGCTGCCAAATACCGCGCACTCGGATGGGAGGTGTTTGAGATCAACGGCAACGACGCCGCACAAATCCGTAAGGCCATCGAGGCAGCCAAGGCCGTCAAGGGCAAGCCCACACTCATCATCGGCAAGACGGTCATGGGCAAGGGAGCCCTAAAGGAGGACGGCTCGAGCTACGAGCGCAACTGCAAGACCCATGGTGCTCCTCTCGGCGGAGATGCTTATAAAAAGACTATAGCCAACCTGGGCGGAGATGCTGATAATCCGTTCGTTATCTTCGACGATGTCAAAGAACTCTACGCCCGCCGCGCCGAGGAGCTGAAGGCCATCGTGGCAGAGCGCAAGGCTGAAGAGGCTGCATGGGCTGCAAAGAATCCTGAGAGCGCAGCCGCACTGGCTGAATGGTTCAGCGGCAAGGCTCCGAAGGTGGATTGGACGAAGGTGGCACAGAAGAGCGGCGACGCCACTCGCAATGCCAGCGCAGCCGTGCTGAGCGTGCTGGCTGAGCAGGTTCCCAACATGATCGTAGCCAGCGCCGACCTCTCCAACTCCGACAAGACCGACGGCTTCCTCAAGAAGACCCATGCCCTCAAGGCCGGCGACTTCAGCGGTGCCTTCTTCCAGGCCGGCGTAGCCGAGCTGACAATGGCCTGCTGCTGCATCGGAATGGCGCTGCACGGAGGCGTGATCCCAGCTTGCGGCACGTTCTTCGTTTTCTCAGATTACATGAAACCCGCTGTGCGCATGGCCGCCCTGATGGAACTTCCCGTGAAGTTCATCTGGACACACGATGCTTTCCGCGTCGGCGAGGATGGTCCCACCCACGAGCCTGTGGAGCAGGAAGCTCAGATCCGTCTGATGGAGAAGCTGAAAAACCACCACGGCAAAAACTCCACCCTCGTGTTGCGTCCCGCAGATGCCCAAGAGACAACTGAGGCTTGGCGTCTGGCCATGGAGAACACCGACAGCCCGACCGCCCTCATCCTCAGCCGCCAGAACATCGCAGACCTGCCCGCAGGCAACGACTATCGCCAGGCCGAGAAGGGCGCTTACATAGTGGCGGGTTCTGATGAGAACCCCGATGTCATCCTGCTCGCCAGCGGCTCTGAGGTAAGCACATTGGTAGCCGGCACAGAACTCCTGCGCAAGGACGGCATAATGGTGCGCATCGTCAGCGTGCCATCAGAAGGCTTGTTCCGCTCGCAGCCTAAAGACTACCAGCTGTCCATCCTGCCCCGCGGCGTGAAGAAGTTCGGCCTCACCGCTGGCTTGCCCGTGAACCTCGAGGGGCTTGTGGGCGCCGACGGCACCGTATGGGGGCTCGAAAGTTTCGGCTTCAGCGCACCCTACAAGGTGCTCGACGAGAAACTGGGCTTCACGGCCGAGAATGTGTACCAACAAGTTAAGGCATTACTCGCATGAACGCCAAAACAATAGGCATAGCCAGCGACCATGCTGGCTATGCCTTGAAACAATTTATCAAGAGCTATCTCGATGCACGCGGCTTAGCGTATAAGGACTATGGAACCTACACGGAGGAGTCGTGCGACTACAGCGACTTCGGCCACGCTTTAGCCTACGGCATTGAAGATAGTGAAGTCTACCCAGGCATTGCTGTCTGCGGCTCCGGGGAAGGCATCTCGATGACGCTCAATAAGCACCAAAGCATACGCGCAGGCCTCGTCTGGCGCCCCGAGATAGCCCACCTCATCCGCCAGCACAACGATGCCAACGTCATTGTCTTCCCTGGTCGCTTCATTGACGAAGCTACCTGTGCAGCCTGCCTTGACGAGTTCTTCGCCACTGAGTTCGAGGGCGGTCGCCATCAGGCTCGCATTGACAAGATTCCAGTCAGAGAAACGAATTAGCAGGCTGCAAACCTGTCAGTTCGCCTCAGGCCAATGGCCAAAGACTTGATAGAAGTAGTAATCATAAAGTTCACTGGGCTTGACGTTCGGGAACTTGTCACAAAATAAATCCGCAAGGCTCGGTGCGTTAGCATCGACAGCCTTGCGGATATTCTTTAATGCTTCCGTATGATTGTTGAGCGACATTTGGGCGTAGGCCAAGATAGCATATACATCAGGCTTAACAGCGTCATCATTCTCAACGATGCCTGAGAGCATTGAAACAACCGTATCGAAGTAGGAATAATCAAAGAGAATTGTTGCGCCCTGGTAATAGATGTCAACGGCATTATCAGGAAAGGCCTCCATGAGCGACCTTATCGCATGCATAGCATCGGCAAGACATTCATTTTCGGCATAAACGCGAACGGGTAACATCCTCTCATCCCATACTCCAGCCTTATTGGCAGCCTTATTCTGCTCAGCCTTTCTGAGGTATGCAAGAGCCTCGTTGACGTCACCTCTGCGGCTTGCCACCTGTGCCACCTGCTCGTAAATGGCCACCTTCTCATCAGAGTCTTCGTCAGCCAACACCTCTGCCTGCTTGATGGCGGTATAGGCTTGCTCCGTCATCTCCATGTCAAGGAGAGCATAGGAATCATACATCCAGTGGTTCTCGCAGGTGGGATTAGCCTCTTCAAGCTGCAGGTAAATATCATGAGCCTCTTTGCAATTGCCCTGCTGAAGGAGTATCCACGCCTTTAGCTGAAGAGCCCTTTCGTTGTCAGGCTCCACGGCCAAGGCATACTCCACAGCTTCAATAGCTTTCGTGAAATTGCCGAGATTAGAATGCGCCTCGGCACTCCAGTTCCAAGTCTCAATACTAAATGGATCTACGTCGAGCATCCGCCCGACATAGCTGAGAGCTGCACGGTTATTGCCCAGTCCGAGCAGGATATCGGCCTGCAACTCCCACGTCTTATACCATTCAGGCGCCATCTGCTCAAGCTTAATGGCAAAAACATGAGCCCAGTCGAACTGGCTGTAGTCAATGAAGATATAGGCCGAGTCATAAAGGAAATAGTCAACATCCTCTGTCTGTTTTTCAACGGCGCTAAGGAGAAAGTTAGTAGCTTCCTCGCATTCTTCTTGGCGCACCATCAGCTCCGCCCTGAGAAAAATCACTTCACGGTGTCCTTGGTCCTCAATGGCATCGCATATAGCGAGAGCGGAAGTGGGATTATCGTTAAGCATATACTGCCGTGCCTTGAATATCTGAGGGTCTACAGCATCAGGATGTAGATGCAGGGCCAAGTCTATAACCTCGTCGGCCAGCTCATTATTCTGAAGCACCATGGCATAGTACTCCGCCACGTCCGTCAGATCTTCTGCATCCATATAGACGCTCTGACCTGCAGCACGAGCACGTTCGTAGTGATCCAGAATTTCCTTGAACTCTGGCTCCTCAAAGTATTTCAAATCATCATCAAGCCGCATTATCGAGCCTTCAGTCCTACCGTCTTGTTAAACACCAGATGTTCGGGCGTGGAGTCGGTGTCGACATTGAAGTAGCCAATACGCTGGAACTGGAGGTATGAGAGAGCTGGCATGTCGCGAACAAACTTCTCCACGAAGCAGTTGGTGAGCACATGTAGCGAATCGGGGTTCATCATACGCTGCATTGCCTCTATGGCAGAGAGTCCTTCGCCCTGCAGGCGAGCCAACTCATCGCGGGGATTTTCAACTTGCCACAGGCGCTCATACATGCGCACCTCAGCGGGCAGACAATGTCCACAGCTAAGCCAGTGCAAGGTCTTACCCTTGATCTTGCGGTCAGCCCCAGGCATACCACTGCGCGTCTCGGGGTCGTAGGTAGCGTAAATGCAGGTCACGTTTCCCTCAGCATCAATGTCGTAGGGATGGTCTCCCTCCTCGTTGCACTTAATGATATAGGCGTTCTTCAGGCGCACCTCCTTGCCAGGTGCTAAACGCATGAACTTCTTCTCGGCGACAGTCTGGAAATCATCACGCTCAATCCAGAGCTCACGCGAGAACTCTATCGTGTGTGTGCCATCCTCTGGGCGTTCGGGATTGTTCACGGCCGTCAGTTCTTCCACCTGCCCTTCTGGGTAGTTAGTGATGATGAGTTTCACTGGATTGACAACAGCCGCGACACGTGTGGCGCGCTGATTCAGGTCGTCGCGCACAGCGCTCTCGAGGAGCGCAAAGTCGTTTAAGGCATCGTAGGTCGTGTAGCCTATTTTATCGATGAAGTTGACAATGCTCTCTGGGGAATATCCGCGACGGCGGAAAGCGCAGATGGTAGGCATACGGGGGTCGTCCCATCCGCTGACGAAGCCATTCTTGACCAACGCAAGCAGATTACGCTTAGACATAAGCGTGTAGTTCAAGTTCAGCTTATTGAACTCCGTCTGTCGTGGTCCCTGGTAAGTCGAAGATTGAAGATTGAGAATAGATGATTGCAAACGCTCGGAATAATTATCAATATTCGAATTCCCAATATCCATAGCCCACTCCTTCATCCACGTAACAAAGAGGTCGTACAGGGGACGGTGCTCCACAAACTCCAGCGTACACCATGAGTGAGTGACGCCCTCTAAATAGTCGCTCTGTCCGTGGGTGAAATCGTACATCGGATAAGCGTTCCACTGCGAGCCGGTGCGCCAGTGCGGTATGTTAAGCACGCGGTAGATCAGCGGGTCGCGGAAGAGCATGTTGGGGTGAGCCATGTCAATTTTGGCACGCAACACGAGAGTCCCTGGCTCGCACTTACCGCTGTTCATGAACTCGAACAGGCGCAGGTTCTCCCCGACGGGGCGGTCGCGGAAAGGGCTGTTTGTGCCAGGCGACGTCGTCGTGCCTTTCTGCTTGGCAATTTCCTCTGCGCTTTGCTCGTCGACGTAGGCACGCCCCTGCTTGATCAACCACACAGCGAAGTCCCAGAGTTGCTGGAAGTAGTCGGATGCGTAATAAATATTAGCCCACTCGAAACCCAGCCAACGGATGTCCTGCTCAATGGCATTGACGTACTCGGTGTCTTCTTTCTGCGGGTTGGTGTCGTCGAAGCGCAGGTTGCACTGACCGCCGTACTTCTTGGCTAACCCGAAATCTATAGCGATGGCCTTGGCATGACCGATGTGGAGGTAGCCGTTGGGTTCGGGCGGAAAGCGCGTCTGCATACGGCCGCCATTCTTGCCCTCAGCAAGATCATTGATTACTTTCTGTTCGATGAAGCTCACACTTTTTTTCTCTTGAGCCTCGTTGCTGATATTTTCTGTCATTGTATATAATGTTTCATTTATTGAGTTCTTGCATTCTCGCCTGATACTGGGCAATGTATTTACCCAAAATATCAAACTCGAGATTCACCACTGTTCCCTCCTTGATGTTGTGGAAATTGGTAACTTCATAAGTGTAAGGGATTATGCATACTGCAAAGGTCGTGCGTGTGGGACGGCACACCGTCAGCGAGACGCCATTAACGCTCACCGACCCCTTGTCAACCGTGAAATAACCACGGCTAATCATCTCGGGGTCAACCTCGTACTCGAAGGTGAACTCAAAACTGCCCTCCTGATCCTCTACGCGAATGCAACGCGCTGTCTGGTCGACATGACCTTGCACGATATGACCATCCAGCCGTCCGCCCATCTGCATAGAGCGCTCCACATTCACCTCATCACCCACGCTGAGCAGGCCGAGGTTGGAACGGTCGAGGGTCTCGCGCATTGCAGTTACGGTGTAGGTGTCGTCCACTATGCGAACTACGGTCAAGCATACGCCGTTATGCGATATGCTTTGATCAATCTTCAATTCACTGGTAAAGGGGCAGCGCAGCGTGAAGTGCATATTATCCTGCTCCCTCTCAATGGCCACAACAGTAGCCGTGCATTCAACAATTCCTGAGAACATACTAATGTATTATTAATCATTCGTGGGGCGAAACACTCGACCCACTTGAGTCATTTACGAGCGCAAAGGTAGTAAAAGATTAGAGATTAGAGAAATATTTTTCACTTTTCACTAACTCATTTTTTAATTTTCTTTTCCCATTAATAACTTTTATGTCTATCTTTGCACCAACAATCACTTTTTCAACGTTCACCGTTCACTCTTCAGCTTTCCCTTATTAAACTTATTCTGACATGACTCTCTCCATCATAGGTAGTGGCAAAATTGTTGCTGAAGCACTGCCGGTAATCAGCAGTACACCTGACCTTACCATCCGCAGTTTATGGGCACGCCCACACAGCATTGAGCACGCTCGCGAATTGGCCGTTCCTTATGGCATTCCTGTTGTAACGTCCGAATACGATGACATTCTTACTGACACTGACGTTGACATCGTCTACATAGCCATCATCAACAGTGCCCACTACAATTATGCCCTTCGAGCACTAAAGGCCGGCAAGCATGTCATTCTCGAGAAGCCCGCCTGCTTATGTGCACGAGAACTACGCCATCTTGCCGACGTAGCTCTCAGGCGCAAGCTAATGCTCTTCGAAGCTGTCACCTTGCTCCATTTGCCTGCTTTCCGACTTCTGCGGGAACAACTTCTGCCCCAACTTGGTACCATTCGCCACGTGGAATGCAACTATAGCCAACGCTCTTCACGTCTCGAAAGCTACCTCCAGGGCCTCGTGCTCCCGGTCTTCGACCCTGCAGCTGGCGGTGGCGCACTGATGGACATCAACGTCTACAACCTTCATTTCACTGTTGCACTTCTGGGACAACCTGCATCTGCACGCTATTTTTGTCGCCGAGGACCTAATGGGGTTGACCTCTCAGGCACCGTCGTGCTTACCTATGCCTCCTCACAAGAAAAAGAATTGGACCGCTTCCATGCTATTTGCACCGGCAGTAAGGATACTGATGCCCCTTCATTCGGCCTTATACAGGGAGATGAAGGCTGGTTACTCATTGAAGGACCCGTCAGCACTATGGCCTCCATTACCATCAGCCTGCACGGACAAAAGCCTTGCAGAGTAGCACTCGAACCGGTAAGCCATCGCATGAAACCTGAGTTCTGCGCATTCACTTCACTCATTGCCAATCAAAACTTTAATTCTGCCCATCATCTCCTCTCCCACTCTATTGCCGTCCTTGATGTA
Organism: Bacteroidaceae bacterium; assembly: GCA_017469685.1. Classification (GTDB taxonomy): domain Bacteria; phylum Bacteroidota; class Bacteroidia; order Bacteroidales; family Bacteroidaceae; genus Physcousia. The sequence goes on along the minus strand of JAFUFW010000074.1, from coordinate 66,725 downwards.
ATTGACAGCCTTCAAAAAAGTTCGGAAAAGCACTAACTATTATATTTTTTTCTCTTTTTATTCTTGCTATTACTTTTTTTTCCCTATCTTTGCGGCGGAATATGAAGATGGAACTGAAGAGACAGATTTATGCATGGTTGCTATTATCGGTGTTCACACCAATGATGGCAATAGCTTCTCTTCATATTCATGAGCAGGAAGGCGGTGTCGACACAACGTGTAGCGCATGCGTGAACCACCAAGCTCATGCAGGGCACCTTACAAGCGGCTTTGGCCACATGCATGACTGCATCTTATGCCAGTTGTTAACAACGTCATTCGTGGCAGCAGCCTCTGCGTTACTCCCCGTTCTTGTTGCTATACACCATTTTACAGAAACGACGTACACCGCATTGTTACCTTTCCATTGTAGCAATGCTCAAGGTTCTCGTGCTCCGCCCACTGAATAAATAGTTTTTAAAACCTTTACTATTTATTCACTTCAAACACACAAACGACACATTATTATGAAATCAACATATACGATGTTGGTGCTTTTGTGCATCGGCATAAACGCAACAGCACAAACTGAGAGCGACTCAGCAGACATTTATTTCAACCACCTGCAACTGAACGAGATAGTAGTGACCTCACCCGTCGGGCAGATTAAGCGCAAACAAGCAGCTACGCCTATTGCTGTAGTAACAACAAAGGAACTGCGCCAAATATCATCTACCAACATTATAGGCGAAGTTGCCAAGCAGCCAGGCATGGCCCAAGTGACGACTGGCAATGGAATCTCGAAGCCAGTAATCCGCGGACTTGGCTACAATCGTATCGTCACTATTGCCGACGGCGTGCGGCAGGAAGGACAACAATGGGGCGATGAGCACGGCATAGAGATAGACGGCTCTGGCATTGGGCAGGTGGAGATACTGAAAGGACCTGCATCGCTCATGTACGGTTCTGATGCCATGGCCGGCGTCGTCGTATTCCAGCCCGAGGCCGTTGAGGCGGATGGACATATGGCTGCAAGCCTGTCAACAGAATACCAGACAAACAGCGGTCTCATCGATTATTCACTACGCTTCGGCGGAAACAAGAAAGGCTTCGTGTGGAACGGACGTTTCTCAGACAAGTACGCGCACGCGTATAAAAATAAGTACGACGGATACGTGCCAGGCACACAGTTTGGCGAACGCGCGGTCAGCACCATGTTAGGACTGAATAAGGAGTGGGGCTTCTCTCACCTTAGGCTAAGCTACTTCCACTTTACTCCCAGCATGACTGAAGGCGAGCGCGACCCTCTCACAGGACAACTCCTCAGTGAGAGCAGCAATGTCAAGACATATCATAAGGCACTCCCCTTCCAGCAGATTCACCACTACAAGGCGGTGATTGATAATAGTGTCTCTCTTGGAGAAGGTCTCATGAAGGTCACAATTGGCTACCAACTGAACCATAGGCAGGAGTTTGAAGACGAACACCACCACGATGTAGAAGAAGAGCATCATGGCGAAGCGGGTTTGGACCTTCTGCTCCACACTCTGACCTATGACACTCGTTACAGCTACAACCGTTTCGATGGGTGGAAGCTAACGGCTGGCATAGGCGGCATGTGGCAACACTCACAGAACGAGGGTGAGGAATTTCTCGTGCCCGACTACCATCTCTTTGACATCGGGGCATACGCCACGGCAAGCAAAACGCTGAAGAGCTGGACACTCAGTGGCGGGTTGCGTGCTGACAGTCGCCACCTCCATAGTCCCGAGCTGTGGGACGATGGCTCGCTTCGATTCGAAGACTTCAGCCGCTCGTTCTCTGCACTGACAGGTTCGGTCGGCGCTGTTTACCACACCAGAAATAAAGTAAACATAAGGGCGAACCTTGCCCGTGGTTTCAGAGCGCCCAACATAAGTGAGCTGGGAGCAAACGGCATACACCATGGCACATTCCGCTATGAAATAGGCAACCATCAATTGCGCCCCGAACATAGTCTTCAGGCCGACCTGGGCGCGGACTTCAGCGGCAAATACATATCTGTTGAAGCAGCCCTGTTCATCAACCATATCGACAACTATATCTTCGCCGAGGCTCTTGACGGAAGCCACGCAAAATCGTCGGCATTAGAAGGCAGCTATAGATACTATCAATACACCCAGGGAGATGCACTGTTGAAAGGTCTCGAGGCTGGTTTTGACCTTCACCCCATTCATCAGTTGCACATTGGATCAACATTCTCATTCGTTGATGCGCGCCAACTCCGACAGCCTCTCGAAACCCGCTACTTGCCATTGACACCTCCGGCACGCTTGAGTGGCGAAATGAAGTGGGAGTTCATTCACAACGGAGACCACCACTCCGCTTCCGCTCATCATGCCCGTGAGCGCCATGGCGAGCACCATCTCATTGACCATATACTCGACAACGCTTTCGTTAGCATTAGCGCAGAACACTATTTCCGCCAAAACCACTATTTCCGTGCTTACGGCACAGAGACGTCAACACCCTCTTACACGCTTTTAGGCCTTACTGCCGGCACTGACATCCTGCTCGCCAACGGTCGAAAACTATGCGAGCTATACCTTATGGCTGACAATCTGCTCAACAGTGCCTACCAAAGCCATCTTAGCCGACTTAAATATGCCGAGATTAATAATGCAACGGGGCGTCGAGGCATCTTCAACCCTGGCCGCAACGTTACATTAAAAGTGATATTCCCCATTAGTTTTTGAAGAATTATGCAAAAAAAATGTGCAAAGAACACTTTTTTGTTGTATCTTTGCACACGAATGGAAAGTATTTAACCCTACACAATGAACGACAAGCTCAATATCAAAGCATATCTCGACGCCGATGAACGGAAGGATCTGTTGCGCCTGCTGACAGCTGGTAGCGTTGACGACGGCAAGAGCACACTCATCGGGCGACTGCTCTTTGACTCCAAGAAACTTTATGATGACCAGCTCACCGCACTTGAGCGTGACAGCAAGCGCGTAGGCAATGCAGGTGACAACATAGACTATGCCCTGCTGCTTGACGGTCTGAAGGCTGAACGCGAAGAGGGCATTACCATCGATGTGGCCTACCGCTACTTCTCCACGAACCGCCGCAAGTTCATAATAGCCGACACGCCTGGACATGAACAGTACACCCGCAACATGATTACTGGTGGCTCAACCGCCAATCTTGCCATTATATTAATAGATGCGCGCAAGGGCGTAATAACACAGACCAGGCGCCATACATTCCTCGTCTCTCTGCTCGGCATCAAACACATCGTACTTGCAGTGAACAAGATGGATCTCGTGGACTTCAACAAAGAGGTATTCGATGCCATAGTTTCAGACTACCTTACGCTGACAGACCATCTCGGAATTGAAGACGTCACATGCTTCCCTCTTTCTGCACGCGACGGAGACAACGTCGTAGAGAAGAGTGAGCGTACGCCTTGGTACACTGGCCCTGCACTTCTCGACTTCCTTGAGACGGTACCTATACACTCTGACCGCAACTACCACGATTTCCGCTATCCAGTGCAATATGTCCTGCGACCCGACCTAAACTTCCGTGGTTTCTGCGGCAAGGTTTCAAGCGGTATCGTACACGTTGGCGACGAAGTAATGGCCTTGCCAAGTTTGAAGCGAAGCCACGTAAAGAGTATCGTAACATACGAAGGCCAGCTGCAGGAAGCCTTCCCGCCACAATCCGTATGCCTAACCCTTGAAGACGAGATCGATATTAGTCGCGGCGAGATGATCGTCAATCCCGATAATCTTCCAAATATCGGGCGTCACTTCACGACAATGCTTGTGTGGATGGATGAAGAACCAATGGACACAAGCAAACAGTTCTTCCTCAAGCATAACACGAATATGACTCGCGCCAGTATCGCGGCTATCCGCCATCGTATTGACGTGAACACTTTTGCACGCAAAGAGGGGGAAGCCTTCCAACTCAACGAAATAGGGCAGGTGGACATACTCACAGCCAAGACGCTATTCTTCGACTCTTACGCCGACAACCGCCAGACAGGTGCCTTCATCCTCATAGACCCCATCACGAACAACACCTCAGCCGTAGGCATGATTCTCTCTCCGCTCGATGAGAGAGCCCTTGAGAACAACCTCGTGCCTACACTTGACCTAAAGAAACTGCGTATAGGCCAAGAACACTACGAGGCTATCGAAACAGCTGTCAAGGATTTGGCCCGTCAGGGACTGGAAGGGATCATTAAACCGTAAACCTTCAACCACGGTCACAGACCGTGCTAACATATGGGACTACTTAAATTTGAGAACCTACCCGTCAACCCACTCGTGGGTGCAGACTGGAAAACTTTCAAGGAAATGACGGCCGGAGAGCCTATCGACAAGGGCTTCCGTATGAAATTCTTTCTTACAAAAAGTTTATGCCGACTGCTGTCAGTACTGACGCCTATTCAGGACCGACGCTATCAGAAACTACTTGCTGACAAGCCGTTGGAACACGACCCGCTGTTCATACTCGGCCATTGGCGTTCGGGAACGACCTTTGTACACAACATCTTTGCGCAAGACGAACACTTTGCTCACACTACGACCTATCAGACCGTGTTCCCACACCTAATGATGTTCGGGCAGCCATTCTTCAAATTCATGATGAATATTTTCATTCCAAATCACAGGCCCACCGATGGTATGGAACTGACGCCCGACACGCCGCAGGAAGAAGAGTTTGCGCTCAACAATACGATGCCCTTCTCTTACTATGACTTTTGGTACTTCCCCAAGCGGATGCTCGACTACTGTGACCGCTGGCTCACTTTCGAGAAGATAACTCCAGAAGAGGAAACTGCATACAAGGAAGCATTCATGAAGATTGTAAGAATCTCGCAATGGAACACTGGCGGCACTCAGTACCTCTCCAAAAACCCGCCACACACTGGTCATGTCAAAGCACTCGTCGACCTCTTCCCTAATGCCAAGTTCATCTACCTAATGCGCAATCCATACACTGTCTTCGAGTCTACACGTTCATTCTTCACCCAGACCATTGCCCCCCTCAAACTCCAAGACGTCAACGACGACCAGATTGAGCATAATGCCATCGAAGTCTATCCTCGTCTCTACAAAGCATACCAAGAGCAAAAGAAGTACATCCCCGAAGGAAACCTCTATGAGGTCAAGTTTGAGGACTTCGAACGCGATGCCTATGCCACCACCAAGGATATTTATGCCAAGCTGCAGCTGCCGGGGTGGGAAGAATCAGAAACCGCCATTCGAAATTACATCGAAAGCAAACGGGGCTACAAGAAGAACCAATACGAGTACAAACCTCGAACAATCGAACTTGTCAATCGGTATTGGGGACAAGCTATAGATGATTGGGGATATGAGAGAAGATCTTAGAGATTAGGTATCATAGATAATAAATGAAATCACTACGAGAATTATACCGAATAGGCACTGGCCCCTCAAGCAGCCACACGATGGGGCCACAGGCAGCCGCTAAGCAATATCTCCAGCGCCACCCTGACGCCAAAGCCTTCAACGTAGTCCTTTATGGCTCCCTCGCTGCGACGGGCAAAGGACACATGACAGACGTTGCTATTCTGCGCGTTCTCGAAGAGCGAGGACCTGTAGATTTGCTTTGGGAGCCAAGCGTTTTCCTGCCTTTCCACCCAAACGGGATGAAGTTTGCCACGAAGCAAAACGACGGCTCGCTGAGTGATGAATGGATTGTATATAGTGTCGGCGGTGGTGCTCTTTCCGAAGGCAATGATACTCCTTCAGCGCATGACAACGAGAAGCTCTATCCACTCCAGACAATGGAAGAGATTATGGCTTGGTGCCAGAAGACAGGCCACACGTTCTGGGAATACGTTGAACAATGCGAGGGCTCTGAGATTTGGAATTATCTACGTGAAGTGTGGCAGGTGATGCAGGAGTCTGTAGAACGCGGAATCAACCACGAAGGCATACTACCAGGCCCCCTCGGGCTACAGCGCAAAGCTCCTGTTTATTTCACTAAAGCCAAAGGCTATAAAGCCAACCTCCAGAGCGACGGCCTCGTATATGCCTACGCTCTCGCCGTCAGCGAAGAGAATGCCTCCGGAGGCATTATCGTAACAGCCCCGACATGTGGTTCGTGCGGAGTGCTACCGGCAGTTCTCTACCACCTTAGTCGTGGCCACCTCTTCTCGGAGGAGCGCATCCTTCATGCCCTTGCCACAGCAGGACTCATCGGCAACCTCGTGAAACACAACGCCAGCATTTCGGGAGCCGACGTTGGGTGTCAGGGCGAAGTTGGCGTAGCCAGCGCTATGGCTTCAGGTGCTGCCTGCCAACTCTTTGGCGGTTCTGTAGCCCAGATTGAATATGCCGCTGAGATGGGTCTGGAGCATCATTTAGGCATGACGTGCGATCCTGTGTGCGGCCTCGTTCAGATTCCATGCATTGAGCGTAATGCCTTTGCAGCAGCACGTGCTCTGGATGCCAATTTCTTCGCCTCGCTCTCTGACGGTCAACACCGCGTCTCGTTTGACAGAGTAGTCCGTGTGATGAAGCAAACAGGCCACGACCTGCCCTCTCTCTACAAGGAGACAAGTGAGGGTGGGCTGGCACGGATAGGTTAAAAAAGAACCTCGCTGATGCATTGATCAGCGAGGTTTTTTATTTTAGTGTGATGTGAGTTCTAAGCAAACCACTTTACGTAGCAGAAGTCTTGGCGGTGAGGAAGCAAGTCATTCTTCGGGAATATGCGATATGCTATCTTAAAACCTCCTGCATTATTGCATACATGTGTGGCATGGAATGTGAACAGATTACCCTCGCGATTGACAACCTCGAGAGGTTCAACGCTGTAGATATGGTCTTCCCCCTTCTTATCGGTTGAGAGCGTAACTAATTCGATGCCAATAGCATTGTCGAGACCCGCCTCATCGAGGACTATATTGACGTCATACTTTCTGCCCGCTTCAAGTAGTGAGCCGTCAGCAGGTTCAGAGCGTTCAATATTGACGACACGAATGCTATCCCATCGCTCTGCAACGGCTTCTTTCCACAAAGCGATTTCCTTAGCACGCTGGTTGTCGTTAGCCTGCAGCTTCTTGAAGCGAGCGGCAAGGGGATTATAGAACTTGGTATAGTAGTCGTCGAGCTGCCGCTTCATGGTGTAGTGAGGTGCGATGCGTGCTATAGAGTTCTTGATGACCTGAATCCACGATGGGCTATAACCCTTGGCATTACGTGCGTAGTAAGTAGGCATAATTTCGTTCTCAAGCAGCCCGTAGATGGTTGCTGCATCGAGCTGGTCCTGATAAGCCTGGTTCTCGTATGTACGCTTTTCGGTAAGTGCCCAGCCAGCACCTTCTCTATAACCTTCAAGCCACCAACCGTCAAGGACGCTGAGGTTTACTACTCCGTTCATAAGCGCCTTCTCGCCGCTAGTACCAGAAGCCTCAAGGGGACGAGTAGGTGTGTTCATCCATATATCAACGCCTGAGATGAGGCGGCGTGCGAGCTGCATGTCATAGTTTTCGAGGAAGATTATCTTGCCCAAGAACTCTGGACGCTGACTAATCTCATAGATCTTCTTAATGAGACCTTGTCCGGCGCCGTCGGCCGGGTGAGCCTTACCAGTGTAGAGGAACTGCACAGGATAGTTAGGATTATTAACAATCTTCTCGAGGCGCTCAAGGTCTGTGAAGAGAAGGTGGGCTCGTTTATAGGTTGCAAAGCGACGTCCGAAGCCTATGAGGAGGGCATTAGGATTGATTTTGTCCATGAGCGAGACAACTCGACTGGGGTCGCCTTGGTTCTTTAGCCAACTGTCACGGAACTGCTGCCGTATGTAGTCGACGAGCTTGGTTTTGAGCTGCATGCGAGTTTTCCATATTTCAGCGTCAGGAACGTCGTAAATGGAGTGCCAAATGGTTTCGTTACTCTGATCAGCAAGATGGCTTGGGGCGAAGTACTTGGCATAAAGCTTACGCCACTCGTTAGCACACCATGTGGGGAAATGTACGCCGTTGGTTACGTAGCCGACATGGCTCTCTTCGGGGAAATATCCTTTCCAAATGTTTTGGAACATCTTCTTTGAGACTTCTCCGTGAAGCCAGCTTACACCGTTTACTTCCTGACAGGTATTGCAGGCGAAAGTACTCATGCAGAAGCGCTCACCGTGGTCGTCGGGGTTCTGACGGCCCATGCCGATAAACTCATCCCATGTGATGCCAAGCAACTGAGGATATCCGCTCATGTACTTTCCGAAAAGACCTTCGTCGAAATAGTCGTGGCCAGCGGGTACAGGAGTGTGAACAGTGTAAAGCGAAGATGCTCGTACAAGCTCAAGAGCCTGATTGAAATTAAGTCCTCCCTGCACGTAATCCACGAGGCGCTGGACGTTGCACAGTGCTGCGTGGCCCTCATTGCAGTGGTAAACATCTTTTTGAATTCCGAGTTTCTTGAGCAATAGCACTCCACCTATACCGAGCAGTATTTCCTGTTTCAGACGGTTCTCCCAGTCGCCGCCATAAAGGGCGTGAGTGATGGGACGGTCATACTCTGAATTGAGATCATTGTCGGTGTCAAGAAGATAGAGCTTTACGCGTCCTACGTTGACTCTCCAAACATAGGCGTGAACCTGGTAGTTCATGTAAGGCACATCAATGATGAGAGGTTTACCGTCCTTGTCCATCTGCTGTTCGATAGGCAGACTGCCGAAGTTCTGAGCCTCATAGTTGGCTATCTGCTGCCCATCCATGGAGAGAGTTTGAGTGAAATAGCCAAAACGGTAGAGGAAGCCTACAGCTACCATGTCAACGTTCGAGTCGGAAGCCTCCTTAATGTAGTCACCAGCGAGAATACCGAGGCCACCGGAGTAGATCTTAAGGACTTGGTTCAAGCCATATTCCATGCAGAGGTAAGCTACCGATGCACGGTCTGTACGTGGCTTTACATCCATATATGTGCGGAACTCTTTATAGGTGTCATTCATCCGCTTGAGGATATCCTTATCCTTTGCGAGTTCCGACAATTTCTCATAGCTGAGGCGCTCAAGCATCAGCACAGGGTTCTGTCCACACTCCTCATAGAGGGCAGGGTCCAGATGAGTGAAGAGGCTTCGTGCGCTGTGGTTCCATGCCCACCACATATTATGAGCCAGTTCCTCCAACTTCTGCAGCTCCTCAGGAATATTGCTTTTCACTACGATGGGCTTCCACTGAGCTTCGTTTGCATTGCTTGCTTTGATTTTCATATAAAATAATAATGTATGATTAAGTATTAATTATCAATTCTCTATTTCCTATTCCTTTCCTCAGCGCGTCGGAGCGCCACGTCGTATGCCTTGTAATAATAAGAAATAAAATATTTCCATTGCGCTTTCTCTGCGAGTGCAGCTGCGGCTTTGCGAGCCTTGTCCACCTGCTTTTTAGAGAGCGTGCTGAAACTTATAATCTCATCACTGATACGAGAGGCCACCTCGTCGAAATTGTAGTCAGAACGTTCTATTACCTCAACTCCATCCTGGTCAAGATAGCAGGGCGTACCTGCATTCGTGAGGGCTCCCTTATGTTTCGCTTGCTCAGCCTTCACCTCATTAGCCCAGAGGCCAAAGCCTGCAAGCGTTGTCGTTATGCATGGCACTTTGAAGGCGATGCTTTCAAGCGGTGTATAGCCCCAAGGCTCGTAATAAGAGGGGTAGACAGTCAGATCCACGCCCGGTAGGAGGTCATAGTAGTGCATGTTAAAGATACCGTCGGTACCATCGAGGTAGCAGGGTACAAACATTATCTTCAGGCGGCAGCCCTGCTGATTGTTTAGGCCATAACGATGCAACGTCTGAGTTACATTGTCGCCCCAGGGCTCGTATAGATTATGGGTGATGAAGGGCTCAGGCAAAGGGCTTTCGTATTGAGTTGGTGAAGAGTTGATTCGATCTTGAAGGTCGCACCTTGCTCCAGCCTGCCATGCAGGCACCTCAACGATGGCGAGTACAGGTCGGTCAAGGCGCTCGTCATTGCAGGCCCTGTTCAGCGCCTCCAGATAGACATCAATGCCCTTGTTCTTCCATTCATATCGCCCACTCGTTGAGACAATCAGAGTCTCATCATCAAGAGCTGTGCCCATGAGGGCATTTGCTACGCCAAGGATACGTCGGCGTGCTTTCCTGCGTCCAGCAACAAATGCGGATCCCTTAGGAACAAAGTCCAGCTCGAATCCATTTGGGAGTACCACATCAGGACGTTTGTCGAGCAACTCTGAGCATTCATTAGCCGTCACGTCTGAGACTGTCGTGAAGCAGTCCACGTAGTGAGCCGTCTGTCGCTCAATGCTATGTTTCGACTGGACATTAAGTTCTCCAGCCATCTGATTGCCATTATATGCGAAGAGATAGTCGTACAGAGGTTTACCATTGCCTGCAATACTGCGTCCCACTGTCGTGGCATGAGTCGTAAAGATTGTTGCAACTGCCGGCAGATGCTTTTGCAGATACAACGCCCCCAAACCCGTCATCCACTCATGAGCTTGATATATCACACGCAGCCCCGGAGAAAGGAAATGATTATAGAAGCTCTCTACAACCCGTCCTGCGGCATAGGAGAACATTGAAGCCTCGTCATAGTCGCCATAAGCGTGGAGACTGTCAACCTGAAAATCGGTCCACATGGCCCCATATATGGTGTTCTTCTGCTCAAAGAAGGGTCTGAAATCAACGAGCACTACCAAGGGATTGCCAGGAATCTGCCAACGGCCAACGCGTATCTTAAGGCCTTCTGCCTCCGCCGTTTGGCACCAATCTACCCACAAATCGCGGTCCTCGGCAAAGAGGTCGTTGTGCTTTTCAAGCCATAAATCAGGACCTATAAAAATCAAGCTATCAGTCTTAGCCGATTGCAATGTTTTAGCGCGTGTAGATAATACAGTATAGATGCCGCCAACCTTGTTGCAAACCTCCCAGCTTGCCTCAAATATATAATCGGGTGATAAAATAGACTGTGTCATGTATCCTTTCAAATTGGGCGCGAAGGTACACAAAACATCTGAAATATGAAAAGAAAAGCCTTATTTTTTACAATATTTCCGTGTCTTCCTGCCTTTTTTAGAACTGTCTGCGATTTATATCAGGCAGGATTACGAGATGAGCGAGGGACAATAGTTGCGATTTCATATTTGTTTAATCTGGTATGACAAGTATTTGTTCTGCAAAAGAGGCAAGCAGTTATTGTTGAAATATCGCAGCCTGAGAAACGTTACAGATTATTTGAGGGAATACAAATAAAAAGTAGTTCACCCCAAAAAGGTGAAAAGATTGTGAGACCAAAGGCTATGCTGGACATCTACAGAGAGCGGAACGAGGTCTTGAAATATTCGCGGACTCAGGAAGGAGGGAACTATGGCACTTTGGTTTTAGAGCACCCCTTTGCTTGAGGGGAGCTGCATATTATTGATGTCACGTTGCAGAGACATACGAAGAGCTCTGGCAAAGGCTTTGAATATTGCCTCTGTCTTATGATGCTCATTCTGTCCTTCTGCCTTAATGTTTAGATTCATACGTGCAGCATCAGAGAGGCTCTTAAAGAAGTGGAAGAACAATTCTGTTGGGACATCCCCTACTCTCTCGCGCTTGAACTCCGCATCCCACACAAGCCATGGCCGCCCACCAAAGTCGAGTGCTACCGTGGCCAGACAATCGTCCATGGGCAGGCAGAAGCCATAACGGGTAAGCCCCCGTTTGTCACCGAGAGCCTCAGCGATGGCTTGTCCGAGGACAATGGCTGTATCCTCTATCGTGTGGTGCTCGTCAACATGGAGGTCACCAACAGCCTTTACAGAAAGGTCAATAGCTCCGTGGCGAGCAATCTGCTCAAGCATATGGTCAAAGAAACCGAGGCCTGTGGAGATGTCGGCACGGCCTGTACCATCGAGATTAAGACTTACAGTTACATCTGTTTCGGCCGTTGTGCGAGTGAGGCTTACATTACGCCCTCCAGCATAAATAATTTCGACAATCTTGTCCCACGAGAGGCTGTCTGAGAGTATGAGAGCCTGCGCTCCAAGGTTCTCGGCAAGCTGTGCGTCGGTGGGGCGATCGCCGATAACGAAGCTTGAGCCGAGGTCACAAGAGCCATCGGTATAATCTGCGAGCATGGCAGTGCCTGGTTTCCGTGTAGGTTTGTTCTCTTGGGGAAGTGAACGGTCTATGAGAATATCATCAAACTCCACTCCTTCACCTTTGAGGATTTCGAGCATCAGGTTGTGAGTTGGCCAAAAGTCAGACTCGGGATATAAATCTGTTCCAAGACCATCCTGATTGGACACCATAACGAAGCGATAGTCCGTGTGCTGGCGCAGGAAACGGAGAGCGCTGATAGCACCTGGAACAAAATGGAATTTCTCAAACGAGTCAATTTGCTCGTCAGCAGGCTCGCGTAGGATGGTACCGTCGCGGTCGATAAAAAGACTCTTATATGAACTCATAAGGAAGCCGTGGGTTGTGAAATGAGGAAAGGCTATAGGGTTTGATGCTATGCGGGAGAAACGCAAAGGGCGTAAAGTGGTTGTGTAGTTGTAAGGACTTAAAGCATTGAGAGGCATGGAGGGCTAATGCCCGAAGCGGCGAAGGGCACCGAGGAGAGCATTGTTCTCTTCTGGAGTGCCTATGGTTATCCGAAGACAGTCGGCGCAGAGCTCTACATTGGATCGGTTGCGAACAACAATGCCGTTGTTGACAAGGTATTGATACACAAAGTCGGCGCCTGTGATACGAGCTAAGAAGAAGTTAGCATCTGATGAATATACGGCTTTACAGATGGGCAGCTCGGCAATGGCCGGAAGGAGATGGGAGCGCTCCTTCAGCAGGGTTGCACGCCAGAGGTTGATATGCTGAAGGTCAGCGAGGAGCTTTATGGCGGCCTGTGTGGTGAGGTCGTTGACGTTGTAGGGATATTTGACCTTGTTCAACAGCCCTACAATCTCCTCGGAGGCAAATGCCATGCCGAGCCGTATGGCTGCTGAAGCCCAGAGCTTGGAAAATGTGTTCAGGACTATCAAATTGGGAAAACGATCGAGGTCGGCACGGAAGGGGCGGTAGTCATTGAAATCGCTGTATGCTTCATCAACGACTACGATTCCATGGAAGGAGAGCAGGACACGCTCAACAGCCTCACGCTCGAGAGCATTGCCGGTAGGGTTATTGGGTGAGCAAAGCCAGACGACTTTTGTGCGAGTATCTACTGCGGCGAGCAGAGCGTCGCTGTCAAGGCTGAAATCCTCATGCAACGGAACAGCACGGTATTCAACGTCATTGATATCGGCGGCCACACGGTACATGCCATAGGTAGGTGCTATTGCGACGACATTGTCTATACGGGGCTCGCAGAAGACTCGATAGATTAGGTCTATTGCCTCATCGCTGCCATTACCAAGAAAGATTCGTTCCGGGCGTACGCCTTTTACGACTGAAAGCTTGGCTTTAAGCTCTTGTTGCAGGGGATCAGGATAGCGGTTATAAGGGGCATTGTATGGATTTTCGTTTGCATCGAGGAAAACCTTTGCATTGCGTCCCTTAAAATCATCGCGAGCGCAGGAGTATGGCGTCAGGGAACGGACATTCTTGCGAGTAAGCTCTTGAAGTGGTAACATTTGACTTTTGGTATTTGAAAAGTGCGTTGGAGACTTGTCTTTATTTGTTGTCATGGCTTTGCAAGTCGCTGTCGTCTCAAAGCCATAGCCATACGATGTGCATCCAGACCTTCGGCCTCAGCCATAGTCTCTACTATTGGTGCGAGGCTCGGCAGGCCCTCCTCAGAGATCTTCTGAAAGGTTATCTTGCGGCAAAAAGAGTCGAGATTAACGCCGCTATAGGCCTTGGCCCAGCCGTTTGTCGGGAGCGTATGATTGGTTCCTGATGCATAGTCGCCGGCGCTTTCTGGCGTAAGGTGCCCGATGAACACGCTGCCGGCATTGACCACGAGTTCTGCCAGCCGGTCGGCATCAGCCGCCTCAAGGATCAGGTGTTCAGGAGCATAAGCATTGGCAATACTTATAATTGTCTGAAGGCTATCGGAGTAGACGAGGCGGCTGTTCAAGAGGGTGGCCTCGGCCATCTCGCGTCGAGGCAATACTGCTAATTGCCGGCTTAGCTCATCCTGCACAGCTGCGAGCATAGGCTCGTGGTTCGTTAGGAGCAGCACCTGCGAGTCTGTGCCGTGCTCGGCCTGTGATAGAAGGTCAGCAGCAACGAATGAAGGAACAGCGCTTTCATCAGCTATAACCAAAACTTCACTGGGCCCAGCGGGCATGTCAATGGCGACCTGCGATAGTGCAACAAGCTGCTTTGCAGCCTGGACATACTGATTGCCAGGGCCAAATATTTTGCTTACTCGGGGGATACTCTTTGTGCCGTAAGCCATCGCACCTATAGCCTGAACGCCGCCAGCCTTGAACACGTCTGACACACCAGCAATGCGTGCTGCAACCAGGATTGCGGGATGCACAGAGCCGTCTTTACAAGGTGGAGTGCACAGGACAATCCTTCGACAACCAGCGATTCGGGCGGGAGTCGCCAACATAAGTACTGTAGAGAAGAGGGGCGCGGTGCCTCCGGGGACGTAAAGTCCTACTGACTCTATAGGCACGCTACGCTGCCAGCAACGGACACCAGGCTGAGTATCCACTACCACATCAACAAAACGCTGTGCTTCATGAAAACGAGCTATATTTGAGTGGGCCGACGTCAGGGCTGCCTTTAGCTCTGGACTCACGATCTGCTCAGCTCGCTGAAACTCGTTTTCAGTCACTTTTAAAGGTGAGGATGGGGAAACAGCACTAAGGTCTACATGGTCAAACTGACGCTCACAGTCTATTACGGCATCATCTCCCTCGCTCTGTACACGCTGTAACACGTCGCCCACAGCGACACTGAGTGCCCCCCAGTCCTTGCTCGGACGGGCTATGATGTCAGTAATCTCCTCTTCAGTCGGATTAATATAGATTCTCATTCTTCTCGTTCAACTATTTTCGTTCAACAAATTACAGTATCATCTTCTCTATTGGGATTACGAGAATGCCCTGAGCGCCGAGGTCTTTAAGCTGAGAAATCACCTCCCAGAAACGTTTCTCGTCGATTACTGTGTGCACACTGTTCCATCCAGGTGTTGCCAGAGGCATCACCGTCGGGCTTTTAGCACCGGGAAGCACGCTAATGACGGCCTCCAAACGCTCCGTAGGAACGTTCATGAGAACGTATTTTTTATCCTCGGCAGCTTTCACAGCTTCTATACGAAACAGCAGTTTGTCAAGTTGCCCCAGTTTCTCACTCGAAAGGTCATTGTTGGCAACCAGCACAGCTTCGCTCTTCATCACAACTTCCACTTCACGCAGGTTATTGCTTACGAGTGTGGAGCCAGAAGATACTATGTCAAAGATTGCATCCGACAGGCCAATGCCAGGACTTATTTCAACCGACCCAGTTATCACATGGATTTCGGCCGTCACACCTTTTTCCTTGAAGAACCGACCAAGAATGTTCGGATAGCTCGTTGCCACCTTTCGGCCATCGAACCACCCCACTCCATCATATTCAACCCCCTTTGGAATAGCAAGTGAAAGGCGGCAACGGCTGAAGCCTAATGACTTAACCACGCGCACACTCTCCCCACGTTCATAAAGTTCGTTTTGACCTATGATGCCCAAATCCGCAACTCCCGTGGCTACGCTTTGGGGAATGTCGTCGTCGCGAAGATACAGGATTTCCAAAGGAAAGTTTGGCGACTCAACGAGCAAAGTACGCTTACTCGAAGGGATTTTTATGCCTGCCTCCGTCAGCAGACCTAATGTGTCGTCATACAGACGACCTTTTGATTGAACAGCTATACGTAACATGTGTCTCAAATGTGTTTGGTCATTACATCATAAATTGTAAATAAGCCAGGCAAGATACCCTACATAACAACAGCAGAGCAACAAGCCTTCGAGGCGCGTAATATGGCGCCCGCTCCGGCTGAACAGCCAGAAGAGGACAGACGCTCCAAAGAGGACTGCAAAGTCGGTCCACGCAATGCCTCCGATAGGCAAAGGTGCAATAACTGCACAACAGCCTAAAATCCAGAAGATATTGAAGAGGTTGCTGCCGACGACGTTACCTATGGCCATAGCACTCTGTCCTTTACGGGCTGCTATAATACTAGTAGCCAACTCGGGCAGCGAGGTGCCACCAGCTACTAAAGTCAGACCTATCACAGCGTCGCTTACGCCCAAGCTTCGAGCAATGCCTGTTGCACCTTTCACGAAGAGTTCGCCACCACCAATCAGCCCGGCTAACCCCAAAAGCAAGTAAAGAATAATCCTCACTGTCGACATGGCAGGTACTGCAGCATCATCGGCCGTACCATCCTGAGCACCACTTTTGGCTATAGAAAAGGAATAAGCCATGAAAATCGCGAAGAAGCCCAACAGGGCTATTCCGTCGCCGCGCGACAGGATGTCAGTGCCATCGGCAGCACTTATAAGGGAATCCATAGCCAATGCAGGCAAGACGACAGATGCAAGCACCGACAAGGGAATATCCTTGGCGATAGTACCCTTCGACACTACTATCGGGTACAAAAGAGCCGAGCAGCCTACAATCATCAGAGTGTTGAAGATGTTGCTGCCAACAATATTACCGACGCTCATCGCAGGAGCATGATTAATGCTGGCCATAAGACTGACGATGAATTCCGGTAACGAAGTACCGAAAGCCACTATGGTCAGACCGATTACCAGCTCAGGTATATTAAACCTGCGAGCCAAGCCGACAGCGCCATCTGTCAACTTATCTGCACCTATAAGGACAAGTACTGCTCCAATAATCGCAAAAACAATATTCAAAAACATAAAAAACCGAATCTCTAATCAAAAAAAACTTAATCCCTACCCCCTAATCCCCAATCTTTTATTAATTTAGCGCACCATAACACCCGATCGACGCTTGCGTCGCTTTTTCCAGCATAGAACCTTCAACCTTTAACTTTTCCTCACGATGGCCTCAAAAAACTCTGACAGCCTTTTTGTAAAATGCATCGACTGCACACACGCAAGCTTCATGCAGTGGTACGATAACCCCATCATAGCCCAATGCAAACTCCATAATGACCGCCAAGTGGCCTGTGCCAAACGTATCTGTCAGAGCTTCGCTCCAGCGACGACGCGACCAAACATAGAACACTTCGACAGCTATGGTCAGTGAAGATCATACACTTCGCTCGGGACAACCCTGCGAAGAACATCCAACTGAAAATCCGCACCCGCAACTATACCATAGCTGCGCAGTATCGAATCCACTGTCTTTCGAGCTAACTCCGGATGATTATTCTCCTCGCTCAGATGGCACAACCATACATGGCGCAATTCGGGTCCAGAGCAGCTCGCAAGCAACTCACCGGCTTCGCCGTTGCTCAAGTGACCGGTAGGACCACTGATCCGGCCTTTCAAGTGAGCAGGGTAAGGACCCGACATTAGCATTTCCACGTCGTGGTTGCTCTCCAACACAAGATAGTTCGCAAGCCTGACTTCGTCACGAATGCGCTCCGTCACATGGCCTACATCAGTAACCAGACAGAAACGGATGCCGCCGACCTCAATGCGATAACCAACACAGTCCGTGCTATCATGTGGAACATCAAAAGCCGTGATATGAAAAGGACCTATCTCAAAACTCACATCCTTCTCAACATAACGGCGATATGCCTCATCCAAACGAGGCGACACGCAGTAGTTCCGAGAGATCCCCCCGTGAACAGCTTCCGTGGCATATACCGGAATACCATACTCGGCAGCCAACTTACCCACGGACTTGATATGGTCCGCATGGTCATGAGTAACCAAGACACCATGCACCTCCTTCAGGAGGAAGCCGAAACTCTGAAGATGACGTTTCAATGTCCTAATACCAATGCCCGCATCAATAAGTATTGTAATGCCATCTGCACTGAGCAGATAACAATTACCGCTACTGCCGCTACCTAAGCATAAATACTTGAGCATAGCTTAATGTTTAAATTTCGCTGCAAAGGTAAGCAAATAATCTCAGATTACGCCCAATTATTAGTATTTTTTAGCCTTTTTAGGATAACGACCCTTAGAATGGCATACCGACTGCAAAGTGTAGATGGAAATCGCGACCGAAATCAGGATGAATAAGAGGATAATGATATTGACCGCTCTCGTAGGCTGGATTAACAGCTTTCATGCCACCGTCGAGGCGCAGGATAAAATATCCGAAATTGAGGCGTAAGCCAAGTCCATAAGCTACAGCTATCTGCTTGTAAAACTTATCGAAGCGAAACTGTCCGCCCGGCTGCTCCTCATAATCTCGCAAGGTCCAGATATTTCCGGCATCAATGAAAGCTGCTCCATCAAACTTCCAGAAAAGATGAGTGCGCCATTCGGCACTCAAATCCAGTTTCAGGTCGCCCGTCTGTCGAATAAAGTCAACACGCCCGTCAGACCCGGAGAAGCTGCCTGGACCGAGGCCACGAACGCTCCAGCCTCGAACGCTGTTGGCGCCGCCCGAAAAATAGCGTTTTTCATAAGGGAGGACTTTCGAGTTGGCATACGGAAAGGCCGCCCCAAATGCAGCATGAAGTGCCAGCGAATTGCGTTCATCAAAGCGAAAACTCTTTGCGTAGTCAAAATCGAACTTGACATACTGTGCATAAGCAATATTGAAAAGCGTGTAGGCATCAAGTTCTGACGAGTGCTGCCCTCGCAGAAGATTTGACAGACCATAAAGTAGGTTGCCACCGCTCTCTACGCCAAGGCGGACACTGTAGGCGTTTTGGCCGTAAGACGTGCCCTGAGCCGAAGGGGGAAGACTTGTGAAATAGAAGTTGTATCCCCAACGCATAATAAACAGATTCTCATAGTTGTAACGTAGCACAGCATTACGGCTCCCGTTGTCCGAAAGGTATTCGCGGCGGAATGTCTCGGAAATCCACGGCATGAAGACATAGTTCAAGTCTACGAGGTCTACTCGGTGCTGCAGCTGCTGATTCATGCGGTTCCAGCGATAGCGCCAGGCCCCTGTCAGCACGCGACGGTGGAACTCTGGCCGATCCTGAGAATCAAACATCACTGAAGCTATGCTCTGAGCCTTGACGGAACGGCGGAAGCTGCGCGACAGGAACGGGAACATAAATTCAGGGAAGTTGAGGTTCGCTTCTGCACTATATTCTATATAGTTCTGATCATTATAGCCCTCAAGCCCTTTTATGGCTTCAAAGGCGCCACGCAGTTTCAGCGAACCCTGTGCCGAGCGATGGAACAAGTTACGATTTTGATAACCCAGACTCACTGCTGCGCCGAGGTCGCCAGCTGAATTTGTCCCTTCCAATGCGGCTGACACACCATGACGCTTGGCCATCATCACACTGACAAAGGCATCAAGCGAATCAGGAGCCCCCACCACCGGCTCAGCCGCCACGCTGGCTCCAAGCACAGCCGACAGTTGCGAGAGGTTTGAATAAGTGCCTTGGACAGAGGCCTCATTGAAAACAGTGTTAGGCTGAATCTCCGTCTTCGAAATCAGGAACGAAGGCCTCAGCTGCAATTGTTTTTCGAAAAGGAAACGATGGTTAGGCCCTATACTAAGTACGTCCGACGAATCTTTAAGAAGCGACGTTGCATCCGTGTCAATGAGATAGTTCACATTTCTCATAAAGAAACGAGGGTGCTCCATTAGGCCGCCGCCCTGTAACTCTCTGTAAAGAGGTATGCAAAGAGTGAGGCCAACGAAATGGTTGTCGAGCGTCGTGTCAGCATCAAATGTAACATAGCTCTTGCTGAAACGATAGTAACCTGAATTCTGAAGTAACGTTGTGATGCGCGAACGTTCACGATCCAGCTTATTGATATCAAACGGCATACCGCGGTAAAGTTCTGACTCATGCCACGACGAAGCCAAGAGACTATCTACTACGGGATCAGCTATCCTATGGTCTATCTTATCAACAAAATAGCAAGGACCTGATTTAACGTCGAGCGTAAGTTTCATCTTCCTCTTGTGAACTTGTTCTTTACGCACCACATCTGCTTGCAAGTAGCCCATATTCCTTATAGCAGCCTCGATGTTGGAGCGGCTCCGCTCAGCCTGAACACTGTCATAAACCACGGGAGCTTCACCTATCTTGCGGAAAAACTTATTAGCACGCCGAGTGCTGTCACGACCGCTCATACAATATACGCCGAGCGGCACCTTGAACAGACTGAACCAGCGTGAATTCGGATGCTGACGCACAAAGCCCTCAACAGTGCCCACGGGTATCTTACTGTCGTCAGCCTTTAGGCTCACGCCATCCAAGAGGTACTCATCATCGGCAAGAAAACGCTCCGGCGCACAGGCTGCAAGTGCTATAATTGCAGCGAGGGCAATGAGCCCTACCCTTATGATTCTTCTGCTCTTCAAAATTTGAGGCTTTGGATTTGTCAATACAATCTACGGCGAAACTCTGCCAAAACAATGCCGGTAGCCATTGCGACGTTGAGGCTGTCTGTCGTTGTCCGCCCTTGAGGATAATTGGGGATAAAGAGGCGATGCGTACACCGTTCATCCACTTCTGGGCTAATGCCATTGCCTTCATTACCCATCACGATGATGGCATCCGCCGCCAACTGTTGGTCCCATATAGGGTTGCCGGAAAGAGATGTGCCAAAGACAGGGATGGCACTTGATTGCAACGACAGGAATGGCAGTAAATCTAAATAATGTACGCGTACGTGCGCGAGGCCTCCCATAGAGGCTTGAACCACTTTCGGGTTCCACACGTCAGCCGTCGTGGGCGAACACCATATATCCTCTACGCCAAACCAATCGGCCATACGGATGATGGTGCCCAGATTGCCAGGGTCCTGAACGTTGTCGAGCGCCAGATGCAGACCTTTCAAAGGGCCTCGTTCAACCTTGTCTTCTGGAATCCGGAACAGCGCCACCACTTGATTAGGGCTCTGTTGCAAACTGAGGCGCGAGAGTTCGCCCTGCGTTATCTCCTCCACCTTTTGAGCCTCCAATGCAGAGCTGCCATGAAGCCACTCGGCTGTGGCATACAGGGCACGGCACTCGAAATGACCTAACAGCTCGACAACCAAGCGAGGCCCTTCAGCCACAAATAAGCCTTCGCGACGGCGCCCTTTTCGGCTGTTGAGCGAACGAACGAGCTGTATGTCAGCCTTAGTCAACATGTGAGGAACGTACGCGACTGAGCGTCTCAGGCGTCATTTGGAGGAAGGATGCGACGTGCACCATAGGAGCTCGGAGGACAATCTCAGGTTTTGTCTTTAACAGACGCACGTAGCGCTCCGTGGCGTTCTCAAAGCGTTGGCTGTCAGCATGCTCTTGCGAAGAGATGAGAGCGTGTTCGAGAATCTTCCGATAGAGGTGCTCCATCTCCTTGTCGGTCTCTACGAGCTCAAGGAAACGGTCGTGCGGGATGCCGAAGAGGCGCGAATTCTCGAGCGCTTCGACCATGAGCAGCGAGGGGATCTGCTTCAGGAAACTTTCGATGCAAATCACAATGCGCCCTTCGTATGAAAAGTGTTCGGTAACGTCACGCCCATTCTTGTAGTAGAACTGGCGCACCATGCCTTTGTCAACATAGTACATAAAGCTGCAGACCTCCCCTTCCTGAAGCATCTTCTCGCCCTTGGCCACTTTGAACGGTACGAGAATCTCTGCCAGGGTGGTAATGCCCTGTGTGCTCAGCGTACAATAGCGTCGTGCTATCTCGCGTGCGATGTCCCTTCGTTTGTCCATAGAATATAATTGTGTTGTGGTTTATCGATAGTTTGAAAACAAAAGCCTTGATCCGTAAATATCTGGTTTCTGATACCTAATCCAGCTTCAGCACAGCCAGGAATGCCTTCTGCGGCACCTGGACATTGCCGATCTGTTTCATTCGCTTCTTGCCTCGTTTCTGTTTCTCAAGCAGTTTACGTTTTCGGCTAATGTCGCCGCCATAACACTTGGCGGTGACGTCCTTACGCACCTGCTTAACCGTCTCGCGTGCTATAATCTTAGCCCCGATGGCAGCCTGTATGGCTATGTCGAACTGCTGGCGTGGCAGCAACTCTTTAAGTTTCTCGCACATGCGTCGTCCGAAGTCGACTGAGTTGTCAACGTGTGTAAGGGTTGAAAGAGCGTCTACGGGTTCGCCGTTTAGAAGAATGTCGAGCTTCACAAGTTTCGAGGGTCGGAAGCCGCTCTGATGATAGTCGAACGAGGCATAGCCTTTAGAGATGCTCTTGAGCTTGTCGTAGAAATCAATCACTATCTCGCCCAGTGGCATGGCAAACTGTATCTCCACGCGGTTGCCGCTGATGAAGTCCTGCTTGATGAGCTCTCCGCGCTTGCCGAGGCAGAGCGTCATAATGGGGCCAATGAAATTGGAGGTGGTGATAACCGATGAGTGGATGTATGGTTCCTCGATATGATCGATGAGGGTGGGCTCTGGCATTCCCGCGGGATTGTGCACTTCAATCACCTCGCCTTGCTTGTCGTAGACTTTATATGACACGTTAGGCACGGTAGTGATGACGTCCATATTGAACTCGCGATCAAGCCGTTCCTGAACAATCTCCATATGGAGCAGGCCAAGGAATCCGCAGCGGAAACCAAAGCCCAGGGCTACTGACGACTCGGGCTGGAAGGTTAGTGAGGCGTCGTTCAGCTGTAGCTTCTCAAGCGAGGCTCTTAGATTCTCGTAGTCCTCGGTCTCGATGGGGTAAACGCCAGCAAACACCATTGGTTTCACTTCCTCAAAGCCGGCGATGGCTTCCACCTGCCCAAGTGTGCTGACGTGGGTGATGGTGTCGCCCACCTTGACTTCCGTTGCAGTTTTTATACCGCTTACGATATATCCCACGTCGCCGCAGTGGAGCTCTTGCCGTGGTTTCATGTCCATCTTCAGCACACCAATCTCGTCGGCATCATATTCCTTGCCGGTATTGATAAAGACCACCTTGTCTCCTTTCCTGATGCTGCCGTTGACAATCTTGAAATAGGCTATGATGCCACGGAAGGAATTGAACACCGAATCGAAGATGAGAGCCTGCAGGGGTGCTTTCTCATCGCCCACAGGGGCTGGTATACGGCTGACGACGGCGTCAAGTATTTCGTCAACGCCCTGCCCAGTCTTTCCGCTCGCGCGTATAATATCCTCGCGTTTGCATCCTATCAGGTCGATTATCTCATCCTCCACCTCCTCGGGCATGGCGTTTGGCATGTCGCATTTGTTCACCACGGGAATGATTTCCAGGTCGTGGTCAATCGCCATATAGAGGTTAGAAATCGTCTGAGCCTGCACTCCCTGCGTTGCATCAACGACCAGCAGCGCGCCTTCGCAGGCAGCTATGGATCGGCTTACCTCGTATGAGAAGTCGACGTGGCCTGGTGTGTCGATGAGATTCAGCACGTAGCATTCGCCGTCGCGCTCATACTCCATCTGTATGGCATGGCTCTTTATCGTGATGCCACGCTCGCGCTCCAGGTCCATGTCATCGAGCATCTGCCCTTCCGTCACCTGTATAGTGTTAGTGCGCTCAAGCAGGCGGTCTGCGAGAGTGCTCTTGCCGTGGTCGATATGAGCTATTATGCAAAAATTCCGGATATTTTTCATGGCGCAAAGGTAATAAAAAGATTAGAGATTAGGGGTTAAAGATAAGAGTTTTTTTGAATGCAGCCTTCATTTTTTCTACAAAAGCCCGGTTTCCACCTACAAATCCGTTTATATAAAAGTTGTCCCCGGAGCCGCAAGCGGTTTCGGGGACAATTGTTGTGTGATGTAAAATCTCTTACTTAAGACTGAAGACGGGCTCCTTCTCGTCGCCTTCGACGTTAAGCTTATCCTCGCGGAGCAGCCAACCCAGACCGAGATAGAGTTCCTTCTCGCTCTTGGCCTTGGCAGCCTTCTTCAGATCCTTAGCGCTCTGGGCGCCATTCTCGTTCAGTGCATTCCAGATAGCACCTGCGATTTCACCTGCTTTTGCAAACATAATCTTTTTTACCTTAAAGTTAATACTACAGGCTGAGGGTTTAGTGTAGCTTTTTGCAGCCTACAGACATATGCTCTCAGACGAGCTTTTTCTTAAAACGCCGCAAAGGTACGCATTTTATGTTTTTCGTGCAAGTCTTTCGCCCTAAAACTGTCTATTTCAGTTATTATTTGAGCGCCTGAGCACAAAGATTAAAATATTTATGCACTTTTGTGCCCTGATTATTCAAAAAAAAACTACCTTTGCCGAAGACTAACAACACATCTGCAACGCCTTTCATATCACACTATGAAAAAACAATCCTACAGCATCCTCTTCGTATGCCACGGCAACATCTGCCGCAGCCCTATGGCCGAGTTCGTGATGAAGGACCTTGTGAATCGGGCGGGCCTACAGGCTATGTTCAGCATAGCCTCTGCCGCTACGTCTAACGAGGAGATAGGCAACCCCGTATATCCCCCGGCACGGCGGAAGTTGGCCGAGCACGGCATCTCAGCCACAGGCAAGACCGCACGGCGGATGACTGCGGCAGACTACGACCGCTACGACCTGCTCATAGGCATGGACGACTGGAACATCACCAACATGCAGCGCATATGCGGCGCTGACCCTCAACGCAAAATTCGTAAATTGCTGGAGTTCACAGGCAGCAAGGCCAACATCTCCGACCCATGGTACACGGGCGATTTCGAAGCCACGTGGCAGGATGCCCTTGCTGGTTGCCAGGCTCTGCTGAACTATATCTTGAGCGACGAATACAATGGCTGAAATCATCGACATAACATCGCTTGCCGACCCGCGCCTCGCTCCTTTCGCTACGCTCACTGAAGCGCAGCTGCGCAACCGCCTGCATGCCGAGCAGGGAATCTTCATTGCCGAAAGCCCCAAGGTCATTCGTGTTGCCTTAAATGCCGGGTACGAACCGCTTGCCCTGCTCTGCGAGCGCAAGCACATCCTGGGCGATGCAGCCGACATCATCGACCGCCTCGCCACATGCCCCATCTACACTGGATCGCGCGAACTCCTCAGGACCCTCACAGGCTACACACTCACCCGCGGCGTGCTCTGTGCCATGCGGCGGCCAAAGCATAAGAATATAAGCGAAGTGTGCAAACAAGCCAGACGCGTAGCAGTCATTGACGCTGTTGTAGACTCAACCAACATTGGAGCTATCTTCCGCTCTGCCGCAGCTCTCGGCATTGATGCCGTGCTCGTGACCTCCAGCTCCTGCGATCCCCTCAACCGTCGTGCCGTGCGCGTGTCAATGGGCTCCGTGTTCCTCGTCCCATGGGCATGGGTCGAAACGCCGTCGGCCGATGCAAGCCCATCGTCCACACAGGAGGCTAACAGCCAAATAGCAGACGACCACTACATCAACATCCTCCACTCACTCGGCTTCAAGACTGCAGCCATGGCTCTCGAAGAACGTTCCATATCGCTCTCCGATCCAAGCCTAAAAGCCGAACAGCAGCTTGCCATCATCCTCGGCAACGAGGGCGACGGGCTTCCGAGCTCCACCATACAGCGCTCTGACTACGTCGTCCGAATACCCATGAGTCATGCCGTGGACTCCCTCAACGTAGCTGCTGCCTCTGCAGTAGCCTTCTGGGAGCTGGGTAAGCACTGACTCTGCCAACACTAACCACGACGTCATCCGAAACAACAGAACCAACATTCAGCACCCGGGCGTTAAAGATTGTAAAAATAAGGCTTAAGGGTTTTGGGCAAAAGGCCCAAGGGTTTTGGGCAAAAGGCTTAAGGGTTTTGGGCATAACCCTTGGGACAATAAAAAAAAAGCTTTAAGATGCATACAGATTGGGGGATTTTATTAACTTTGCAACGTCAATTCAATCATTCTAATCTATAAACCTTTAAAAAATGAGAAACTCTGTTATCACTTTCCCCGTTCCGGCAAATGAGCCGGTGAAGAGCTATCTGGCAGGCTCACCCGAACGTATCGCCCTCGAGGCTGAACTCGAACGTCAGTCGAACATAGTCGTCGACATCCCCATCATCATCGGCGGCAAGGAGATTCGCACGGGCAACACGGGCACCGTAACCTGCCCGCACGACCACAAGCACGTGCTCGCAACCTACCACAAGGTCAGCGAGAAGGAAGTGCAACTGGCTATCGAGACGGCCATGAAGGCGTGGGAAGAATGGTCGAAGACCGACTGGACCGTGCGCGCCGGCGTCGCCTTGAAGATGGCCGAACTGCTGGCCACGAAGTACCGCCCCATCATGAACGCGGCCTGTATGCTCGGACAGAGCAAGAACATCTATCAGGCTGAAATCGACTCGGCCTGCGAGACCATCGATTTCTTCCGCTACAACGTCCACTACGCCTCCAAGATCTACGCTATGCAGCCGAAGGACGGCGCCGGCAACATCAACCATACCGAGTACCGCCCGCTGGAAGGCTTCGTCCTGGCCGTGACGCCGTTCAACTTCACCAGCATCGCCTCCAACCTCTGCATGACGCCCGTGCTGATGGGCAACGTGGCCGTGTGGAAGCCCTCCACCACTGCCCTGCTCTCCAACTACTACCTTATGCAGCTCTACAAGGAAGCCGGTCTGCCCGACGGTGTCATCAACTTCCTGCCCGGCAGCGGCGCCCTCATCGGCAAGGTATGCACCGAGAGCAAGCACTTCGCCGGCATACACTTCACAGGCTCCACAGCTACGTTCAAGAGCCTCTGGGGGCAGGCCTGCTCAAACCTCGACCGCTACGTAAGCTATCCTCGTCTCGTGGGCGAAACGGGCGGCAAGGACTTTATCTTCGTGCATCCCTCGGCAGACCCGAAAGCCGTGGCTACTGCTGCCTTCTGCGGAGCCTTCGAGTTCCAGGGCCAGAAGTGCTCGGCAGCCAGCCGTATGTACATCCCGAAGAGCCTGTGGCCTACGGTCTTAGAGGATATGAAGCGTATGGCAGCGGAAATCAAGATAGGCGATGTGCGCGACCCGTTGAACTTCGTCAATGCCGTCATCGACGAGGCCAGCTTCGACAAATGCAAGAGCTACATCGACTTCGCCGTAGCTGCCGACGACGCGAAGATTGTACTGGGAGGCAAATGCGACAAGACCGTGGGCTGGTTCGTCGAGCCAACCATAATCGAGACCTCAAACCCGCGCTTCAAGTCGATGGAAGAGGAAATCTTCGGCCCCATCATCACCGTCTATCCCTACGATGACGACAAGGTCGAGGAGACCGCCGCACTCTGCGACGAGACCTCGCCCTACGGCCTCACCGGCGCCGTCTTCGGTCGCGACCGTCTGGCCGTGGAGAAGCTGGCCGACCGTCGGGCCTACGCCGCCGGCAACTTCTACATCAACGACAAGCCAACAGGCGCCGTCGTGGGTATGCAACCCTTCGGCGGAGCCCGTGCCAGCGGCACCAACGACAAGGCCGGCGGCGAATTCAACCTCATCCGCTGGATCATCCCGCGCGTCATCAAGGAGACCCTCGTCAGTCCCACTGACTATCGCTACACCTACATGAAGTAAAGGATGGACCCTAAATCTTCCTTAAATCTCACCTTAAATCCTATTTGGCTTGGAGGACACTTGTGCACCTAATCGGTTGCACAAGAAGCTACGGCTCCATCGAGCCTACGCGGAGCGATAGATTAGAGAGTAGGCCGCACCCTCATTCCAAGAGTAGGCCGTATGCGGCCGTAAACTTTGGGGGCGATTAGCACCCAAAGCACCATGGAAAAAGATATAAGGTCTGATTTAAGGAAGATTTAAGGTCAAAAGATCAAAGTATGACTGTATACGACAAGATGTACAAAATAATAGGAGTCGCCATGCGCCTCTACAATGAACTTGGCCATGGATACGCCGAACCCATCTACCAAGAATGTCTGTCCATACTCTGTACCGAAGAGGGTATTCCATGGGAACGTGAAAAAGAGCTGACCATGTTTTTTCACGACCGCCCCCTTGAAAAGAAATACAAGGCAGACTTCGTTTGCTATGGAGATATCATCGTAGAAATGAAAGCCGTCAGCCAACTTACCAGTGAACACCGTGCCCAGCTCTTCAACTACCTGCGAATCTCACGTTCCCAAGCAGGCGTTCTACTGAACTTCGGTGACCCCAGACGACTACTCTCGGAGAAATACCTTTTTAACCCAGAAACCAACCGCTACGAATACGTAAACTTACAATAACTTCTAACATGAGACGACTATTTCCACTTTTCCTCCCTATGATTGCCTTCAGCATCTCATGCACCCAGCCCGCAACGCCCTCTTCAGTAGAAGATAGTGAGTCTTCTTTTGACGTGCCCGAGTGCGTGGTCTCAGCTGTCCCCGACTCCCTTGGCCTCGATCCCTTCTATGTGAAGTATGTGGATGTGAATGGGTTGCCACTGGTGTCGTCGTGGCGCGTACCCGACTCCGCCTTCGTGGCAGCACATCGCACGCTATACGCCATGACCTGCATGCTGAAGCCCGAGGTGCTGCAAGCCATGATCAAGGCCAACGCCCGCGTTGCCATCATGGCACGCTACGAGGGCACGACGGACCTCCCCGAGCATCACTACCTCGTGAACGACACCGCACTGAACTGGGACCTGCGCGCCCGTGGCCTCGGCGGCACCATAGAGGAACCGCTGACCTCCTGTGCAGAGGAAAACGTGCTGGCCTACCAGATCGACAAGTACCACGCCGAGGACATCCTCATCCATGAGTTTGCCCACGCCATCCACTGCATCGGCCTGATGATTGCCGAGCCCGGCTTCGACGACCGCCTGAAGCAGCTCTACGAGAATGCCAAGGCCCGCGGCATACTCGACAACACCTACCGCATCACCGACCACATGGAGTACTTTGCCGAAGCCGTGCAGGACTGGTTCAACGTAAATGCTGAGATGCCCCACACCGACGGCAAGCACAACTGGTGCAACACCCGCGAGGAGCTGAAGGATTATGACCCCGACCTCTACGCCCTTCTCGCAGAGCATTTCCCTGAGACAGACGTGCAGATCAGCAAGCACAAGAAGGTAAACGAAATAGGACGGTATTAGTCTTCGACCACAACAAGAAAAAGGGATGTGCACGCAGTGTGCACATCCCTTTTTCTTGTTAACAATTGGATGACGGTTATTTCTTGCCAGCCTTCCAGAAGTCCTCTTCTGCCTTGAGCTCGGCCTGCTGCTTATCGTATGCAGCCTTCTGTGCAGCATACTCAGCATTGTGGCGTTCAACGGTGATGATATTGTTCTTCAAGCGCTGAGCCTGACCAGCAAGAGTGATGTCGGCAGCAGCAGCACGGTCGCAGTAGGACTTAGCCTCAGCATAGTTCTTAGCCTTGGTGGCGATGTTAGCACGCTGCATATAGCACTTACCTTCGAGGTCGGGGTTGAACTGAGCAGCTTTGTCGAGGTAAGCGTAAGCGCTCTTGAAGTCGCCGCTCTTGCGCATGGCAGCAGCAACGCGGAGTGCGATGTTACCCTTCTGAGTGTCGCTCTGGCAGAGTTCGATGGCCTTGTTGTAGTACTCTACGCTCTTAGCCACCTGACCATCCTTGGCATACTTCTGTGCTGTACCGATAGCCGACTCGTAGGAGGGCTCGATATTGAAAGCGTACTCAGCAGCCTTGTAGTAGACGGGAGCATCATCGCAATCGTTGGCTGCCATCAGCGTGAGGGCACTCTTCAGGTAGGCGAGGTTGTCCTTGTTAGCTTCAATCTTCGGAGTGAAGATAGCGATAATCTGGTCGCGATCAGCAGCCTTGGATTCTGCAAAGAGACCTTCGATGGTGTTCAGAGGAGTATCATACTTCTCCACAATCTTGCGAGCCTTGGCGGTGTCAGGCTCTTCCTTGGCCAGCTGCAACATCTTGTCGCAGACATCCTTGCTCTCAAGGTAGTCCTGGAGGAACTGCTCGCGGAAGCCGTTGTTGTCGGCCTGATACTTGGCGTAAGCTACGCGGAAGAAAGCGTCGAGCACGAAGCCTTCAACTTCGCGACCGCCCTGTTCGTTGATCTTGTTGATACCATCCTTAAACATAGCGTAAGCCTTGTCAAGGGTGTACTCAGGATCGCAGGTAGGGCCATAGGCAGCGTAGTCATAAGCCTTGCGGGCAATGACGTCGCCCTCTGTGGCACGACGGTCAACGCGAGTGAAAGAGTTCAAGCCCTCAAGATTCTTCACGCGGGTGTCGTAGACGTTCATCAGTTCCTTGAAGTAAGTCTGCTTCTGGGCTGCGTCCTGCTCGTTCCCAATCAGCATAGCGAGCATGTAGGCACCATTGGTGTAGATTCCCATCTGCGAGAAGGGAGCCTTCTCGAATATGGGCTTCCAGACCTCGTAGGCCTCAGTGAAGTTGTTGCTGTTGATTGCCGTCTGGAAGAGGCTCAGATTCTGGCGTGTGCGGAGGCTATCCTCACCCGTTCCGATGCGCTCGTACCATGCCGTCCCTTCGTATTGTGCCATAGCCGATGCAGAGAATGCTGCGAGGGCGATGCTTAGGAATAAATTCTTCATTTTCATAGTTGCTATTGATTTTTTTTGTTGATTACTTATGCTATTTCGTCTCTCTGTTGGGTTAGATGCTAACGGCGCTCAATGGTTTAAGCCCGATATATTCATATTTGAAATTTTTTCCTCGGGGCGACGGGAACTGGCTACGCTCGTCAACATCGTCGCGCGAGCGAGCGTAGTCAACAAGGCGGTTGTAGCAGTCCATTGGGCTCCATGCCTTTGTGATTGCAGAGAAGCTTGTGTCGACGTAGTCGCACTTGCCCGTCTCGGGATTAAACACTACTCGTTTGAAATTGATAAATCCTTCGTACCATCCAGGAGTTACCTCATTGAGACGCTGCTCAATGATGTCCTTTGGCTTAACCAAAATAGTGGCAGGCTCACCAGATCCTTCTCCGGCATTATGCTTTCCGTTGGCCTTGAACTCCTCGAGTGTTGCAGCCATAGTCTTAATGACAATGAAATAAATCCGTGAACGCACTTTGTAGCGTTTGGGATACATGACATCGCCTTCAGCATACTGGCGGAAATCATCCTCGAAATCAGGCGTCACTTTGAAGCCCTGAAAAGTTCTTATGAACTCCAGAGCCTCCTCTATCGACGTCACTACACATTCGTCATCGAAAAAGCGAATATATAAATTCATGTACATATTTTTTATGAAATCGGTCGCAAATGTACAAAGATATTTCTATTTGCAGCCCATTTTTACTATTTTTATCATTCGATTTGTGTTTCTTTTACAGAATAAAACCTGCAAATATGCATTTCTGACAATTAATTTAAGATAATAAGCCGCCAAAATTTTGCTTCTCTGAAAATAAATCATACATTTGCAAGCAGAAAACAAGCTAACAAACGAACGCTTATGAAAGACTTATCTAATGGTATACTTGAGATTGAAGTCTCTGAGACTGGAGCCGAGTTACAAAGTCTTCGTCGCGTGGCTTCGCCGCACGAATATCTTTGGCAAGGCGATGCCGAATACTGGGACCGCCGGGCGCCTTTGCTCTTCCCTATCGTCGGTAAGGTGTGGCAGAACACACTCCACGTCAACGGTCGCGAGTACCATCTGACTCAACATGGCTTTCTTCGCGACATGACTTTTGAATGTATTGTTGACGAGGATCGCCACCTCGCGTTCGAGGCTCACTCCGACGACCAGAGCAAAGAGCTTTGGCCTTTTGATTTCTCTGTACGGATAGACTACACACTTCTCCGCAATGTGCTCACCGTAGGCTGGCAAGTGACGAATCGAAGCAATGACCGCATGCCATTCCAGATAGGTGCTCACCCTGGTTTCAACTATAAATGCTACTGCCCTGACGACGATGTGCACGGCTTCCTTTCGTTCGATATTGACGACAGCCTACACAGCACCGTCATCGCTCCCGGCGGATATGCAGCTGACGAGACCTTTGACGTATATTTGCCTTCTGACGGAATGCTGCCTTTGACCAACCACACCTTCGACTGCGACACACTCGTGGATGCTACCGCCCGCATACGACGCATCACGCTCCACGACAAGAATGCCCACCCGATGATTACCGTGCGCCACACGATGCCAATCACGGCTCTGTGGTCTCCATGCGGAGGCAAGGCTCCATTCATGTGCATAGAACCGTGGCACGGATGCTGCGACCCTGTCGGCTTCAGCGACGACGTAGAGCTCAAGCCCTTCGTTGAGCATGTTGAGCCCAACCAGACATGGGAGACAAAATACGAAATCATTGTCGAATGACGCTCTCAGTTCTTATACCTATATATAATTATTGTGCACGCAAGCTCGTAGAGGCTGTTGATGCACTAATCACTCTCGAGGCTCTCGACGCAGAGATTGTCGTTGCCGACGATGCGTCAACGATAGATACCAGCTGGCTCGACAAGCTTCATTGTACAAATGCCCTAACTCTCTGGCGCGCCACTCACAACCTCGGGCGCTCGGCCATTCGAAATCAGCTGGCCAGATTAGCGCAAGGCAGATGGCTATGGTTCGTTGATTGCGACACTGCACTCGCACCATCGTTTTCGCTTAAGAAATACCTTGAAGCGACAACCGAAGCTGATGTCGTTTGCGGAGGCTTAACAACGCCCGTCTCGCAGCCCCCTGGCTGTGAACTACGCTATCGTTATGAACTTGCCGATAGCCACAGGCGCACGGCGGAGGTCCGTTCGCAGAAGCCTTATCGCCAGCTCTCGACTTGCAACCTCCTGATAAAAAAAAATGTCTTCGCAGACATTCAATTCTGCGAAGACATAAAACGCTATGGGTATGAGGATACTCTTTTCGGTGTGGAACTGGAGAAAAGGCAAATAAGCGTTAAGCACATCGACAATCCCATTGTACACCTCGGCCTTGAGAAGAACGATGAGTTCCTCCACAAGACTGAGGTCGCACTTGCGACACTACAATCTTTAGATGGACGCATGAACTGCTACAGCCGTGTTCAAAACATGTCTGAGAGCCTACGCCGTTGGCATCTGGCTCCTCTTTTCAAGTTCATCTTCAAATTACTCAGGAAGCCTCTGCGCTCAAACCTTCTTAGCCACAATCCTAATTTGAAGCTGTTTGCCCTGTACAAATTAGGCTTTTATATTGAATTGGACGGGGAAAAGGGTGCGTGGAACAGTTAACCAACGAAGAACGGGGAAAGGAGCTCAATCCTCGTACCTCTTGCCCCACAGCTGCTTCATTCTCTCTGCCTGCTTCTGCTCTGCCGCATTTGCCTGCGCATGCCAGAAACGCTCTGCGATGCCATCTGGCATAAACTGCTGCTCAACGAAATGACCTTCGTAGTCGTGAGCATACTTATAGCCTTTTGCGTAGCCAAGCTCTTCCATCAGCTGAGTAGGGGCGTTGCGCAGATGCAATGGCACAGGCTGGTTGCCTGTTCTCCTCACGAAAGAGAGCGCTTCGCCAATAGCCATGTAAGCTGAATTGCTCTTAGGCGAGGTGGCAAGATAGATGGCAGCCTCGGCAAGCGGTATGCGCGCCTCTGGCCAACCAATCTTGTGAACGGTATCAAAGGCAGCATTTGCCAGCAGCAGGGCATTCGGGTTTGCCAACCCGATGTCTTCAGATGCGAGTATAACCAAGCGACGGGCTATGAACTCTGGCTCCTCGCCACCCTCAATCATGCGTGCCAGCCAATAGACGGCAGCATCCGGGTCGCTGCCTCGAATGCTCTTTATGAACGCCGAGATAATGTCGTAGTGCATCTCACCGCCTTTGTCGTAGGCAAGCGGGTTCTGCTGCAAGCGCTCTGTCACGAGGGCATCCGTGATCTCCACCGGCAGATTCTCGCTGCCCGTGTCGGTCACAAGTTCAATGATGTTCAGCAGCTTGCGCGCATCGCCGCCGCTGAAGCGCAACAGAGCGTCGGTTTCCTTCACCGTAATCTGTTTACGGCTCAGTTCCACATCCTCGTGAATGGCGCGGTCAAGCAGGGTGAGCAGGTCATCTTTGCCAAGTGATTTCAGCACATAAACCGCACAACGTGAGAGTAGCGGGCGGATAACCTCGAACGAAGGATTCTCCGTTGTGGCGCCAATGAGCGTCACCGTGCCCTGTTCCACAGCCCCAAGCAGAGAGTCCTGCTGCGACTTTGAGAAGCGGTGAATCTCATCGATGAAAAGAATTGGACTCTTACTGTCGAAGAAGCGCCCCCCACGCGCCCTCTCAATCACCTCGCGAACGTCCTTCACGCCGCTCGTCACAGCTGACAGCGTGTAGAACGGTGTCTCGAGCGTGTGAGCAATTATCTGCGCCAGCGTCGTCTTGCCCACTCCAGGAGGTCCCCATAGAATAAAACTTGAGACCTTGCCGCTCTCTATCATTCGGCGCAACACAGCCCCTTGGCCTACAAGGTGTTGCTGGCCAATATATCCGTCGAGAGTGACGGGACGCATACGTTCTGCTAAAGGTTTCATGGGGGAAGAGCGATAGACGGGACTCGAACCCGCGACCCTCGGCTTGGGAAGCCAATGCTCTACCAACTGAGCTACTATCGCAGTGTCATTCGTAAAAAATAGCGGTGCAAATGTAAGTCAAAACAAGCGTTTGAGCAAATATATTCATCAAAAAATAAAAAAATAAAAGGTTTTTGGATGTTTCTTCGGAGAAAAAACTAACTTTGCAAAAGCAAAAACGCGCTTTATAGCTCTCCGATTATGACTATTGCTATACTCTCACTAATTCTTATCGGCTACGTTCTTATAGCCAACGAGCACCTCACCCACATCAACAAGGCCACGATTGCGCTGTTCGCCGCAGTCCTGGGCTGGATACTCTTCATCTGCACCGGCACCGACTTTGTGGTTAAGATGCACGCACCAGAGTTTGCTGCCACTCCGCTCGCAGAAGGCGCCTCACACGCTTTCGCCGTTAAGCAGTTCATTGCCGACCACATCTTCCTGCGCTATGGTTTTCAGCTCGGAGCCATAGCTCTGTACCTACTGGCCACAATGAATATCGTCTCTGTGTTGCAGAGCAACGGATGCTTCAGATTCATTGTAGCATGGAGCCGCGTGCGCAGCAGCCAGCAGCTGCTGTGGATGCTCGTGGGCTTCACGTTCATCATCTCAGCCAATCTCGACAATCTTACCACCACCGTGCTCATGCTCATGATCATGCGCCAGATTGTCTCGCAGAGCCGTTGGCGAATGTTCATAGGTTCGGCCATCGTCATTGCAGCCAACTGCGGCGGCGCATTCACAGTCATCGGCGATGTGACATCGCTTGTCGTGTGGGGTAAGGGAGCCGTCACGCCTACCAACTTCTCTGCCGCCCTCGTGCTGCCAGCCCTCGTGGCCACAACAATACCCACGGCACTCATTGCCCGCACCTTGCCCGAGCACATTGACCTCATACGTCCGGCTGCCAACTATCGCGGCGACAGCCTCTTTCTGAGCCGATGGCAACGCATTGTGCTGCTGGTGGTGGGCTTAGGCGGCCTCTGGTTCATACCTACTTTCCACCGCATCACCCTCCTGCCTCCGTTCCTTGGTGCCCTCTGCGTGCTGGGCGTGCTGTGGGTGCTCCATGAGCTTTTCAACCACCGCCGCATTACCTCCGACCAACCCGTAGAAGGCCACACTGACCGGCGTTTCCAGTTCCTCACGCTGCAGACCATCATGTATTTCGTTGGCGCCTTCCTTTGTGTTGCTCTGCTGATAGAGACGGGCGTCATGAAGTCAATCTCCACGTGGTGTGACGAATGGATTCACAATATATATATTATGAGCATCGCCATGGGCGCCATCAGCGCCGTGCTCGACAATATAGCCCTGGTGCTCACCGCCATCAACATTTACCCCGTGGCTGAGAGCATCGCCGCCCTCTCCCCCACCCTCGACCCTCAGTATGCCGAGGCCTTCCTCCAGAACGGACAATACTGGCACCTTATCATCTACAGCGGCTGCATCGGCGGCTGCCTGTTGCCCATCGGCAATGTCTGCGGCTATGCCCTTATGAAGGCAGAGGACGTCAGCAACACCTGGTACATCCGCCACATCATGCCTAAGGTTTTCCTCGGCTGGATGATAGGTCTTGCCGTGTATTTTGCAGTAGATTTATGGCTTAGATAGTTAAAAAGACATAAATTGTTTGCACAGGTTCACAATAATGTTTACATTAGCACCGCATTTTCAATAATAAAGACATAAAGCTATGGCCAGTAAGAAACAACTAAAGAAAGCCATCAACCTGATGTGCACCGATCTGCTCATCGAACTCTTAGGTGCCGAGCAGACCGCCACAGGTGCAACAAAGCAAGATGTGGAAAACATCGCGCAGAGCATTTTCGCTATGCGCGGCGATTTCGTTACACGCCTCAGCCACATTGACAAAACGCAGGTGCGTAAGTTCTTCAATCAGTTGGAGGATGATCTCAACGCCAGCACCAACGAGATAATCGACCAGATTTGCCATCTCGCGTGACTCACCATAGACAATGAAACGTTTCTGCAGATTCTTACTCTACCGCCTCATGGGCTGGCACAACGAAGTTACAGTGGAGCTGCCGCCCAAATACGTCATCGCGCTGGCGCCACACACCAGCAACTGGGACTTCATCATGGGGCAGCTCTACAGTAGCGCCGAATCATTCCGCTGCCAGTTTATGATGAAGAAAGAGTGGTTCCGCTTTCCCCTCGGGGGGCTGATGCGCAGGCTCGGAGGCATACCTGTGGAGCGCAACCGCAAGACGAGCCTTACTGATCAGCTGGCCCGCCTCGCTTCGGAGAGCGACACCTTCGCACTCTGCATTACGCCTGAAGGCACGCGCAAGCCCGTGTCCGAGTGGAAGAACGGATTCTATTATATCGCCCTCAAGGCCAACATCCCAATCCTCCTCTTCGGCCTCGACTACGCCACAAAACGCATCGTGTGCACCCGAGCCATAATGCCAAACGGGGATATCGAAGAACAGATGCCCGAGATACGGGCCTATTTCAAGGACTTCCAAGGCAAACGGCCCCAGAACTTCATCCCCTAACCCCGAATCACCCAAATAACCAAACTCTAATCTCCAATCCCTTTTGACAAAAAAGCTACCCCATATCCTTATCTTCTGGCTTCTGTTCGCAGCAGAAGCCGTTTGTTTTGCACAGACAGCCACTACTCAGACTGCCATCAACGACTACTTCCTGCGCTTCGACCTCGGCTTCACGCTCAAAGGCCTGACGTGCCACCTCGACGAACTGAAGACCGACAACGCCCGCCGAACCATCGACGTCTTTGCCTCCGAAGCCTTCGGGATGCAGTCGTTCAACGAAGAAAAGGTCAAGCGCATCTACTCCGAAGTGCTCCAGCTGCTGCCCGAGGCGCAGCGCTCCTATGACCTCCGCATCTATGCAAAAGGAATACTTATCGACGAACTCGTCATCGGCGGTTCAGCCAAGGGCAAAGCCCCCCGCACATGGGGCGACATTCGCCATCGAGGCAACCCGTGGGTGACGCCCCTCTCACGCCCATGGAAGGCAGAGCGAGGGCTCGAAGGGCGCCACATAAGCCTTTGGGCAAGCCACGGACGCTACTTTTCGCAGACCGACGACCAATGGCAGTGGCAGCGCCCGCGCCTCTTCTCCACCACCGAGGACCTTCTCTCGCAGACCATCGTCGTGCCCTTCCTTATGCCCATGCTCGAGAACGCAGGCGCCATCCTATTCTCACCACGCGAGCGCGACTGGCAGAAGCACGAAGTAATCGTAGACAACGACCGCCCCGCCACAGACGGCACATACTCCGAGACGGAAGGACAGCACTCCTGGGCCGACGGCCCTACAGGCTTTGCCCACCTCAAAGACCTCTACCTCGACGGCGAGAACCCCTTTACCCACGGCACCGTACGCACCATCCCGACGCAGCAGCGGCGCTCGTCAGAGACCACTGCTACGTGGACGCCCATCATACCCGAAGATGGTCCCTACGCCGTCTACGTCTCATACGCCACTCTGCCCACCAGCGTCAGCGATGCCACCTACACCGTGCACCACCGCGGACAAGTCACCCGCTTCCGCGTCAACCAACAGATGGGCGGCGGCACATGGGTCTACCTTGGCACCTTCGATTTCGCAGCCGGCGAGAGTAGCGACAACTGCGTCACGCTCTCCAACCAAAGCAACTATCGAGGCCACATCACAGCCGACGCCGTACGCTTCGGCGGAGGAATGGGCAACATCGTCCGCGGCGACACTGCCAACCTGCGCACCAGCCGTCTGCCGCGCTTCCTCGAAGGCGCACGCTACTCTGCGCAATGGGCAGGCTTCCCCTACGCCACCTATGCCAGCAAAGGCTCCACCAACGACTACGCCGAGGACATCAACGTACGTTCTCATACAAGCAACTATCTCGCCCGTGGCTCCGCCTACCTGCCAGGCGACTCCGGGCTCTGCGTACCACTTGAGCTAAGCATCGCTCTTCACACAGATGCCGGCTACACTCGCGACCAGAGCATCATAGGCTCTCTCGGCATTAGCACTACAGATTTCAACGACGGCCTGCTGCCGGCAGGACTCTCACGCCTCACCTCGCGCGACGTCTGCGACATAGTCCTCTCGCAAGTCACCTCCGACCTCGACAGCATCACGCGCCACTGGACGCGCCGCCAGATGTACGACCGCAACTATAGCGAGACACGCGAGCCTGCCGTACCCGCCATCATCCTCGAGATGCTCTCGCATCAGAACTTTGCCGACCTGCGCCTTGCCCACGACCCCTACTTCAAGTTCCTGCTCGCACGCTCCATCTATAAAGGAATACTTAGAAGCATCTGCCAGCTCCACGACAAGGAAAAGCCCGTCGTACAGCCAATGCCACCCACGGCGCCCATGGCCATGGTCACGCCCGGCAGCCGCGATGTTGAAGTGACATGGCTTGCCGTCGACGATCCCCTCGAGCCTACAGCCATGCCCTCCTACTTCATCGTCTACCACGCCGAGGGCGACGGCGGTTTCGACAACGGCACCCTCGTGGCCGACGGCCACTACCTCCTGCGCAACGCCACACCCGCCACCCTCCACCGCTTCTACGTCACCGCCGCCAACGACGGCGGACAGAGCATGCCCTCGCCAGAGGTGTGCGCCTATATCGGCCCCGACGGCGCACCGCACGCCCTCGTCATCGACGCCTTCAACCGCCTTGCAGGTCCGCAGCCCATAGCCTCTGACTCCACTGAAAGCTTCGATATGCGCACCGACTTCGGCGTGCCCATGGCGCGTATGCCAGGCTATTGCGGGCAACAAATCTGCTGGGACAAGAAAGGATATGGGCGCGAAGGCTACGGCGCACTGGGCCACAGCACCGCTGAGCTCGAAGGCATGATCGTGGCCGGCAACACCTTCGACTGGACAACACGCCATGCACGAGACATCGTAGCTGCCACGCTCGGGCAGCTCACCATCAGCAGCTGCACCTCCGACGCCGCCACGCGCACCGTCTTCGACAGCCGCTCCTTCGACCTCATAGACCTCGCCTACGGCCTTAACCGCGACGACGGCTACAGCCTGCGGCCCTCACCCGTCTTCCAGCCAGCCATGGTGCAGTCAGTGGCCTCGTTCACGCGCTCAGGCGGCCGCCTCCTCGTCAGCGGAGCCTACATAGGTTCCGACATGCAGACCGATGACGAGCGCCTCTTCACCCGCTCCGTGCTCCGCTACGAGTACGCCGGCACCCTACCCTCCGACTCCATCGCTGACATCACCGGCCTCAACACCAACTTCTCCATCTCCGTAGTGCCCAATGAGCAGCAGTACACTGTCAGCTCAGCCAACAGCCTCGCACCCGTCGAAGGCTCGTTCTGCGCAATGGTCTATGACCACAGCGGACAGTCAGCCGCCACAGCCTACGCTGGCACCGACTACAAATGCTTTGCCATAGGCTTCCCCTTCGAAGCCATCACCGACGTCGACAAACGTCGCCAGCTCATGAGCGGCATCATCCGTTTCCTCCTCTACTAACCATTCACCACTCGGCATTCGTCATTAATGAGCAACGCCTACTTCCAATTCAAGCAGTTCACCGTGCGCCACGACCAGTGCGCCATGAAGGTTGGAACAGACGGCGTGCTCCTCGGTGCCTGGGCACCCTTCCGCCAGCCAGCCACAATCCTCGACATAGGCACCGGCTCAGGCCTTATAGCCCTTATGCTCGCCCAGCGCTACCCTCAAGCCACACTGACAGCCATAGACATTGACGCCTCCGCTATAGCTCAGGCCACGGCCAACGTCGCCTCCTCTCCCTTCCAGTCTCGCATCAGCGTCCTCCACACCTCCCTCCAGCAGCTCGCCTCCCTCTCCCTTGCAGCATCTCAGCCCGCCGCAGGCACACTCACTCCTCAGCAGGCAGCCCCCTTCTCGGCCATTGCCTGCAATCCACCCTTCTTTGAGAACTCCCTGTTAGCGTCCGACCCATCACGTTGCACAGCGCGCCACGCCACCGAGCTTACCCTCGACGAGCTCGTAGCCTCCGCCGCCCGTCTTCTTCAGCCCGACGGCCAGTTCGCCGTCGTCATTCCCACCGACTCCTTCGAGCGTCTGCGCCGCCTCTGTTTCGTCGCCGGCCTCAGCCTCGAAACCGCCTGCCACGTCCAGACGACGCCCCGCAAGACTCCCAAGCGCACCCTCGCCTGTTTCCACAAAGGCGCCTCAGAAGCCCCCGACATCGCCACCCTCCTACTCACTGTCGACGGCCTTCGCTCACCTGCCTACGCAGCTCTCACCGCCGACTTCTACCTCTAAGAACTTTCAACTACGGCCACAGGCCGTGAATATCACTTTTCCACCGTCAGCTCCATCAGCCATTGCTTAGCACGTTCGAGGAAGGTCCTTGCGGGCTTGGAGCTCACGTCAGCCACCTCCGTATCAACCGCAACCTCCACAGAAGCCGCAGCAGCATCCCCACTCTTCACGGCCACCTCCTCTGAGCCCTCCACGGCAGCCTCCTCCTGAAATTCCAGCGTCTCGCGGATGCTCTTGGGCCTGTAGAGCTGCTCCTTCAGCGCGCGATAGTAAGCCTCGTCCTTGACCACCGAGTCGGCCACCGCCTTACCCTGCATCTGCCTGTCCATGCCCGCGGCCAGGATTATCACCTTCACGTCCTTGCCCAGCGAGTTGTCCGTCGAGGTGCCCCAGATGACGTCAATGTCAGGGTCGAGCTGACTCATGAATTCCTCTATCTCCCTCATCTCGTCCATGTACAACGGCTCCTCGTCGCTCGTGTAGATGTCAAACAGAATCCTCCGTGCGCGCCCGATATCGTTGCCATAGAGCAGCGGCGAATCCAGGGCTTCCACAATAGCACGCTCCACGCGATGTTCGCCAGAGGCACGTCCGGCAGCCATGATGGCGTCGCCGCCGTTCTTCATCGTCGTCTCCACGTCGCGAAAGTCCAGGTTGATGTCGCCGTCGGTGTGGAGCGTAATCAGTTCCGAGATGCTCTTCGCGGCATCCTTTAGGATATTGTCCGCCTCCTTGAATTTATCCTTCATCGCAATGCGCTGCGCCTCGCCGTTCACCAAGCGCGTGTTGCCGCCCGTCAGTTTGTCGTTCTGCACCACCAGCAGCGCGTCCACCTGCTCCCGCATCTCCTCCATACCCTTCAGCGCCCGCATGATCTTCTGCTGCCCTTCGAAGGAGAACGGAATCGTCACGATGCCGATCGTCAGGATACCCATCTCGTGCGCCACGCGCGCCACAATGGGTGCCGCGCCCGTGCCCGTGCCGCCACCCATAGAGGCCGTCACGAAAGCCATCTTAGTGCCGTCGCTCAGCAGCTGACGAATACTCTCCACGGTGCTCTCCGCCTCCGTGCGTCCCTTCTCAGGGTTGCCGCCAGCGCCCAGGCCGTCGTCACCAAGCTGCAACTTAACAGGCACGGGACATCGCGCCAGCTGCTGACTGTCGGTATTGCATACCGCGAACGTCACGTTAGTGATGCCCTCCATCCACATGTTCCTCACTGCGTTGCAGCCACCGCCGCCAACGCCAACAACCTTGATGATACCCACAGACTTGTCCTCTGGCAGGTTGAACTCAATGCCAGCAGCCGCAGTCTCTCTGGAGCCCATAGCTACCTCGCAGCCAAGCGCTCCCATCGTTTTGTTAAACTTTTCCATGAATTTTTCTACTCCTAAATAAAATGTGTAAAGCCCCACGCGGGGGAAAGAATGCGCAACAAAGTTAACCCTTTTCCCCAACCCCCGCAAGCGTTTCCCCTTTTTTTTCTTTCACTTTTTTACAGGCATGCTTGTGGGTGCCATCACACGATTATTCACTCCCTCCATTCTTCTGTAAACTTACCAACGGCTTGACAACCTTGTCGAAGTCACTCCGTAGCCCACCGGCGGAAGCGCACGGCGATGGGCGACTGCCCTACTCTATGTTTCCTCTACTAACAGTACCCAGTGCCTGGCACTAGTATTGCCCTCTCGTATCAGCACGCCCTTCTTCTGCATGGTTGCGAGGTCGCGCTCTATAGTTCTCTTAGCTACCGACAAAACTACCGACATATCTTGTGCGGACACGAAAGGATTCTCTTTAATGAGGTTTGCTATTATCTTCTGTCTTTCAGTTAATTGAGACACCGACAAACAACCGACATTACTTACGACCCTACTTGTGACATTTGCCATCTGCAAAAACTTTGTCCGCTCAATTGTTACCTGTACACCTCCACAGAAATTCTCAACCTTGGGCATGGGCAAACCAGCTTTTTCAAATCCTTCACGAATCTTTTTGAAGCCACGTCCCCATGTGTCTATAAAGCCTGCTTTGAACATAGTCCCGGCGATGTTTCTGTTTCTCGGTTTGGAGGAATGTTTGCCATATAGCACCTTCTCATCATATCCACTGGGCAGTTCACCCTCGTTCCAGACTTCTATATGGTCATCATAGATATGCATCTGAATATCAGGCCCTGTATAGTCCTTATGCGCGATAGCATTGTATAGTATCTCGCGCATGGCTTCCTTGGGAATTTCCAGTGTTTCATAACGTTGCATTCCTTCAAAACGTACTGGCGAAACAAGATATTTAGACTGTAACGCCTCCATTACGCGGTCTGCCATTTGAATGATATTTCCCTCAATCACATCTTGAAACATCAAGTCGGCTTCGTCCTTCCCAAACCTTCCAATCTTGCGGTCCACATTCTCCAGGCCAATTACCTCATGGTCGTTGTTCACACCAAAGTACATCACGGCCCCCTGTGCATTCGCGAAGCCGCAAATCCACTTCAAATATTCGTCATGCCAGCTGCTCTTGTATTCAACATTCTGGCTCTCTTTTGGTTTCATCTCTGCCATATACAACCTGTTTTCTTCCGTTTATTTAGATTTACGGCACAAAGCAGAAATGC
This sequence comes from Bacteroidaceae bacterium, assembly GCA_017469685.1. Lineage (GTDB taxonomy): Bacteria > Bacteroidota > Bacteroidia > Bacteroidales > Bacteroidaceae > Physcousia. The sequence continues at coordinate 23,391 of JAFUFW010000074.1, read as the reverse complement.
GCGAACGTCAAAAGAAAAGCCCTATTTTCTCGGGGAGCTATATTCAATGTAGCACAATGTCACAAGCCCCACAGCCACCACAACATCAACGACATTCCACATCATTCTACCAAGAGCGATTTTGTAGAATGGATGGAAGAGGATGGCAAGGGCTGCAAAAGCTATCACAAGCACCTCCCGCTTCTGTTCATAGTATTGGCATGCCATAACTGCAAAAGCAATCATAGATGCCAGACGGATGAACTGGTAGTACCCGTATGGCATTGGAGCAAGGCGCAGCAGAAGGAATGCTGCAAGGATGAGTTTGAAATGATTCATACTTCTTTATTCTGTAGGTGGTTTACAATACCCGCAAGGCTTGAGTCCTTCTTCTTTAGCTGTTTCTAAGTCTTCATAGCATATATAACAGAAGCCAAAACTGATTACGTCTGCAATCAAATTTGTTTTTTATGTAAAAAATCCCTCATTCCCTCAAACTTTTTAGTATTCAGACTTTTATGACTGAGAGATGGCTGAGGAACAGCTGAGGGACGGCTGAGGGAATGAGGGATTTGGAGTTTTATAGACATCTATACCTATCGGGGAGTTCCACCGGTGGAATTCATGAGTTCCACCGATGGAATTCGTCGATAGGTATAGGCCTCTGTGCATTTAAGATAAAGCGACAATTTACATTATCATTATAATTTCAGATTTCCAAAATAATCTCTGATTTCCAAAATAATTTCAGATTTTTCTCAAAATTATAGCTTTTCCCTCATATTTTTTGCTTTTCCCTCATAAATTCAGCCTTTCCCTCAGCAATCCCTCAGCCTTAACAAGTTGAGGCTCTGGGAGATTGAGGGATTGAGGAAAAAATATGATAAAAAACTTATCGTGCTGCTTCGCTATGGGCGTCGTATCTTGATGGCAATGGCCTCGGGGTGGGCGCTGACGAAGCGGGGGACGTCGTCGACGACGAGGGCGAGATAGCCTCCGCCGCCTGCTCCGGGCATCTTCCAGGCCAGTACGCCAGGCGTGGCTGCCCAGCGGGTGATGGCTGCGGGGATGTCCTCGGCGGGTGAGGAAGTGGGGGCGGCACTTTTGAGGTGTGGACGGAGCATGCCGGGGAACATGGCTGTCTGGGCGTCGAAGGAGGCACGGTAGGCGGCGGCAAAGGCAGCGAGGTCGTGGCTGAGGATGGCTGCCCAGCACTGGTCGGCGGCACGGGTGAGGGCTGCGACCTTTGCGGGGGTGATGTCCTTGCCTTCGACGACGGAGCATCCACTCTGGCGCGGCTGCAGGGGTATCATGCAGAGGTGGCTCTCGAGCCATGCGAGTGTTGCCTCGTCGGAGCATCTCTCGATGCGTTCTGGCCAGAAGTGGCCGTCGTAGTAGTGGCGGCAGAGGCCGGGTACGCAGATGCCTATGGCGTCTTGTGCTCCGCTGATGAAGCCGTCCTCGCGCTCGGGGTTGTTCTCGAAGCAGAAGACGAGCCGTGCGAGCGTCTCGGGCTGCATGTCGGGCAGGCGCATGGGCCAGATGCTCTTGATGACGTTGCGCGTGGAGGTGCTGAGTCCGCAGCGCTCACGAATCTCGAAGGTGGGCTCTACGGAGATGGTGAGGGCCCACCCTGCGCCGTGGCACGAGACGTAGGGCTGGTCGATCCATGTGCCTGCGATGTCGAGGCGCGTTGGCAGCTGGCATGTGGCGGCCTTGAGGGAGGTGCTGGAGCGTGCGGCGAGGCCTTCCTGTGGCGTCCGCTTGAGGACTACGTAGCGTATGCCGCGCTCTTGGCAGACGCGCTCTTTCTCGGCAGAGGCGCCGTCCTCGTTGACGACGAAGACGTCGGGGTGTACGATGTCGAGTGTGGGCACGAAGTCCATGACTCCGCTGCCGGCATTGATGTATGCTTCCTTGACGTAGCGTATGCTCTTGACCATGAAGAGGCGCTCCTGCTCGGGGTAGACGGTGGGGCGATGTTTGTAGCCGAGGTAGGTCTCGTCGGATCCTATGCCCACGTAGAGGTCGCCGTAGGCGGCGGCTTGGCGGAAGAATTCGACGTGGCCGGAGTGGAGCAGGTCGTAGCACCCAGAGACGAAGACACGCTTTGGGGTGTCCGACGGCGTTGCAGGTTTTTCCATTTGTTGCTGTAATAGTGTATGGTAAGCTGACCGCAAAGGTAACACGAGAAGGGTCAAACAAGCAAGCGAAGAGGCATAATTCTGCTCTAAAATGCGGCCATAACGTTAAATAACGTGTAGAGTTAGGGGGCGAATGAAAAAAAATAGCTATCTTTGCGCGCTTTTAAGTGTACACTCTTTTATTATGAATATAGAAAACAGCAATCCCTTTTCGTTCCTTGCTGAATATGACGGCGACGAGCGTCAGATCTACGAGACGGAGTTTGACTCGGTGTTGCCAGTGATGCCTCTGCGCGACATTGCTTTGTTCCCTGGCGTGGTGCTGCCGATAGCCGTAGGGCGTCTGGGCTCGATACGCATCTGCAAGCGCGCCAACGAGGACGGTACCCTTATCCTCTGCGCCACGCAGCGCTCGCCCGAGGTGGACGTGCCTCAGGCCAGTGACCTCTATGATGTCGGCGTGGTGGCGCGCGTGGTGCGCATCTTCGAGATGCCTGACGACACTACGACGGCCATCGTGCAGGGCCTCTCGCCCGTTCGCATCACAGAGGCGCACGCCGTCGACGGCATTCTGACGGCCATCGTGGAGCCGATGCACGAGCGCTACGAGGAGATGAACGACAAGACGTACAAGCTGCTCTGCGACACTCTGCTGACGCAGCTGCGCGAGTACATTCAGCTCAACGACGAGCTGAGTCCCGACGTCATGCCCGCAATAAACAATGCTGCCACGATGCCTTTCTTCGTCAACTTCGTGTGCGCCAACCTGCCCATCGACGTCAAGGTGAAGGTGAGCCTGCTCAGCCAGATGAGCCCCATAGCGCGGGCCACGGACTTGCTGCGCGAGATTTCGCGCGAGCTGCAGTACGCCCGCATCCGCCACGACATCAGAAAGAAGACGCAGGTGGACATCGACAAACAGCAGCGCGACTACTTCCTGCAGCGGCAGCTCGAAAACATACAGGAGGAGCTGGGCACTACGGGGCACGGCGACGTGGAGAAGCTCAAGCGCAAGGCGGAGAAGATTGAATGGGACGAGGCGGTAAAGGCCACTTTTGACGCTGAGCTGGAGAAGCTGGGGCGGATGAACGCCCAGAGCCCCGACTATCAGGTGGAGCTGACCTATCTGGAGACGCTCGTGAAGTTCCCCTGGAACGTGCGCACCAAGCCCAACTACAACCTCCACAAGGCGGAAACGATTCTCGAGAAGAACCACTATGGCATGCACGACGTGAAGGAGCGCATACTCGAGCACATCGCCGTGCGCTATTTCAGCCTCGACCATGCACGCCCCACCATACTCTGCCTCTACGGCCCTCCGGGAGTGGGCAAGACGTCGCTCTGCCGCAGCATCGCCAACGCCATGAACCGCAAGTACGTACGAGCATCATTAGGCGGCCTCCACGACGAAGCTGAGATCAGAGGCCACCGCCGCACATACATCGGGGCTATGCCGGGCCGCATCATCAAGAGCCTCATCAAGGCAGGGTCGTGCAACCCCGTGTTCGTGCTCGATGAGATTGACAAGGTGACAGAGCACACCCACAACGGCGACCCTGCCAGCGCCCTGCTCGAAGTGCTCGACCCAGAGCAGAACAAGGCTTTCCACGACAACTTCCTCGAAGTGGACGTAGACCTCTCTGACGTCATGTTCATAGCCACCGCCAACACCATTGCCTCTATCCCGAAGCCTCTGCTCGACCGCATGGAGCTCATCGAGGTGAACGGCTACATCACCGAGGAGAAGGTGCAGATAGCAAAGCGTCACCTCATACCTCGCGTCAAGGAAGGCTGCGGCTTAGGCGCCGACAAGAGCATCAAGATGCCCAAGGCCACGCTGGAGTACCTTATTGAGAACTACACGCGCGAGAGCGGCGTACGCGGATTGGAGAAGGAGCTCGACCGCTTCTTCCGCAAGAGCGTCCTCCACTACGAGCGCTTCCGCGAGTTCCCTGCGCTCAACGTAGAGCCATCCGACATTGAGAAGATACTGGGCAAGCCCAAGTACATGCGCGACAGCTACCAGGGCAACGGATTTGCCGGCGTAGTGACGGGTCTGGCTTGGACGAGCGTCGGCGGCGAGATTCTCTTCATAGAGACGAGCCTCAGCCAGGGCAAGGGGCAGAAGCTAACCCTCACCGGCAACCTGGGCGACGTCATGAAGGAGAGCGCCATATTGGCCCTGGAATTCATAAAGGCGCACGCCGACGAGATAGGCGTAGACATGCGCATCTTCGACCGCTACGACATTCACATCCACGTGCCCGAAGGTGCCGTGCCGAAGGACGGCCCCAGCGCAGGCATAACAATGGCCACGTCGCTCGCCTCGGCGCTCACGCAGCGCAAGGTACGGCGAGGCATTGCCATGACGGGCGAGATTACGCTACGCGGAAAGGTGCTGCCCGTGGGCGGCATCAAGGAGAAGATTCTGGCCGCTAAGCGCGCTGGCATCTCGGACATCATACTCTGCGAGGACAACCGCAAGGACATAGAAGCCATCGACGCGCTGTACATCAAAGGCCTCACTTTCCACTACGTAAGCAACGTGCTCGAGGTGCTCGACTACGCCCTGCTGAAAGAGAAGGTGACTCACCCATTACAATTCAAGCTTGAAGAGGACAAATGACTTTCACTCTCCAACATACAGACTCACAGAGCTCGGCGCGGGCTGGCCTCCTGCACACCGACCATGGCGACATCCTCACACCCATCTTCATGCCCGTAGGCACGCTGGGGTCGGTGAAGGGTGTGCAGCTGCGCGAGCTGAAGGAGGACATCAAGGCTCAGATTATCCTTGGCAACACCTACCACCTCTACCTGCGCCCTGGCACCCAGGTGCTGGAGGCGGCTGGCGGCCTGCATAAGTTCAACGGCTTCGACCGCCCCATGCTGACGGACTCGGGAGGCTTTCAGGTGTTCTCGCTCACGGGCATTCGCAAGCTGCGCGAGGAGGGGTGCGAATTCCGCAGCCACATCGACGGTTCGAAGCATTTCTTCTCGCCTGAGCGCGTCATGGACATCGAACGCTCGATAGGCGCCGACATAATGATGGCCTTCGACGAATGCCCGCCAGGAACGGCACCTTACGACTACGCCAAGAAGAGCCTCAGACTGACCCACAACTGGCTGGACCGCTGCATACGCCGCTTCAACGAGACGGAACCTAAGTACGGCTACCACCAGAGCCTCTTCCCTATAGTGCAAGGCTGCACCTACCGTGACCTGCGCACTGAAAGCGCCGAGTTCGTGGCGGCGAAGGATGCCGAGGGCAACGCAATAGGCGGGCTGGCCGTGGGCGAACCGGCCGAGGTGATGTATGAGATGATAGAGCTGGTAAATGGAATTCTACCCAAGGACCGCCCGCGCTACCTCATGGGCGTAGGCACGCCTGCGAACATACTTGAGGGCATCAGCCTGGGAGTGGACATGTTCGACTACGTAATGCCCACACGCAACGGCCGCAACGCGATGCTCTTCACCAGCCAGGGCACAATGAACATGCGCAATGCCAAATGGGCGACGGACTTCACTCCCGTAGACCCTGAAGGCACGAGCTACGTCGACCATGCCTACACACGCGCCTACCTACACCACCTCTACAAGTCGCAGGAGCTGCTGGCACTGGAGATAGGCTCAATCCACAACCTGGCGTTCTACCTGCGTCTGGTGGGTGAAGCCCGGCAGCACATCATTGAGGGCGACTTCCGACAGTGGAAAGAGATGATGATACCCAAACTAAGCCAACGGCTATAAGGCCCATCAGCATACAAATGAAGCGCTTCTTCAAGAACCTACAACTCGCCCTCTTCTCGAGACTCGACAGATATATCATCGTCAAGTTTCTGGGCACGTATTTCTTCTCTATAATCCTCATCATCTCCATCGCAGTAGTATTTGACTTCGCCGAACATTCTGGTCGCCTGACGATGAACCACGCTCCTACGATGGCGCTGGTGAAGTACTACGCTAACTTCGTGCCCTTCTACTCAAACCTATTCTCGGCGCTATTCGTATTCATCGCCGTCATATTCTTCACCAGCAAACTGGCCGAGAACTCCGAGATAATAGCCATGATGAGCACGGGCATGAGCATCCGGCGCCTGTGGCGACCCTACATGGTGGCCTCCACATTCATCGCCGCCCTAAGCTTCGTGCTGGGCTCAGAGGTCATCCCGCGAGGATCAGTGAAACGCGTGGAGTTTGAGATGAAGTACAAAAGCAAGAAACGTGTGGAGGTATCGGAGCACATACAGCTGCAAGTGGACACTGGCGTTATCGCCTATATAGACTTCTTCGACCTCCGCAACAAGAGCGGCTACCGCTTCTCGCTCGACAAGTTCCAGAATAAGAGCCTCATAAGCCACCTCACAGCGCAGCGCATTCAATATGACTCGCTGGCCGACGAGCGCTTCCACTGGAAACTCTTCGACGTGAAGATTCGCACGCTAAGCGGCCTGCGCGAACAGATTACCACTCACCACTTTCTCGACAGCGTAATCATCATGGAGCCCAAGGATTTCTTCGTGGTGAAAAACCAGCAGCAGACGCTCACCAATAGCGAACTGCTCGACTACATAGACCGCCAGCGGCTGCGCGGATCAGGCAACATCACCATCTTCGAGGTGGAGTACCACAAACGCTTTGCCGACCCCTTCGCGGCCTTCATCCTCTCCACGATAGGCCTCTGCCTCTCTTTCCGCAAGCGCAAGGGAGGCATGGGTGCGGCACTCGGACTTGGGCTCGCGCTCTCAGCAACCTACATCCTGCTGCAGACGGTGAGCTCTACCTTTGCAATCAACAGCAACTGGCCCCCCATGCTGGCAGCATGGCTGCCCAACATTATTTTCACAATCGTGGCTTTCGTTCTATTCCGACGGGCACAAAAATCTTGATAATTGAATAAAATAATACAGATGCAATTTGAAGAATTAGACCTACACGACGACATACTCGATGCGCTCTACGACATGCGCTTCACTGACTGCACACCCATTCAGGAACAAGCGATTCCTCCACTGCTTGAGGGGCGCGACCTCATCGGCGTAGCGCAGACAGGAACGGGCAAGACGGCAGCCTACCTGCTGCCAGTACTCTCGCTGCTGCGCGACGGAGGCTATCCGCGCGATGCCATTAACTGCGTCATCATGGCACCAACACGAGAGCTCGCACAGCAGATAGATCAGGCTATGGAAGGATTCTCCTACTATCTCGACGGCATCTCCAGCGTCAGCGTCTACGGAGGCAACGACGGCATTCGCTACGAGCAGGAGAAACGTGCGCTGGCGCTCGGCGCCGACGTCATCATAGCAACGCCAGGGCGCCTCATATCACACCTCTCGCTCGGCAACGTGGATTTCTCTCGAGTGAGCTTCTTCATCCTTGACGAAGCCGACCGCATGCTTGATATGGGTTTCTACGACGATATCATTCAGATAGAGAAGCACCTGCCCAAGCAGCGACAGACTATCATGTTCTCGGCTACCATGCCCGATAACATCGTAACGCTCGCAAAGACTATTCTCACCAATCCCGTAGAAGTGAAGATAGCCCTCAACAAGCCTGCTGAGGGCATCGAACAGAGCGCATACGTCTGCTACGAACCGCAGAAGCTGAAAATAATAGAGCACCTCTTCAAGCAGCAGAAGCCTGAGAGGGTTATCATCTTCGTAGGAAAGAAAGTGCACACAAAGGACGTTGCAATAACCCTCAAACGACGAGGATACAATGCCGAAGCCATGCACTCCGACCTCATGCAACAGCAGCGCGACGACGTCATGTACCGCTTCAAGGCTGGGCAGATTGACATCCTCGTGGCCACTGACATCGTGGCAAGAGGCATTGATATTGACGACATTCAGCTCGTCATCAACTACGACGTCCCACACGACGAAGAAGACTACGTGCACCGTATCGGGCGAACCGCTCGTGCCGGTAAGGGGGGACGAGCCATAACGCTCGTATCTGAGAACGACCAGCCTCTCTTCCGCCAGATAGAACGTTTCCTGGAGAAAGAAGTGCCCAAGGAGCCAGTGCCCGAAGAGCTCGGAGAAGCACCTGCCTACACTGGCAGAAGCGACCGGCGACAGGGGCGCGACAGAGGACGCGGACGAGGCAGGGCACGCGGTAATGACAGGGCTCGCGGACGAGGCCGAGGACAGGCACAAGGAAACGCCGACGGCAGCAGCCAAGGCAAGCCGGCGCACCGCAGAAAGAAGAAAAGCAACAAGAACAAAGGTAACGACAAACAGCAAAACACAAAACAATGAAACGAACCATCTTAATGCTCGCAGCTGTAATGGCGCTGAAAGCCATGGCTTGCACAAACCTGATCGTAGGCAAGGGAGCCTCAGCTGACGGCTCCGTGATGATAACCTATTCGGCCGACGACTACGGCTCATACGGCTACCTCCACTTCTACCCCTCAGGCCATCATGCCGCAGGAGAGATGCGCCCGCTCTACGACTACGAGACAAACAACTACCTCGGTGAGATACCCGAGGCAGAATACACTTATAATGTCATAGGACAAATCAACGAGCACCAGCTCTCAATCATGGAGACAACATTCGGAGGGCGCGAAGAGCTTATGGACTCCACCGGATTGCTCGACTACGGCTCACTCATGTACGTAACTCTCCAGAGGGCCAAGACTGCTCGCGAAGCCATCGACGTATGGACACGCCTCGTCGACACCTACGGCTACCGCTCGGCTGGCGAGAGCATCACCATTGCCGACCCCAACGAAGTCTGGGTGCTCGAGATGATAGGCAAAGGGCCAGGCCGCAAAGGAGCCGTATGGGTGGCACGACGACTGCCCGACGACTGCATCACAGGGCATGCCAACCAATCTCGCATCACCACCTTCCCGCTCAAGGACAAGAAGAACTGCCTCTTCTCCAAGGATGTCATCTCCTTCGCTCGCGAGAAAGGATACTTCACAGGCAAGGACAAAGACTTCAGCTTCCGCGATGCATATGCGCCCAACGATTTCAGTGCACGGCGCATCTGCGAGGCACGCGTATGGAGCTTCTTCAACCGCTGCGCCTCGGGCATGGACAAGTACATCCCCTACATCCAAGGCATAGAAGAAGGTACTGAAGAGATGCCCTGGTGCATTCGCCCCGACAAACCCGTGACACTGAACCAAGTCAAGCAAGCCATGCGCGACCACTTCGAAGGCACGCCTCTCGACATGACATCCGACATAGGAGCAGGACCCTGGGAAGCCCCCTACCGCCCCACTCCACTCTATTTCGAAGTCGACGGGAAGAAATATTTCAACGAACGGCCAATCTCCACTCAACAGACGGCTGTCACCTATCTCGCACAGCTACGCTCGTGGCTGCCCAACCACATCGGAGGCGTACTGTGGGTTGGCTTTGACGATGCCAACATGGTAGCTTATGCTCCCGTCTACTGCTGCTCAACAATCTGCCCCGAGCCGTATGCAGAAAAGACTGCCGACCCCTTCACCTTCTCCACAAAGAGCGCCTACTGGGTCGCCAACGCGCTTTCGAACTTCATCTACCCACGCTACAGCCAGCTCTTCCCCGAGCTTCAAGCCGTGCGCGACAAGCTCGACAGCGAGTTCGAGTCGCTACAGGCCAAAGTAGACGCCGAGGCTGCCGCTATGGATGAGCCCCAAGCCAAAAGCCACCTCACCGCCTATACTTCACGCGCTGCAGGACTGATGATGGACCGCTGGCGCCAGCTCTTCGAGCGCATCATTGTCAAGTACAATGATATGGCCATCAAACCCGAGCAGGACGGCAAGTTCAAGAAAACAGCAGGCGGAGACCACGTGCCACTCATCCGCACTGGCTATCCCGAGCGTTACCGCAAAGCCATCGTTGACGCAACAGGCAACCGCTACCTCGCCCCCAAAGAATAAAGGTCATGGAGCCCACCTTCACATATCCTCAAGCTATCAACAAGGCCCAACTCTATGAAGCCTTCCTCGCTGACTTTCGCCCTTACATCGAAGGTGAGACTGATATCATTAGTCTCATGGCCAACACCTCCGCTGCCTTGCATGAGGCCTTCGGCTTCTTCTGGGTAGGCTTTTACATAGTAGCTGATGAGCAGTGGCTCCACCTCGGACCTTTCCAAGGCACTGCCGCCTGCACACGCATCCGCCATGGCCGCGGCGTCTGCGGCACAGCTTGGGCAGAGGACAAGACGCTAATAGTCCCTGACGTAGACAAATTTCCCGGCCACATAGCATGCAGCTCTGCTTCACGCTCTGAAATAGTAGTTCCCGTTCATGACAAGGCGGGCACTGTCATTGCCATACTCGACATTGACAGTGCCCGCCTTGCTGCGTTTGATGAGACTGACCGAGAAGGCCTCGAAGCCATTGTCAGCACCTTCGAACAGACTCTTTTCCCCTAATTCCTATCACCCTCGCGAAGAGCCATCTACAATCCCTCACACTCCTCCAGCCAAGCATCCCTGCTCGCATCACTCGGCATGCGCCAGTCACCACGCGGTGACAGGCTTACGCTGCCGACCTTTGGACCATCGGGCATACAAGAGCGCTTAAACTGCTGAGCAAAGAAGCGACGATAGAACGTAGTGAGCCAATGCTTTATTGTCTCGCCGTCGTACTTGCCCGCGAACGCCATCGTGGCAAGAAAATGCACCTTCGATGGCCGGAAGCCCCAGCGCATGATGTAGTAGAGGAAGAAGTCGTGGAGCTCGTATGGGCCCACAAGGTCTTCAGTCTTCTGGCGTATTTCACCGTTCTCATCGGCAGGTATGAGCTCAGGGCTGATAGGCGTATCCACAATGTCAAACAAGATTTTTGATGCCACATCTTCCTGTCGCCCGGCAACCCAGTGCACGAGATGACGGACGAGAGTCTTCGGCACGCCGGCGTTGACACCATACATCGACATATGGTCGCCATTGTAGGTGCACCATCCGAGAGCCAGTTCCGAGAGGTCGCCTGTGCCAATGACAAGGCCTCCGAGCTGATTGGCAAGATCCATCAGTATCTGCGTGCGTTCGCGCGCTTGCGCGTTCTCATAAGTTGTATCTTGCACACGGGGGTCATGATCAATATCATCGAAGTGCTGGATGACAGCCTTCGAGATGTTTATCTCCTGCATGGTGATGCCAAGGGCATGCATGAGGTCAACGGCATTGTTGTACGTGCGGTCGGTTGTGCCGAAGCCAGGCATTGTGACGCCCACGATGCCCCTGTGGTCCAGTTTCAACAGGTCAAAAGCCTTGACGGCTACGAGCAGCGCCAGCGTGCTGTCGAGACCTCCGGAGATGCCTATTACGGCGGTGGATGTCCTGGTGTGAGTAAGGCGCTTGGCAAGGCCTTCAGCCTGAATGGCAAATATTTCTTCGCAGCGTTCGTCAAGATCCTTGCCGGTGGGGACGAAGGGATATGCGTTTACCTCGCGTGTGAACTCGAACTCATGCTGCCCGATGAGTGCCGTGTCAACAACAGTATAGCGCTGCAAGCCGAATCTCGCAGCAAAGGCAGCATTGGCTGTGAACGTAGTATTCACCCGACGCTCAGAGCGTAGACGCTCAATGTCTATCTCAGCCTCAACAATCTGAGCGGTCAATGAATGAGGCTTCGCCTGCGCGAGCACTTTTCCATACTCAAGGATAAAAGCCTTGCCACTGAACACCACGTCCTGTGTGCTCTCGCCGAAACCAGCAGCGCTGTAGACATATCCGCACAACGCCTGTGCACTCTGCTGAGAGAGCAGATTGCGCAGATAGGCTAATTTGCCCACGGCGTCGTTGTCGGCACTCAGGTTGAAGATTATCTCAGCTCCGCCGAGAGCCTGGAGGCTCGAGGGTGATACGGTAGCCCACAAATCCTCGCAGAGCTCCACGCCGAAGGTGCACGTTGGCGTTCGGAAAAGCTGACGTGCCGACAGCCTCACCAGCTGCCCGCATATCCACACTTCAGCTTCAGGAGCCAGTTGTGTAGCGCTCGCAAACCAGCGTTGCTCATAGAACTCGCGGTAGTTGGGCAGGTAAGTCTTCGGCACGAGGCCGAGTATTTTGCCTTTCTGCACGACGGCAGCACAGTTGAATAGCGAACCTTTGTAAGGCACAGGCAGTCCGACTATTGATATTATATCCAGAGACCGCGAGATATTCATCAAGTGCAACAGAGCCATCTCGGCCTCATCAAGCAAAAGCTGTTGGGCAAAGAGGTCGCCGCAGCTGTAGCCCGTCAGTGACAGCTCAGGCATGCAAATCACTTCGACGCCTCGTCCTTCGGCTTGCAACACGAGGTTCTCGATGGATTGAACATTAAACTTCGGGTCAGCCACTCTCACCTCTGGCACAGCAGCCGCCATCTTTACAAATCCGTAGTTCATTTCCTTTTGGTAATGGTTTTTGCGGCTACAAAGTTAATGAATATCGCCGATATGCGAACATTTTTATAAAAAAATAAGCAAAAGTTTTGCACAAAAACGTTTTTGGCTTACCTTTGCGGAAACTAAGAATGAAATAAAGTACGACAAGCGATAGATAATAACAATAACAACCCTTTAACGAAAAAACGATCATGACAAAGAAATTCGTATGCACCGTTTGTGGTTACATCCACGAAGGTCCAGAGCCACCCGAGCGCTGCCCGCAGTGTAAGGTTCCAGGTAGCAAGTTCAGAGAGCTCAAAGAAGACGGAAAACTCGAGTTCGTGACCGAGCACGAGATTGGCGTTGCCAAAGGTTGCGACCCCGAAATCTGGGCAGGTTTAAAATCCAACTTCGAGGGCGAATGCTCGGAAGTGGGAATGTATTTGGCCATGAGCCGCCAGGCCGACCGCGAAGGCTATCCCGAGATTGCCGAGGCTTTCCGCCGCTATGCTTTCGAGGAGGCAGACCACGCCAGCCGCTTTGCCGAGCTCATCGGCGAGTGTGTATGGGACACAAAGACCAACCTCAAGAAACGTATGGAAGCTGAAGCCGGAGCTTGCGCCGGAAAGATGGACATTGCCAAAAAGGCTAAGGCGCTCAACCTCGACGCTATCCACGACACCGTGCACGAGATGGCCAAGGACGAGGCTCGCCACGGCAAGGGCTTCGAAGGCCTGTACAAGCGTTACTTCGGAGAATAACGAACTAACCAAAACTACAAAAGAAGGGACTGTGTCATTCTGAAGTATGACACAGTCCCTTCTTTTGCAGTTATCTCAACTATCACTCCCCCTCTTTCGCTGCATAAACCTCGTCGAGAGTCATCGGCTTGCGTATGGTGCCGAGCTGACGCACGCCGTCAGCAGTGATGACATAGTCGAGTTCGTTGCGCAGACCTGTAAAATCGCGCCACGGTCCGAGGCGGTCGTAGCGTATGAAGTCGGTGAACTGATGCTCGGCCTGCCACTTGTCGATGAGCTCCGGGATGAAATAAATTCCCGGTTCCACGGTGAACACGAATCCGGGCTCAAGGGGGCGTGCCAGGCGGAGCGACTTGAAGCCAAACTGCGTCGACTTCACCTGGCCATCCTCATATCCCACATACTCTTCGCCGAGGTTCTCCATGTTGTGAACGTCGAGGCCCATCATATGGCCGAGGCCGCAGGGGAAGAAGAGGGCGTAGGCTCCAATGTTTGCGGCTTCCACCGGGTCGCCCGTCATCAATCCGAGCGCCTTCATGCCCTCGCATATCTTGGTAGCAGCCGCTATGTGAGCCTCGCGGAAAGGCACGCCCGGGCGCAGTGTGTCTACTGCAGCCTTGAAGCTCTCGAGGTGTATATTGTAGATTGTCTCTTGCCGCTGGGTGAAGCGACGGCCTACGGGCATCGACGACGAGAGGTCGCCTGCATAGTGCTGGCGTGTCTCAGCACCAGCATCGAGGAGGAAGATGTCGCCCTCACGCAGCTCATGGATGAAGCCGTGGTTGTGGAGCACCTGGCCCTGAACAGTTGCTATTGTGGGGAACGCCAAGCTGTTGCCTCCTCTGCACGCCACCTCTTCGACAGCTGCCGCCACCTCAGCCTCGTGCACGCCTGGGCGTACCTTACGATAGGCCGCCAAGTGCATCTGTGTGCTTATGTCGACACTTTCCTCGATGATTGCAATCTCCTCAGCATCCTTGTATATGCGCTGGCTGACGATAGCTTTCACCAGGCGTGTCGACACCTGTATGGCTTGCTCGTTGGGGTTCAGCCCTAACAGTTCCCAAAGCCAAATCTGGTGGTCGCCTCTGTAAGGTGGCAGGAAATGTATCTGCTGCCCCCTACGGCGTGCATTGTCGAGGTATGCTTTCAGTTGGCTCTTGGCGCGTGTGTCAGTGATGCCGAAAGCCTGGCAACGCTCGCGAAGCGTGGGCATGGTGCCCGTCCAGACTATGTCGTCGATAGTGAGCTCGTTGCCGAACACTATCTCGCGATCCTCATCAATGTCCACTACAGCAGCCAGGCCGGCATCGTCAAGGCCGAAGAAGTAGAGGAACGATGAGTCCTGGCGGAAACGATATGTGTTGTCGGCATAGTTCATTCCCACCTCTGCATTCCCGAGGAAGAGGAGCAGGCCGCTGCCCATATCAGCCTTCAGGCGGGCGCGCCGCCGCAGATAGCTTTCAGTCTTAATGTGTGTCATAACAAGTCGTATAGTTAGTTCAAAGTAAACAGGTAGCCAGTCAAAAAGTATATGCCGCTATTGAGGAATGCGTCAGACACTCTTGAGGATTGGATTTGGAGCCCTTGAGGGGTGCGTTCAGAACCCTTGAGGGTTTTGCCCCAAACCCTTAAGGGTTATGGCCAGAACCCTTAAGGGTTATTGGCATAAGCCTTGGGCGTGTTTTCGAGTAGGCTTTAGGCGTGTGTCAACAGGGAATCTGCGCAGGACACAAAAAAAGGGGGTTGTCTCACGACAACCCACCTTCCATTAACCTTAAATCTAATACCATGAAAAACACGTTGCAAAGGTAGTCATCTCATGTTAGCGAGCAAATATTTGATAATAAAAATGCCCTCTCATTAAGAAACTTTAACCAAAACAAGGATTTCACAGCACCTGGATTAATATTTCTTAACACAAGTTGTCATTCAACATACAACACCAACCCTTTCAGGTATTCTCCCTCAGGATGATAGATACTAATGGGGTGATCAGCAGGCTGGTGCAGCTGATGCAGTATGCGCACGCTCCGACCGCTGATGGCAGCGGCGGTGAAGACGGCAGTGCGGAACTGCTCTTTCGAGACGGCCTGCGAACACGAGAAGGTGAACAGTACGCCGCCTGGGCGAATCTTCTCGAAGGCGCGCAGGTTGAGTCGGGTGTACCCTTTCAGTGCATTGCGCAGGGCATCCTTGTGCTTGGCAAAGGCAGGCGGGTCGAGGATGATGAGGTCGTAGGCGCCATCGTCCATCTGCTGGAGGAAGCGGAAGGCGTCCTCGGCAAAAGCCTCGTGGCGGCTGTCGCCCGGGAAGTTGAGTTCGACGTTGGCATTGACGAGTTCCACCGCCTTAGCCGAGCTGTCGACGGAATGCACCTTAGCGGCACCTCCGCGCATAGCGTAGACAGAGAAGCCGCCGGTGTAGCAGAACATATTCAGAACGTTGCGGCCACGCGAATAATGCTCCACGAGTGAGCGGTTGTCGCGCTGGTCAACGAAGAACCCTGTCTTCTGTCCCCGCAGCCAGTCGATGTGGAAGCGAAGGCCATTCTCCAGAGCCACGTCGTCAGCGTCGCCGCCTACGAGGAAGCCGTTTTCCTGCCCGAGGTCGGCCTTGAAGGGAAGCGTCGTCTCGCTCTTGTAGTAGATATTGTCGATCTCGAGCCCTTCAAGCCCCTGCAAGGCAGAAGCTATCTCGCGCCGACAGACGTGCATGCCCACGCTGTGAGCCTGCACAACGGCCGTGTTGCCATAGACGTCGACGACGAGGCCAGGGAGCATATCGCCCTCTCCATGCACGAGACGGAACGTGGTATTATCCTCGCGACCAGCCAGGCCAACAGCCTGCCTGACGCTGAGCGCCGTGCTGAGGCGGCTATGCCAGAAGGCAGCGTCGATGGGTTCGTCGGCAAACGTGAGCACGCGAACGGCTATTGAGCCTATCTGCCAATGCCCGACGGCAATGAAATCGCCGTCGGCAGTGACTACGCGTACCAGGTCGCCTTCTTCGGGGTGCCCGTCGATGTGGTGGACTGCGCCCGAGAATATCCATGGATGGTAACGGCGAAGCGACTCGTCCTTGCCGCGCTTAAGATACAGTGTCAGCATCTGTTATGGTTCGTTTGAGTTCGTAGTTATGGTTGGTGAGCAATTCTGTCATCTCGTCATAGAGGCGCAGGCAGGCCCAGGCATCGGTGGCCGCATACGCTTTCTGCGGCTCTGTCAGCACGTCGGCCTCCCAGTTCGTCAGCCGCTGAGTCTTCGAAATCTTCTTGCCAAAGAAATTAGCATAAAGCTTCTGGAGGCTCATATCGAGTATGCCGAGTGGCTTAACGTAGTTCTGAAGCTCAATGTAGCTAACAGGCTGGAAATCCCTGCGTTTACGCAATTGGGACCAATCATCCTGCAGCGAGAGACCTATCTTCACTGTGCTCTCGTCGGTGAACAGGCGGATGAGGCACTCAGGCAACCCGATATGATTGAGGCGGAAGAGGAAACAGATGTCCGAAGTAGACACCTGCAGCAATGCTACGGGGTGCATCGGCCCGGGGTGGAAGTTTGGGCGCGTTTCCGTGTCGATGCCTACGCGCGGGAATCGCAGCAGATAGTCGACAGCGCGGCGGGCCTCGCCTACGCTCTGGATGACCACTATCCGCCCTTCAAATCGCTCCACCGGCAAATTCGGAATAGCCCTTTTATCTATTTTATCGACTAAAAACTTCACTCTCTCAGATGTTATTTCTTTGTTAAGTCGTGCAAAATTAATTCTTTTTGAAAAAAAATTGCTCATAAACTTGTGAAAAGTTAGCAAAAAGATTTAATTTTGCAGCGAAATAAGGAATAGAAAAGCATTTATGGAAAAGCAAAACACAAAACGAACGCCCAAAAAGCACTCCGCTAAGCGTGTGCCGAAGAAGCAGGCTTCTCAGAGCGAAGGGGGCTTCCATCTGGTATCTGCCCTTCTCGGCGAATCGGACGAACGCACGAGCAGGCGTGAATCCCTTGGCATGGCCTTTGGGGTGCTCTTCTTGGCGCTCGCGGCTTTCACGCTTCTTAGCTTCGTCTCACACCTGATGACGGGAGGCGAGGATCAGAAGGTGCTGCAGAGCGACTACGTCAACAACGCCCACAACTGGGCCGGCTACATAGGCGCTTGGTGGAGCGACTTCTGGATAACACGCAATTTCGGCCTCGGCGCCTTCTTCATCCCAGTTTTTCTCTTCGCCACATCGCTCAAGCTCACCGGGGCTTACCACGTGCGCCTGTGGAAATGGTTCCTCAACTGCGCCATCCTGCTGTGCTGGGTGAGCGTGGCTGCAGCCTTCTTCCTCACAACTGCCTTTGCCGGCAACCCAGCCATCAGCTATATCCGCCCAGGCGGCTACCATGGCGAACACATCGTAGACATATTAGAACGCTTTGGCGGCAAGGCAGGCACCTTCATCGTCATCCTGCTGGCGCTGTTGACCTACCTCTGCTATCTCAGCGCCGAGACCATACGCATCATCAAGCGGCTTATGCATCCTCAGCAACTCGCACGCGAACTGCGCGAGCGCTATCCAGTGTTCAGCCGCATCGTAGGGCTGTTCTATAAGCCACACGAGAAAACCGAAGACGATGCCACAGCCTCTGAGCTCGACGGTGCCCCGTCAGAGTATGGTGGCTCCGGCTCCGCGCTCGACGGTTCCCCCGTAGAACCTTCCTCTCTCGACGGTTCTTCCGTAGATCCCTACCCCACAGCCGACGACATCCCCCTGGCAACATTGACATCCGCCACGCCCGAAAGCGCGCTCAAGCCGGCAGCAGCCGAAGCAGGCGACACGGCAGGGGCCTCAGACGAGTTCTGGGTGACAGCAGCCCAGGGCGACGCACCCGCCATACCCTCCTCTAATACACCACTGCAAATCAACACCCCCGTGGAAGAGGAGATTGCCGACGAAGACCATGCCGCCGCACTCGAGCCCTACGACCCCAAGCTCGACCTCGAAAACTACCACTACCCCACACTCGACCTGCTCAAGCACTACGACATAGACCCACGCGCAAGCATCGACATGGTGGAGCAGACGAAGAACAAGGATCAGATCATCTACGTCCTGCGCACCTTCGGCGTAGAGATATCGAGCATCAAGGCCACCGTAGGACCGACGATCACGCTCTACGAGATTACACCCGCCCCTGGCGTTCGCATATCCAAGATCCGCAACCTGGAGGACGACATCGCCCTCTCACTCTCGGCTCTCGGCATACGTATCATCGCGCCTATCCCCGGCAAGGGAACCATAGGTATTGAAGTGCCAAATGCCAAGCCGCAGATAGTATCGATGGAGAGCATTCTCAACAGCAAGAAGTTCCAGGAGACAACGATGGAACTACCCATGGCCTTGGGCAAGACTATCACCAACGAAGTGTTCATGGCCGACCTCGTGAAGATGCCCCACCTGCTCGTGGCAGGAGCCACGGGACAAGGTAAGTCCGTAGGCCTCAATGCCATTATCACATCGCTGCTCTACAAGAAGCATCCCGCCGAGCTTAAGCTCGTGATGGTCGACCCGAAGAAGGTCGAGTTCCCCATCTACTCGCCCATCGTCAACCACTTCCTTGCGCAGATTGAGGACGACGACGAGGAGGAACCCATCATCACCGACGTGCAGAAAGTCATCAACACGCTCAAAAGCCTCTGCGTAGAGATGGATTCGCGCTACGACCTTCTCAAGCGCGCGCACGCACGAAATATTAAGGAATACAACGAGAAGTTCAAGAGCCGCCAGCTCAACCCCAACAACGGCCACAAGTTCCTGCCCTACATCGTCGTCATCATCGACGAGTTCGGCGACCTCATCATGACGGCAGGCAAGGAGATAGAGCTACCCATAGCCCGTATCGCACAGCTGGCACGCGCCGTGGGAATGCACATGATTATTGCCACGCAACGCCCCACGACAAATATCATCACGGGCACAATCAAAGCCAACTTCCCTGCTCGTATGGCCTTCAAAGTCAGCGCGATGATAGATTCCCGAACCATCCTCGACCGACCTGGTGCCAACCAGCTCATCGGCAAGGGCGACATGCTCTTCCTCGCCGGCTCAGAACCCGTACGCCTGCAGTGTGCTTTTGTCGATACTCCGGAGGTGGAGCGCATTGCAAACTTCATCGCCTGCCAGCAAAGCTACAACCATCCCTTCGCACTGCCACGCCCGCCAATGGAAGATGGCGGCGGAAGCACCAACGATGCCGACCTCGAGCACCTCGACCCGATGTTTGCCGAGGTGGCACGCCTTATCGTGCAGACGCAGCAGGGTTCCACATCGATGATACAGCGAAAGTTCTCGATAGGCTTCAACCGCGCCGGCCGACTCATGGACCAGCTCGAGAAAGCGGGCATCGTAGGCACCTCTCAGGGTTCTAAGCCTCGTGAAGTGCTCATTCAGGATGAGAACTCGCTGAACATGCTCATCAGCAACCTCACATAACCTCATCTCTGCCGACTTAGAGGATAACTGAAGTTTACACACCACCTATCTTTCACATTGGTTTTTAACATTTCACATTACGGGGACAGCCGATGGCCGTTCCCGTTTTGCTATATATGGCTGTTAAAAAAGACGAAAAAGCACCCTTACAAGAAAAATAGACCAAAAAAATTGCAACTTCGCAAAGAGAGAGAATTGGTTGTTTGAGCAAAAAGTCGTACCTTTGCCGCCGATTTCAGAAAAAAGAAGCATTAAACAATATTATTTAAGCCAAAATGAACACAAAATCACAATTCAGAGCTTTACTCGCAATAGCTCTCGTAGGAACCATGCTTGGAGCCTGCAAAGGCAAGCAGCAGCAAGGTGCCCAGCAAGCCCCCGTAGCCTATAAGACCATCAAGGTGAAGGCCGAAGACCGCACCATCGACACCAAGTACAGCGCCACAATCCGTGGCCGACAAGACATTCAGGTGCTGCCGCAGGTCAGCGGCACACTACAGCGCCTGCTGGTCACAGAGGGTCAGAAAGTCAGCAAGGGACAAACCCTGTTCATCATCGACCAGGTTCCCTATCAGGCAGCCCTCAACACAGCTCGTGCCAATCTGCAAGCAGCCAAGGCAGCCGAGGCAACAGCCAAGCTCAGCTACGAAAGCACCAAGAACCTCTACGACCAGCAAGTCGTCAGCGAGTTCGACCTTCAGACGGCAAACAATGCCTACGCTCAGGCTAAAGCCGCTGTTGCCCAGGCCACAGCAGCCGTGACAAACGCCGCCAACTCGCTCTCATACACCGTAGTGAAGAGTCCTGCCAACGGCGTCGTAGGCACATTGCCCTACCGCGTCGGTGCCCTCGTAGGCCCCAGCATCCCCACCCCACTGACCACCGTCTCTGACAACCATCAGATGTACGTATACTTCTCGATGACTGAAGCTCAGCTCTTAGAGAAGATTCGCGAGGCTGGCAGCGCCGAGGCAGCCGTGAAGGCTATGCCCGCTGTGCGCCTCCAGCTCGTCGATGGCTCTGAATATGAAGAGACAGGAGTCGTGGAGACTGCCAGCGGCGTTGTTGACCAGACGACAGGCAGTGTCTCGCTGCGCGCAGTATTCAACAACCCCAACGGCCTGCTCCATTCGGGATCCACAGGCAACGTCATAATCCCCGTCGAGATGAAGAACCACATCGTCGTGCCCGCCGCCGCCGTCAAACAGCTACAGACCGTGCACCAGGTGTTCAAAGTCGAAAACGTCGACGGACAGCGTACTGCCGTTGGCACCAACATCGAAGTAGCTCCCTACAATCCTGGAAAGGAATTCATCGTGCTCTCAGGCCTGAACGTTGGCGACGAGATTATCGCCGACGGCGCAGGCATGGTCAAGGAAGGAGCCCTGGTGAAGTAACTACATTAATCTATAACATCTGGAACATCTAAGAGCTCTTTAATCTTTGAATAACCAGAAAAACATAGAAAGAATAAAAAACATGAAAGGAAACATATTCATAAAGCGCCCTGTGATGGCAATGTCCATAGCCATTGTCATCGTGCTGTTGGGCGCTATCAGCTATTTCAACCTGCCCGTAGAGCAGTTCCCTGACATCGCACCGCCAACGGTCGTAGTCAGCGCTACCTACCCGGGTGCCTCGGCAGAGACGGTGACCAAGGCCGTCATCCAGCCGCTGGAAGAGAGCATCAATGGTGTGGAGAACATGACATATATGACCTCCACGGCCACAAACTCCGGTTCCGCACAGATAACCGTCTACTTCAAGCAGGGCACTAACGCCGACATGGCAGCAGTGAACACCCAGAACCGCGTCTCCATGGCCCAGGGTCTGCTACCCCAGGAAGTCACCATGATTGGTGTTACGACCTTCAAGCGCCAGACCTCCATGCTGCAGATTGACGCCATGGTGTCAGATGTGCCTGAGTATGACCAGAACTTCATGGGAAACTACATGGCCATCAACATCACG
This sequence comes from Bacteroidaceae bacterium, assembly GCA_017469685.1. GTDB lineage: Bacteria > Bacteroidota > Bacteroidia > Bacteroidales > Bacteroidaceae > Physcousia. The sequence goes on along the minus strand of JAFUFW010000074.1, from coordinate 1,724 downwards.
CCGCAGCTGAAGCGTATTCAAGGTGTCGGCGAAGTGTTCGCCCTCGCTGCCAACTACTCGCTGCGCATCTGGCTCAAGCCGGAAGTGATGGCACAGTATGGCCTCGTGCCATCGGACATCACCGGTTGCCTGGCCGAGCAGAACCTCGAGGCAGCAGTAGGTAAGTTCGGCGAAAAGCCCATGGAAGGCGGCCATGGAAATGGCGTGGACAACGTCTATCAGTACACCCTTCGCTATACCGGCCGTTTGAAAGAGGTATCGGAATTCGAGAACATTGTCATCATGGCCAAAAGCGACGGCTCGCTGCTGCGCCTCAAGGATGTTGCCGAACTCGAACTCGGACAGGTGGACTACGGCTATAGCGGTAAGCTGAACGGCAAGCCCTCGGTCACCTTCATGGCTTTCCAGCTCTCCGGAGCCAACGCCAAGGAGACCAACGACCGCTTCACCGCCGCCTTGGAGGAGATGGAGAAGACACTGCCCAAAGGATTGCACTTCGAGCAGATGATGTCCTCCAACGACTTCCTGCTGGAGTCCATTGCCAATGTGGAGGAGACCCTGATTATCGCCATCTTCTTGGTAATCTTCGTGGTGTACTTCTTCCTTCAGGACTTCCGTGCCACGCTGATACCTTCCATCTCCATCATCATCTCCCTCGTCGGAACGTTCGCGGCTCTGCAACTGGCCGGCTTCACGCTGAACCTACTGACGCTCTTCGCTCTGGTGCTGGCCATCGGTACTGTGGTCGACGACGCTATTGTGGTGGTCGAGGCCGTGCAGGCGAAGTTCGATGCAGGCTACACCAGCGCCTACAAGGCAACCAAGGATGCCATGGCAGACGTCACGATGGCAGTGCTCTCATGTACGTTCGTCTTCATGGCCGTGTTCATTCCTGTGACCATGATGCCCGGAACCAGTGGAATGTTCTACACCCAGTTCGGCGTCACGCTGGCTGTGGCCGTAGGTATCTCCTGCGTGTCCGCTCTCGTTGTCTGCCCCGCCCTGTGTGCCATGCTGATGCGTCCCGCCAAGGACAATCGCGAGGCCAAGAATCCCGTCAGCCGTTTCTTCCTATCACTGAACAAAGGTACGCGTAAGGCATATAACTGGAGCTATGGTGGCTCGCTTCGTGGCTACAACCGCAGCCTCCGCGGCACCATCAACCACCGCTGGGTGGCTCCGCTGAGCCTCGGCATCGCCGTGGTACTGCTCGTATTCTTCATGACCTCCCTGCCTAAGGGACTCGTTCCTCAGGAAGACCAGGGTGTGCTCATGGTGAACGTCACCTGTCCTCCGGGCAGCAACCTCGCCTACACGGAGAGCGTGCTCGACAAGGTGCAGGCCATCATCGAACAGGATGAGGACATCCGCACATTCTCCCGCACCTCCGGCTATGGTATGATGTCCGGCCAGGGTGCCGCCAATGGTATGGTCATCCTTCGCCTGAAGCACTGGAACGAGCGCAAGGGACTTCAGCACAGCTCCAGCGTGAAGAAAATCATGCTGATGGTGAAGATGATGCAGGAAATCCCCGAGGCACAGATATTCCTCTTCGAGCCCGGTATGATTCCTGGCTATGGATTGGGTTCCAATGTCGACCTGCACTTGCAGGACCGCTCCGATGGCGACAAAGGCCTGTTCCTGGAGCAGACTCAGGAGTTCCTGGAAGCTCTGAACCAGCGCAAGGAAATCCAGATGGCCATGACCTCATACGCCCGCAACTT
>JAFUFW010000073.1 GCA_017469685.1 Bacteroidaceae bacterium | reverse complement strand
ATTGCATCACAATAGCGGAAATTAGCAAAGTTTAATAATTATCGCAAAATGTGCTAAAGTGCTTTAATACAATGGTATTTCGTTACTTTTATTATAAATCTTTCGTTTTATTTTCTTTCATCAAACCCTATACTTTGTAGCGTTTCATTATTCGTTATTCTTATTGTTTGACGACGCAAAGGTAGTACTTTTAATACTATTATGCAAGTTATTCGAGGGAAAAGTTATAAAATTAATGCCTTTCTCTTCCTTTTCCCCGTATTCCTTGCACAATTCAAATATTATCCCGTACTTTGCAGCGTCAAAATTCTAAGTGCTGCATCAAAGAGCCGCCAGCCGTTCCCTCAGCTGGCTATTTTTATGCCTACACCTCTTAATGAAATTCTCAAACCCATTGAGAGCTGCATCGTGTCGGGTAGCCGAAAGGCCCCGGAGGTTTCGCATGGAAGAGATGGAGATCCAGAACGAGCTCTTATCCAGGAACAAAATGTTTCGCAAGATGATAGAGGATATGCAAGTATCACCCTAATAAGGATGGGCTTAGAAAGGAAAAAATCCTTTTCCCTTGGCTACGTGCCTGGGAATAACTATATTTGCAACGTCAACACTCCATAATCCGACGATCATGACACCTCTCTTCTTCCTCTTCGATATCAGCCCGGCGGCTGCGTTCCTCATTGTCGCCTTCTGGGTCGTCGTGTTCCTGGTACTCGGCGGTAAAGGTGCCGGCAGAAAGGGATACCAGAGGAAGCACCAGCACGACTGGACTTCCAAGGACTGGCAGGACAACCTCAGGGATGTGCAGAAACGTCTGGACGAGATTGATAGGAAATAAAGCATAGCATACCCCCTTTTAGTGTCCCACCCCCAATCGGGTGGGAATTTTTTATTTTTGCACCATGAAAGACGAGACACCACATCTCTTGACGGCTGCTGAGTTCAACGCGCAGGAGCGACGCTGGGCGGCTGAAATCAAGGCCATGGCACAAGCCACGCTGGCCACGGGGACCCATGGCACAGGACGCCTGCGCGAGCGGTTCGCGGAGTTCGTGGACACCTCCCGCCATGTGGGCGACGACCTGCAGCAGGGAGAGGCGCCAGCCTACAAGGTGAAGTTCGGATTCGACCGCTACGGCGTGGGACGCGGCTGGGTACGCGTGAACGGTATCCTAGTCCGGGGCTTCCGCGCACGGTCTGAGAGCGAGATACGAAACCGCACCTGGAACATCTTCACCTACGATATATCAAGAGCCAACTCATGGTTTTGAATATATATGGTTACTAGAAATACACATACGCAGACTTGTCCGTCCGCACGAACTGTGGCGGCCGGAATTGCTCAATACCATCGTAGTTTACTCTTATACGCGCGATGGATTTATTGTCGGAAACATGCATTTTTTTGCATTGTTTGCCTACCAGACAACCAATGCCAATGAGACATTGCGGTCCAATCTTGTCCCGCCTATTTTCATCAAAACGACAAGACGGTCTGATTTCCAGCCGCTTGTCGTTCAACGCGTCGGAAAGAGGCGACTCGAACGCCCGACCCCTACGTCCCGAACGTAGTGCGCTACCAACTGCGCTACTTTCCGATAGCGGCTGCAAAGGTAAGCATTATTTACGATTACCTGTCAATATATCGCACTTTTTTTCGCCAAAGGCAAATATTTTTATCCAATTATTTGCACAGACAAGAAAAAACATATACCTTTGCACCCGCAAATCCGAAGAGGAGGCGCAAAGCTAACGATGGTGTCATAGCTCAGTTGGTAGAGCAAAGGACTGAAAATCATTGTTTCCCCGGTTCGATTCCTGGTGACACCACACAAAGCCCTGATTGATCTTTTATCAATCAGGGCTTATTTTTTTTATTAGCCTAATAAGTTGTTTTTTTCGTACTGTGCCATAATAATCACTGGCAGGGTTTCCTCGTCAATATATGAGTATGCGCAAAATATAAGCGAAGACGATAGCCTGAGGCGGACGAGAAAACCGGTGGAAGCACAGACTTCAGAGCGTGGCCTTTAGGGGTTGTGGGTGTCCCACCATGGTGGGACACCTAAAACCCTTAAGTCTTTTGCCGATAACCCTTGACCCTTTTGGCAATAACCCTTAAGGGTTTTGGCGTTAACCCTTAAGCCTTTTTTGCGGCCCGCTCCGGCATTACTTGACTGGTGATGCAGCGCAGTCGGGGCAGAGGCCCTTTACGAGGTAGTTGATGGCGGTGGCTGTGAAGCCTGCCGGCATCTCTGGTTGAGGCACGTGGAGGCTGTGGAAGCAGAAGGTGCGCTGGCATGATGTGCAGTAGAAGTGGGCGTGCTGGTCGCTGAGCGAGCAGTGGTCGTGCCCTTCACAAACCTCGTAGAGCGCAGTGCCTGCGCCGCCCTCGATGACGTGCACCAGATGGTGGGCGAGCAGGAGGGTGAGCGTGCGGAAGATGGATGAGCGGTCGACGGTGTCGAGGGCATCGTCGAGTTCGCGCAGCGACATGGGGTGGTGGTGCTCAGCCAGTGCGCGGTACACAAGCAGCCGCGTGGACGTGGGCTTCACGCCCCGGGCCTCCAAGAAGGAAGCTATTGCAGAGCCTCCTCCCAACCCTTCTCTGTGATGGAGGTGTGTGGGCCCTTGTGCGTTATTGTTCTTTTCCATGATCTTTATATCTTCTTTTCTCTGTCCTTCAGGTCGGTGCTTCCTTGTGTGCGGGGAGTGGCCGGGGCGTGACTTCAGCGGGTTGCTCCCTTCCATCCTGTGAGGGGGCAGTGTGGTTTAATAATGGAAGCTGCTGCCCCCGAGGAATTCGCGCAGGAGTGATGTGGGCGGGATCTGTTTCGCATGTATAGGCTCAAAGAAGCCCACGAGGCCGCGCAGGCGCATGGCTTCGTCGTACTCGGGGCTGTCGGCAGGCACCTCTTCGAGCAGTGGCATGACATAGCCTCGGAGCACGGCTATCTCGTAGAGCAGGGCGCTGTTGATCATGCGGTCGGCGTTCTCCTGATAGGGGAATATCCATTTCTCCTCGCCTGCGCGCACGCTGGGCCAGCGGTGTATTGTCTCGTTGGCACTATATCCCCGGAACTTATTGTCGCGTATGATGCGGCGCAGGAGGCGGTTGTCGGAGGTGGAGATTCGCCGCTCCTCGTCGAGCTGAATCGTCGTCAGTGCCGAGACGTAGAGGCGATATTTCAGGTTGTCCGGGATGGCGGGTGTGAGGTCTGGGTTAAGGGCGTGGATGCCCTCAATGATTAGCACGTCAGCGGCGTCGAGCTTCATGCGCTCGCCGCCCGTCTGGCGCGTGCCGCTCTGGAAGTCGAAGTGTGGGAGCTCCACTTCCTGCCCGTCGAGCAGCGCGGTCAGATGCTCGTTGAAATATGGCACATCGACGGCGTCGAGACATTCGAAGTCGTACTCGCCGTTGGCATCGCGCGGCGTATGCTCGCGGTCGACGAAATAGTTGTCCATGGAAATCATGCGCGGGCGCAGGCCGCAAGCTGCCAGCTGTACGGCCAGGCGCTTGCAGGTTGTCGTCTTGCCGCTGCTCGAGGGGCCGGCCAGCAGCACGAGGCGGCAACCGCAGTCTTCAATCTCATCGGCGACATTTGCTATGCGCCGCTCCTGCAGGGCTTCTGTTACGTTGATGATATCTGTTGCGTGCCCGTTGCGTACGGCTTTGTTCAGGTCGGCCACAGTGCGCAGGCGTACAATCTCTTGCCAGCGCCGGTTCTCGGCCATTACTGCTTCAAGTTTAGTCATGGAATGAAAGTAGGTGTATGTTTAGGATAAAAACAGGGGACCTTCCCCTGGAAAGATGACAGGCGAAGATATGGGGCTAAGCCTCCTTGGCGAGCAGTGAGATAAGCTCTTCCATGCCTTCTGAGGCGCCTCGCTTGATGTGGTGGAAGGAGTGGGCGCTGTGCCAGCTTACGTCCTTCGGGTCGATGAGGTAGACCGGCGCCTCGGGCGGCGCAAATTGTATGAGCCCTGCGGCCGGGTAGACGTTGAGGCTTGTGCCTATGACCACGAAAATGTCGGCCGTCGACGTCTCCTCTGCTGCACGCTCTATCTGCGGCACGGGCTCGCCGAACCACACTATGAATGGGCGCAGCTGGCTGCCGTCGGCAGCGCGGTCGCCGAGGTGTATGTCGGGGTTCTCGGCCGGGAGCGTGACAATCTGGCGAGGGTCATTGGGCGCAAAGGTCGATGTGGCCTTCATTAGCTCGCCGTGCAGGTGGATGACTCGCGAGGATCCGGCACGCTCATGCAGGTCGTCGACGTTCTGCGTGACGACGGTCACGTCGTAGCGCTGCTCAAGCTCGGCCACGAGGCGGTGGCCCCGGCAAGGCTGCACGTTGGCCAGCTGGCGCCGGCGCTCGTTGTAGAAGTCAATCACGAGCTGTGGGTTACGCTCGTAGCCCTCGATGGTGGCGACGTCCTCCACCCGGTGCTTCTCCCATAGCCCGCCCGCGTCGCGGAAGGTGCTTATGCCGCTTTCGGCTGACATTCCTGCCCCCGTAAGAATAACTATTTTCTTCATATGTCAATTCTGTTAAGCGCGACAAAATTAGCAAAAAAGGCCGACAAGGGGCAATAACAAAGATAAAAAAACTAAAAAATAACGTTAACTATGCATAAGATAAAATAAAAGCACTAACTTTGCGCCCGATTTGTGCCTCGCACGCGTACGTGTGTGCACGAAATAATTATTTGTAGAACCATCACATCGAACACACTCATGGACAAGATTAGCTACGCTCTCGGCCTCGGCATCGGTCAGCAGCTGAAGAGCATGAATATAGAAAACTTCAACGTTCAGGACTTCACACAGAGCATCTGCGACGTCCTCACCGACGCCGAACCGGCCATCTCTCACCGCGAGGCCCAGTCTCTGCTCAACGAGTACTTCGACCGCCAGGCACGCCAGCAGGCCCAGGGAGCCATAGCTGCTGGCAAGGCCTTCCTCGATGCTAACGCCCAGAAAGACGGCGTCATCGTCACCAAGAGCGGACTCCAGTACATGGTGCTCAATGAAGGCTCCGGCCGCAGCCCCAAGGCCACCGACCGCGTACGCTGCCACTACGAGGGCACGCTCATCGACGGTTCGGTGTTCGACAGCAGCTACCGTCGCGGCGAACCCGCCGACTTCCCCCTCGACGGCGTTATCCCCGGCTGGACCGAAGGCGTACAGCTGATGAAGGAAGGTGCCAAGTTCCGCTTCTTCATCCCCTACCTGCTCGGCTACGGTGAGCGCGGGGCCGGCAGCAGCATCCCGCCTTACTCCACCCTCATCTTCGACGTAGAACTGATAAAAGTACTTTAAACAACTAATAAAAGAAAGCAAAAATGAAAAAGTTAACTATCATCGCAGCAGTGGCCATCGCAGCCGTCATGGCTTCCTGCAACCAGTCGGCTCCCACAGCCAACCTCAAGACAGACATCGACACCCTCAGCTACGCCATCGGCATGAGCCAGACGCAGGGCCTGAAGGAATACCTCTCAATGCGCATGAATGTCGACACTACTTGCGTCGACGAGTTCCTCAAGGGCTTCTATGAGAGCGTAAAGGCCGGCGAAGATAAGAAGAAAGCTGCCTACTACGCTGGTATCCAGATCGGCCAGCAGGTCAGCCAGGGCATGGTTAAGAACATCAACCAGATGATTTTTGGCGAGGACAGCACCCAGACAATCAACGAGAACAACGTCTACGCAGGCTTCATGGCTGCCGTAGCAGGCAAGGAGAGCGTCATGAGCGTCGACAGCGCTAATTCTTATGTTCAGGCTAAGATGGACGCCGTTCGCAGCGCCGCACGCGAAAAGACCTACGGCGAGAACAAGAAGAAGGGCGAGGAATTCATGGCTGAAGTCGCCAAGAAAGAAGGCATCAAGACCCTCGGCAACGGCATCTACTACGAAGTGCTCACCGAAGGCAACGGCGCCGTGGCAGCTGACACCAGCCGCGTGAAGGTGCACTACGAAGGAACCCTCATCGACGGCACCGTGTTCGACAGCAACCTCGAAGGCGAACCCACCGTGTTCGGAGCCAGCCAGGTGATCCCCGGCTTCAAGGCAGCCCTCACCACCATGCCCGTTGGTTCAAAGTGGAAGGTCTACATTCCTCAGGACCAGGCTTACGGCAGCAACGACATGGGCAACATCAAGCCCTTCAGCGCACTCGTATTCACCATCGATCTGCTCGGCATCGAGAAGTAACCGGCCACGATGAAAGGACTCAAATACATCGCCTTGGCCCTCGGGCTGCTCGTGTGTGTCAGCACAAGCGCTGCCAGGAAGGCTAAGAAAAGCAAGAAAAAGGCTGACGTAGTGAAAGTCGACACCATTCCCATGGCCGACTTCAGCTATGCCTACGGCATCGCCCAGACTAACGGCCTGATGAACTATCTCACCCAGCACAAGGGCGTTGAAGAGGCCTACATGGCCGACTTCCTCGTGGGCTTCGACAAGGCTCAGCTCGATGAGGCCGACAAGCGCGAGAAGGCACGCCTGGCCGGCATAGAGATACGTCAGCAGGTAGAGAACCAGATCGTCCCGCAGGTCAACCGCCAGATCAACGACTCCCTCGACCTCCTCAACCGCGAGCGCTTCGTGGAAGGCTTCCGGGCTGCCATCGCAGGCAATGCCACGTTGACCAGCGACAGCGCACAGGCTGTAGCAACAAAGCAGCTCGACTACTACAATGAGGTTAAGATGGAAGCCAAGTACGGGCAAAACCGCCGCGACGGCGAAGCCTTCCTGAAGGCCAATGCCAAGAAGGACAGCGTCGTCACCACCAAGAGCGGACTGCAGTACAAGGTCCTGACTGCCGGCACCGGAGCCGTGCCTACGGCTGAGCAAAAGGTTAAGGTAAACTACGAAGGACGCCTTATCGACGGCACTGTGTTCGATAGCAGCTACAAGCGCAAGCAGCCGGCCACCTTCGCATGCAACCAGGTCATCAAAGGCTGGACAGAAGCCCTGACAATGATGCCCGTCGGCTCAAAGTGGGAGGTCTACATCCCTCAGGAGCTCGGCTACGGCAGCCGCGAAGCCGGTAAGATTCCGCCCTTCTCGACACTGATCTTCACCGTGGAGTTGCTCGAGATAGTGCAGTAAACAGAACTATTTTACACAAAATGACACCAAAACATGTGTTTGGTGTCATTTTTTTGTGACTGTTTGCTTGCACTTGATGAGAAAAGGCCTACCTTTGCATTGCAAAATGATTATAAAGGCAACAGATTATGGACAAGATTGACAGCCTCGACAAGAAAATCCTTGAGATAATAACCCGCAACGCCCGCATACCTTTCAAAGAGGTTGCGGCAGAGTGCGGCGTCTCGCGTGCGGCTATTCACCAGCGTGTGCAACGCCTCGTTGACATAGGCGTCATCACTGGCTCAGGCTACAACGTAAGCCCAGCCTCGTTGGGCTACAACACTTGCACCTACGTAGGCATCACGCTTGAGCGAGGCTCCATGTACAAGCACGTGGTAGAGGAGTTCCAGCACATTCCGGAGATTGTGGAGTGCCACTTCACTACCGGGCCTTATACCATGCTTGTCAAGCTCTATGCCCGCGACAACGCACACCTCATGGAGCTGCTCAACAACCGTCTGCAGGAGACGGAGGGAGTGATCTCTACCGAGACGCTCATCTCGCTCAAGCAAAGCATAAAGAAAGAAGTGCCAATAGGGCTTTCCGACGATGACAAAGCCGCCATCGAAGCGCTCATGGCACGAAGGAATGCTCTCGTAACTGACAACGCTGATGACTGATTCATTCGACTGGAAACACGCTTACGACAGCGCCCACGCCTGCTTCCCCGGAACCAGGCGCAAGCCATTGATTGGTATCACCGGCAACTTTGGCGACAAAGGCTGCGAGTTGGCTGAAGGCTACTACCAAAGCGTCGTCGAGGCCGGAGCCACACCCGTAGTGCTGCCGCCCACCGAGGACCTTGACGTGCTCACCACCATGCTCGACAGCCTCGACGCTCTTATCCTCTCTGGAGGGGGCGACATCAATCCGCTCTTCCTTGGCGAAGAACCGTCACCTGCACTCCACGGCATTAACCCGCGGCGCGACAAGTGCGAGCTCATGCTCACGCGGCTTGCGTTCGATCGCCAGTTGCCCATACTTGGCATTTGCCGAGGGTGCCAAATGTTGGCCGCAGCCCTCGGCGGTTCCGTGTGGCAGGACATACCTTCGCCTGCCATCAAGCACAGCCAGGACCTCGATCGCAGCTATGCCTCCCACAGCGTCAACCTCGCTGATGGTTCGATGTTGCGCTCAATCTTCGGCACCGGCGAGCTTGCCGTGAACTCATTCCACCATCAGGCTGTTCGCGAGGCCGGTCCGCATTTGCACGTCGTCGCCACAGCCCCTGACGGCGTGATAGAAGCCGTGGAGTCGAGCGAGATGAAGAGCATCATCGGCGTTCAGTGGCATCCCGAGTGTTTCGTCCTCCGGGCCGACGCATCCATGCGTCCGCTCTTCCTGTGGCTCACGGCTGAGGCTCAGAGCTATGCCGACGCACGCCGGCTGCACAGCCGTACGCTCACCCTCGACAGCCACTGCGATACACCTATGTTTTTCGACCAGGACATACACTTCGACCACCGCGACCCTCGCATTCTGATGGACCTTCATAAGATGCACGAAGGTGGGCTCGACGCCTGCATCATGGTGGCCTACTTGCCCCAAGGGAAGCTTGACGCCGAGGGCTATGCCTGGGCTCGCCGCTATGCCGATGAGCGCCTCGGGCGCGTTCGCCAGTTAGCTGCCGACAATGCCTCCGCCCTCGTCATTGCCCGCACGCCAGCCGAGCTCTATCGTGCAAAGGCCGATGGCAAGCATGCCATCATGTTAGGCATAGAAAATGGTTATGCCATCGGGCGCGACCTCTCGCTCATCGACCACTTTGCAGGCCAGGGCGTGGTATATATAACCCTGTGCCACAACGGCAACAACGATATCTGCGGCTCAGCACGCCCGCGTGAAGGGGAACCAACGATTGGCATCACCAGCTTCGGAGCACAGGTAATCCGCCGGATGAACGAGCGCGGAGTGATGGTCGACCTCTCGCACGCCAGCGAGAAGAGCTTCTACGATGCACTCGAAATCAGTAGCAAGCCCGTAGTATGCTCGCATTCCTCCAGCCGCGCGCTTTGCGACCATCCGCGCAACCTCACCGACGACCAGCTCAAAGCCCTGGCCCGACGAGGCGGCGTAGCACAAGCCACGTTCTACAACGGCTTCCTCTGCCGCGACGGCGAAGCCAGCATAGCTGACGCTGTAGCCCATATCCGTCACATGGTCGACGTGGCAGGCATCGAGCACGTAGGTATAGGCTCCGACTTCGATGGCGACGGCGGCGTGCGCGGTCTCGCCTCTGCCTCAGAGATGATCAACCTCACCCGTCGGCTCAAGAGCCACTTCAGCGACGACGATCTCCGGCTGCTCTGGGGCGCTAACTTCCTGCGGGTTATGGAGCAGGTGCAAGAATAACAGTCAGATTGTGAACACGGAAAAATGAAAGATATGATGAAGACAGCGTCCAGACACCTTATTTATTATTGTCTGGCTCTTATTAGCTTTTTTGCGCTCAGCTCCTGCACCGGACGTTCCAAGGCCGGCTCTGGCGCAGATACTATAGCTCTCGCTCCGGCGCCAACCTTCATGGCTGACACCGCTATGGCCTACGTCAACGCCCAGTGCGCCTTCGGCCCCCGCGTGCCAGGCACAGATGGACATGAGCAATGCGGCAACTGGATTGCCGGTAAGTTCAAGAGTTTCGGCTGTGAGGTCAGCGAGCTGCGGGGCTCTGTTACTGGCTATGACGGCAACGAGATACCTTGCCGCAACATACAGGCCCGCCTTAACCCCGAGGCTGCCGACCGCATACTTATCACCGCACACTGGGACAGCCGCGCCTGGGCCGACCATGATCCTGATGAAGCATTTCACCGAACACCCGTCATGGCCGCCAACGACGGAGCATCGGGCATAGCCGTGATGCTTGAGATGGCACGCACGATAGCATCTACGGGCCTGAGCTACGGCATTGACTTCGTATGTTTCGATGTAGAGGACCAGGGCACACCCGAGTGGGCCGACAGCGGTGCCGACGATGACTTCTGGTGTCTCGGCTCCAAATTCTGGGCCGAACAGGCTTTCGCCATCGGCTATCAGGCACGTTTCGCCATAAACCTCGACATGGTAGGGGGCCGCGGCGCGCGCTTTGCCATCGAAGGCTTTTCGCGCCGCTATGCCAGCACGCTTGTCGATCTCATCTGGCATCTTGCTCGGCAGATAGGCTTTTCAGACTATTTTCCGCTCCGCGAGGCGGGCTACGTCACCGACGATCACATGCCCCTGAACACAATCGCTCACATCCCTGCCGTCGACATCATCGCACACTACGAAGGTGCCACCTCGTCATTCGGGCCTACTTGGCACACCGCCAGCGACACCCCCGATGCCATAGACCCTGCAGTGATGCAAGCCGTGGGGCAAACGCTGCTGCAACTAATCTATAATGACAACGACAATTAATAATCATTTCTTAAACTTCATTCACCAACGAATATATGACCATAAATGAAATTCAAGACGAGATAATTGAGGAGTTTTCCGATTTCGAAGACTGGATGGATAAGTACCAGCTGCTTATCGATTTGGGCAACGGCCAGCACCCTCTGCCCGAGAGTGCCAAGACCGAGCAGAACTTAATCGAAGGTTGCCAGAGCCGGGTGTGGCTCACGGCAGATATCACGCCCGAAGGTCTTGTGCATTTCGAAGCCGAAAGCGATGCTCTTATCGTCAAGGGCATCGTGACGCTGCTCATACGAGTCCTCAGCGATCATACGCCACAGGAGATCCTCGATGCCGACCTCTATTTCATAGAGCGCATCGGTCTGCGCGAGCACCTATCACCTACACGCAGCAACGGCCTTCTTGCTATGCTCCGCCAGATGAAGATGTATGCTCTCGTTTTCAACGAAGTGAAAAGTAAATAATAAAGGTATGGAAACAACACGTCAGAATAAAGTAGCCCGGCTCATTCAGAAAGAATTGAGCGACATCTTTCAGCGTCAGACGCAAGCAACCCACGGTGTGCTCGTCAGCGTCAGTGTTTGCAGGATAAGTCCCGATATGAGTGTCTGTCGCGGGTACCTCAGCATCTTCCCCAGCGAACGTGCTCAGGAGATTTGCGACAACATCAACGCTAACGCTTCGCAGATACGTTACGAGCTCGGCACTCGCACCCGTCATCAGCTTCGCATCATCCCCGAACTAAAGTTCTTCGTCGACGATTCGCTCGACTACGCAGAGAACATCGACAAACTCTTAAGTGAATAATGTTTTCTTTTTTTATTGCCCGCCGCTACCTCTTTTCTCGGAAGAGCCATCATACGATAAATATCATCTCTGGCATCTCGGCCGGCGGCGTTGCTGTGGCAACGATGGCAATGGTCGTGACCTTGTCTGTCTTCAATGGCTTCCGCGAATATGTGGCTTCCTACTTCACTTCTTTCGACCCCGAACTGAAGGTGGTGCTGTGCGAGGGCATGAGTGTGGCCGCCGATGATCCGTCGCTCGTGGCTTTACGCCAGTACGACGGCGTTGATGTCTACACCGAAGTCTATGAGGATCAAGCCCTCATCGTGGGCAACGACCGGCAGTGGGTGGTGACCATCAAGGGCGTCGACGACAATTTCGACCGCCAGGCCAACCTCAGCGACATTCTTTATGGCGACGGCGAGTTCGTGCTACATGCCGATGTGCTCGACTACGGAGTCATGGGCATACGCCTGGCGCAGCAGTTAGGGCTCGGTGCCCGCTACGATGGGGCCTTGCCCATCTATGCCCCCCGCCGCGGCGAGCAGGTAAACATGGCAAACCCTATGCAGAGTTTCTCGAGCGACGAGCTGTATTCTCCCGGCGTGGTCTTCGCCGTCAACCAGTCGCGCTACGACGCCCACTACATTCTCACTTCGCTCTCTTTCGCCCGTAGGCTCTTCGATGCCCAAGGCCTCGTGAGCTCTGTCGAGCTCCGCCTCAAGTCAGGCGTTAAGCAAGGCAATGCTCAGAAAGAGATACAGGCACTGCTGGGCCCGCGCTTCGAGGTGCTGAACCGCTACGAGCAGCAGCACGACACCTTCCGCATCATGCAAGTAGAGAAATTCATTGCCTACCTGTTCCTCTCGTTCATACTGCTGGTGGCCTCGTTCAACATCATCGGGTCGCTGTCGATGCTGATGATTGACAAGCAGGCCGATGTGCAGACGCTCCGCTCCCTCGGCGCAAACGACGAGCAAGTCTCGCGCATCTTCCTGCTCGAAGGGTGGCTCATCTCAGGCATAGGAGCTGCGATAGGCATTGCCCTGGGCTTGTTGCTCTGCTACCTGCAGATGCAGTTCGGCTTCGTGAAACTTGGCCGCAGCGAGGGCTCCTACATCGTTGATGCCTACCCCGTAAGCGTCCACGCAACGGATCTCTTTGTCATCTTTGCCACAGTGCTTGCCGTAGGCCTTGTGGCTGTCTGGTTCCCTGTCCGGCGGATGACACGCACTATGCTTAATCAGTACACAGACTGAGTCTATTTATTATAATTATTAGTACACGCGTCGCGCGCGAGGCCGAGAGGCCCCGCGCGCGTTTTCGTTTGCGAGAGTTGCAGAGAACTATTTAGCTGTTGCTATGCTGAAGTCGCGCAGGCGTATGAATTCGCTCCCGTCAGTGCTGACGGCTATGCGGAATGTTGCCGTCCCAGCCTTTAGCCGTGAGTCCGCTTTCAGTGTTGCGGTGTAGCGTATTGCATCGCCGTTGGCAATAGCTTCGATGCTCGTTGAGGGCGAAATCTCTATGTGCTCGTTGCCCGAGAGTTCGCTGATGTAGGGCACGACATCGTAGACCATGCTTCCGGAGGCATTCGCAAGCTCAAAGACGAGCGTGCATATCTCGCCGCGGTTGATGGCTTCGTTGCCGTCCTGCCCTATGAAGCGCAGGTTGTGCAGCGTGAGGGGCGACTCGGAAGCGTCGGCATTCTGCACGGCCGAGTTGTAGTCGCGCCCGTAGTCGGGCGTACGCTCGGGTTTGCGTTGCACGCCTGTTGCCTTGCCTTCGGCATATCCATTGCGCTCCCTCTGCAGCCTTCTCTGCTCAGCTTTTTCTTTTATATCCTCTCGGCGTTCGGCTTCGCGTCTCGAGCCGATGACGGCTCCAGTGGCTCCGCCGGCGACCATTCCTACCATCGTCCCGATGTTATGTCCGCGATATCCTCCGATGAGTCCGCCGAGCGCACTCCCGAATACTGAGCCCATGGAGGCTCCGTTGACTGCTCCGCTCTCAGTTGTAGAGCATGAGGCCAAGGTTAAAGCTGCCGCAAGCGCGACCGTGAGGTGTCTTTTCATCTTTTGTCTGTTTTATAAGGGTTATAACGCAGAACAGCAATATCTGGTTACAAAGGTAGTATGTTTAGGTAAAATGGCGAGCACAAAATGGAGCGTTTTTGTTCAATTCGCGAGAAATAAACAAAATAAATGTAAAAAATAGACAAAAAGTCAATAATAAAGAGTAATTTTGCATCCACTATGAATAAAATATTACCTTTCCAATTTATCAGTGTAAAGGATGCGATTTCGTTGCTTGAGGCTCACAGCCACGTTCTTAACCTTATGGATGAGTGTGTTTTTTTTCTTTGTCAACGCGGCAGCATCACCGTCAGCCTGAACGACAAGACTTATCAGATAAGTGAAGGCAACATATATTATTATATGCCATCGACCTACGTGAGCATCCTCAAGTCCTCTCCCGATCTCGAGGGCATTGTAGTGACGGCCAGTCTTGACTTTGTCATGCCTCTGCTTCAGTTCCTGTCCAACAGCAACTGCTACCTTACGATGCGCGACCATCCCTGCATCACACTCACCGCTGAGCAGCGCTCTGCAGTCGAGGCCATTACATCGCTGCTTCGCTCCAACCTTGAAGCCCGCAATAAAGAGGTTGCCACAGTCGCCGCCGAGAGTGAAGCGAACTATCTGGCAGGGTATGACAATGCCGAGGCGGAAGCCGACGACGATGAAATGTACGCTCCAGAGGCCGATGCCGCTCACGCTGACGTCTCGCTTGCAGCCCTCGTTCGCAGGCAGCTTATCAAGAACTTGGCTCGGAGCCTTTTCTACGAGCTTATCTATGTCTACAACAGCAACGAGGCCGTGACGCTTTATCTGAAGTCGAGCCACGACACAACGTTCCAGCGTTTCCTGTCCCTGCTGTTCAAACACTACAAGCAGGAGCGTGAGGTCTCGTTCTACGCCAAGGAGCTTTCGCTCTCATCCCGCTACTTCTCAAGCATCGTGAAAGAAAGCAGTGGCAGCTCAGCTCTGCAGTGGATTATCCAGATGGTGATTTCCTCGGCGAAGGAGGAACTTGTCTCCACCGACAAGTCAATCAAGGAAATCGCGCGCGAGTTCAACTTCCCGTCGCAGAGTTTCTTTGGCAAGTATTTCAAGCAGTACGTCGGCATGTCGCCTCGTAAATACCGCTACCAGCAGTGGGATACGCGCAAGGTGCTTAGATAGTTATAATAGGGAAATGCATTAATTATTCGCTTTTTTATTCCTTTTCGCATAAATAATCGCCGCAATATGGTGTGAATTTGCAATAATATTCATACCTTTGCGGCGATTTTTAATAATTATACAATTCAGCTAATCCACAATATGCAAAAGGATACTCGTCTGGAAGTCATAAAACTTATCATCTCGAGCCAGGAGATAGGCACGCAGGAAGAGCTGATGCAGGAGCTCGCCAAGGCTGGCTATGCATCAACGCAGGGCACCGTCTCGCGCGACTTGCGGCAGCTGCGCATAGGCAAGGCTATCAACGAGGCCGGTCATCTCGTCTACATGCTGCCCGAACAGCGTCGCTTCCAGCGCGTGAGCGACACCCACATGACCGTGCAGCAGATGAACCGTCTGGGGGCTGTGGCCGTGAAGTTCAGCCAGAACCTCGCCGTCATCCGCACGCCGCCGGGACATGCCTCGCACGTAGCCTACGACATTGACAACGCCCATATCCCCGAGGTGCTCGGCACCATCGCCGGCGACGACACCATACTCATAGTGCTTGCCGAGGGCGCCGACCGCCCTGCGGTGCTCAATAGCATCTCGGGGGTTGTACCCGCAAACCAAGGATAATAGCACGACACAATGGAAGAGAACAGTTTTTATGCCGGTGACATACAAATCGTCGTTGCCGACGAATCGCACGAACGCTACGTCGACACCATCCTCCGCACCATCGAGGATGCCGCTAAGGTGCGCGGTACAGGCATTGCCAAACGGACGCATGAGTACGTCACCACTAAGATGCGCGAGGCAAAGGCCGTAATCGCCCTGGCCGGCGACGAGTTTGCAGGCTTCAGTTACATCGAGACGTGGGGCAACAAACAGTATGTTACCACCTCTGGACTCATCGTCAACCCCAAGTACCGCGGCATGGGTATCGCCAAGAAAATCAAGGATATGACCTTCTCGCTGGCCCGTATTCGCTGGCCGCACGCCAAGATATTCTCGCTAACAAGCGGTAAGGCCGTGATGAAGATGAACACCCAGTTGGGATACTTGCCCGTGACCTTCGACGACCTGACCGACGACGAAGCGTTCTGGAAAGGATGCGAGGGGTGCGTCAACATCGACGTGCTGCGCGAACGCAACCGTAAGTTCTGCATCTGCACGGCCATGCTCTTCGACCCCACCGAGCACCTGCCAGCAAAGATTCCCGACGAGGTGCTCTCGCGCATCCGCTACTTGGAAGAGCTGGAAGAGGACTGAGGTACGTACAGAAATTATAACTTATAATAAAAAAAGAATGACAGAAATGATTATAATTATTAAAATAT
>JAFUFW010000072.1 GCA_017469685.1 Bacteroidaceae bacterium | reverse complement strand
CGAAGTTGACGTCGAAGTACAACTCGTAGACACCCATCGCCGTGTGACGTCGGTCCTTCGCCATCGCGTCAATCCGGCCGACATACTTATTAAAGACCGCAGCAATGAGGCGCAGACGCCTTGGGCTTACATCCGCAAGGCGGGTGATTCACGAGAGAAAATAGATGTCGCCTTCATTGCCGAAGGCTTTGCCGCCGACCAGATGGATTATTTCCTCGCCATCTGCGACAGCAGTATTTCAGCACTTGCTGCACACGAACCTTTCCGCTCGAACATCGACCGCTTCAACTTCATAGCCGTGATGCCCGTCTCGGCCGACAATGGCGTGAGCATACCTCACAAAGGGCTTTGGTATGACACAGCCCTGGCTTCGAGCTTCGACACCTTCTACAGCAACCGATACCTTACCACGCTTCATATCAAGCGTCTCTACGACGTGATGACCGGCATACCATTCGAGCATTTCATAATACTCGCGAACACGCCCGAATATGGCGGAGGCGGTATCTATAATTTTTATAACCTGGCATCAGCTCGCACCACGCATTTCAAGCTCGAAGTAATAGTGCATGAGTTCGGACACTCGTTCGCAGGGCTCGGCGACGAATACGCTTATGGCGACGATCCCGAGACGCATTATCCAGCCGATACTGAACCGTGGGAACCTAACCTCACGACACTCCACGACTTCGGCAGTAAGTGGGCTGACATGCTCCAGCCTGGGACGCCCGTTCCCACTGTGCCCGATGGCAAGGAACTCACGTCGAAAGTGGGCGTCTATGAGGGCGCTGGCTATCAGACCCACGGCGTCTATCGCCCAGTTCAAGAGTGCCGGATGAAAGTTAACGAGGTCCCGGAGTTCTGTCCAGTATGCCAGAGAGCTATTACAAACATCATTAATTTCTACACAGAATGAGACACTTCCGCTGTTTACTTGTGCTGTGTGCCATCCTTTCCCTGCCTACAATGGCACAGCGGCGACAACCGCGCTATCGCGAGCACGTCCCTACCGACAGTATCATCCTCAGCGACCCGTGTATCCTCGCCGACTCGGCGACGCATACTTACTACATGACTGGCACGGGAGGCTTGCTTTGGACCAGTACCGACCTGCGCTATTGGGACGGTCCGCGCAACATCATTGAAATTGACACCGCTTCGTGGATGGGACCGCACCCGCAGATATGGGCTGCCGAACTCCACAAATATCGCGGTAAGTACTACTATTTTGCCACATTCACCAATAATGCCATCACCATTGATTCCGTTGCCGGACGCAGCATACCCAGGCGTGCCTGTCACGTACTCGTCTCGGATAAGCCCGACGGACCTTACCGCCCGATGAGCGACCCCGTTTATCTTCCGGCTTTCAAGCCTACGCTCGACGGCACTCTGTGGGTCGACACCGATGGGCATCCTTATATGGTCTACTGCCACGAATGGCTGCAGGCCATCGACGGCACCATTGAGAAGATTCGCCTCGCCGACGATCTGTCTGGCTCTATAGGGTGGGCACAGCTGATGTTCAAGGCCAGCGAGTCGCCATGGAGCCGCAATGATGAAGGCACAGGGCCTAACGGAGTGACTGACGGCCCTTGGCTCTTCCGCACGCAGACGGGACGTCTGGGTATGATATGGACAAGCTGGATTGGCAAGGAGTACACAATGGGCGTGGCCTACAGCCAGAGCGGCACGCTCGATGGGCCTTGGCTTCAGGAGGCAAAGCCGCTGACACCTCCTAACTTTGGTCATGGCATGATCTTCAACGACTGGAAGGGGCGTCTGCTCCTGAGCGTTCATAGCCACGAGACGGTCGGCGGTCGCACCATACGCCGCCCCCATTTCTTCCTGCTCGATGACGAAACAGACCGCCTGAAGCTCATCGCGCATTTCCGCCCTTGAGCTTGCACGTAGGTTGCTCCTGCAGACGTATTACCCCGAAGCGATTGTATTATTGCTTTTAGGTGCTAACGAGAAAGCGCCCAGCCGCACGAGTGTGTGCGAGCTGGGCGCTTATTTGTTAGCCGAAAAGGGCCGTCAGGAGTTCATTGATATCAGGAATTCTTCGTTGGACTTCGTCCCCTCAAGGCGGTTCTTGAGCTCTGTCATGGCTTCGATGGGGTTCATGTCGGAGAGGAATTTGCGCAGTACCCACATGCGGTCGAGCGTGGTACGATCCTGAAGGAGGTCGTCGCGACGAGTGGAACTTGCAACGATGTTCACAGCGGGGAATATTCGTTTGTTGGCGAGCGTACGGTCGAGTTGTAGCTCCATGTTGCCGGTTCCCTTGAATTCCTCGAAGATTACCTCGTCCATCTTTGATCCTGTGTCGATGAGCGCTGTAGCTATAATGGTCAGCGAACCGCCGCCTTCGATGTTTCGGGCAGCTCCGAAGAAGCGTTTGGGCTTTTGCAGCGCGTTGGCATCAACACCTCCGGTGAGTATTTTCCCGCTTGCAGGGGCTGCCGTGTTGTAGGCTCGGGCAAGTCGTGTTATACTGTCGAGGAAGATGACTACGTCGTGCCCGCACTCAACCATTCGCTTGGCCTTTTCGAGCACAATGCCGGCGATTTTCACGTGGCGGTCGGCGGGCTCGTCGAAAGTAGAGGCTATGACCTCGGCATTCACGGTGCGTGCCATGTCGGTCACTTCCTCGGGGCGCTCGTCGATAAGCAGCATCATCAGGTAGGCTTCAGGGTGGTTGGCGGCAATAGCGTTTGCTATTTCTTTCATGAGTATGGTCTTACCCGTCTTGGGCTGAGCTACGATGAGCGCACGCTGGCCCTTGCCGATAGGCGAGAAGAGGTCGACGATACGAACGCTGGTGGCATCATTGTAGCCACGGCAGAGGGTGAACTTCTCGTCTGGGAAGAGTGGCGTGAGGTGCTCGAAGGCTTGGCGGTCGCGAATGCGGGCTGGCGAGACGCCGTTGATGCTTTCAAAAGTGGCGAGTGAGAAATATTTATCGCCCTCAAGAGGGGGCCGGACGGTGCCTTCTACGACGTCGCCTGTCTTCAGGCCTATTTGTTTGATTTGCTGCTGGCTGATGTAGACATCGTCGGGGCTGGCAAGGTAGTTGTAGTCGCTCGAGCGAAGGAATCCCCAGCCCTCAGGTGTCACCTCAAGCACGCCTTCCACTTTCACGAGGTTTGAGAAATCGAATGTCTCTTCCGCTGACTCCGTGCTGGCAGATTGCTTGGCATTGTTTTTCTCGGCTTCTGGATGATGTTGATTGTTCTTCTGAGGAATCATGTTCAGCTGCTGGAGGTATGTGGGCTCGTTCTCGATAGCCCTGGGCTGAGATGTCAGCGGGTCGCGCAAGGGCAGCTCGGGGATTGGCAGTGTGATGATGAAGTCGGGCTCGTCGGCAGCAAAGAATGCTTCTACATCTTCCTTTGAGGCCTGCTGAGTTTCAGCTGGCGTATCTGCCTGGGCCTCGCTATTGGCGGCTTTAGCCTCGCTGGCTGCTGTGGTTGCTGCAGGCAGCTCCTTCGTTTCGGCTTCCTTGACATTGTTCGTTTCGGCATCTTTGTCGGCCTCATCGAACAACAACTGTTGTGCTTTCTTTGCCGCTTCTTCAGCTTCTTTCTCTGCTTTCGACTTGCGTCCGCGCTTCTTAGGCTTAGGCGTCTCCAGCAGTTCGGTTTCTTCGCTGGCAGTGTTTTCAGTCGAGGCAGCTGCTTTAGCCTCAGTGGCTTTCGCTTCGGCAGCCTTGGCTGTTTCGTCAGCGTTGTCGCCCTTGTTGGTTCTGTTTGCCTTGACTTTTTCTGCTGCTTTCTCACTTTCTTCTTCAGCGTCTCTCTTGCTCAGACGGGCCTTCTCGAGGTCTTTCTGCAGTCTTTCTGCTGCTTCGATTGCAGCTTTCTCTGCTTTCGACTTGCGCCCTCGCTTCTTCGGCTGCGGCTCAGGCGGTGTCTGTGTGAGCTCAGCTTCGATGATATCGTAAATGAGATCGAGCTTTTCAGGGTCTTTTTTTACGGAGATGTTGAGGCCTTTAGCCATTGACGTAAGCTCGTCAATTGGCAGGGCTTCGAGTTCGATTTTTGTGTGCATAGTATTATTGTATGAATATGATAAGGGCATTTTCGTCATGACCCTTATGCTAATAAATAATAAACAAATTGGAGTGGAAACTACAATGAATTGGCCGCTAAGTAGGGCTAACCCTTCATAAATTCGACTGCAAAAATAGTTATTATTTCTGTTTGAGAAATATGTTTTTCAGTTTTTTTCTTCTTTTTCCTCGTTTTTTTCTTCTTTTCGAGCCTTAATTCTTATTTTTGCAGCCAAATAATGCTCTTATGGCAGCTGTTAATCCTTTTTTCCAAGTTGACAATGTATCGTTTGCTGTGGGCGACAAGGTGTTGTTCCACGACATCAGTTTCGGGCTTGCTGAGCGTCAGCGCGTAGGGCTGATAGCTCAGAATGGTGTGGGAAAGACGTCGTTGCTCAACATCATAGCTGGCCGCGAGCAGGCGGAGACAGGCTCGGTAGTCTTTCGCAGGGATCTGCGAGTGGCATATCTCGAGCAGGAGCCACATTACCCTGACGGGCTCACGGTCATGGAGGCTTGCCTCTGGCAGTGCCGGGAGGAGCCTCGGCGCATCAAAGAGTATCTGACGAAGCTCAAGATCACCGACCACGATCAGCCTCTGAGCCACCTCTCGGGCGGTCAGCTGAAGCGTGTGGCGCTGGCCAATGTACTGTGTCAGGAACCCGACTTGCTGATCCTGGACGAGCCTACCAACCACCTCGACCTTCAGATGATAGAGTGGCTCGAAACCTATCTCTCGCGCTCGTCGATGACGCTCCTGATGGTGACTCACGACCGCTATTTCCTCGACCGAATCTGCACGCTCATACTAGAACTTGCCGACGAGACGCTCTACACCTACCGCGGAAACTACGCTTACTATCTCGAGAAGCGGCAGGAACGAATAGACGTAGCAAACGCTAACATCGCGCGCGCGAATAATTTATATAGGAAAGAGTTGGAGTGGATGAGGCGTATGCCGCAGGCCCGAGGGCATAAGGCTCGCTATCGCGAAGAGGCTTTTGCCGACCTTGAGCAGCGTGCCCGCCAGCGGCAAGAGGAGAAAGCGATGAGCTTGCAGCTAAAGAGCACTTATATCGGCAGTAAGATTTTCGAGGCAGAGTATGTCAGCAAGGCCTTCCCGGCCGACGAGGCCAGAGGGCAGTGCAGCGAGCGTGTCATCCTGAAGGATTTCTACTACAATTTCTCGCGCTACGAGAAGATGGGCATCGTGGGTGCTAACGGGACTGGCAAGTCGACGTTCGTAAAGATGTTGCTTGGCCTTGTGAAGCCCGACAGCGGCCGCTTTGTTGTGGGCGAGACGGTGCGCTTCGGCTACTTCTCGCAGGACGGGCTCGATTTCTCGCCTGAAATGCGTGTCGTCGACGCAGTGCGGCGTGTGGCAGAATATGTGGATCTTGGCGGAGGGCACCACCTCTCGGCCACGCAGTTCCTGCAGCATTTTATGTTCACGCCCTTGCAGCAGCAGAACTATATCTACAAGCTCTCGGGCGGTGAACGGCGCAGGCTGTACCTCTGCACGGTGTTGATGCAGAACCCCAACTTCTTAATTCTCGACGAACCAACCAACGACCTCGACATCGTGACGCTGAACATTCTCGAGGAATACCTACGCAACTTTAAGGGCTGCGTGATAGTAGTCTCCCATGATCGTTATTTCATGGACAAGGTGGTTGACCATCTGCTGGTGTTCGAGGGCAATGGTGTGGTAAGGGATTTCCCAGGCAATTATACCCAGTTCCGAGAGTGGGAGAGGCATAATGACACTAAGAGCTCTTCCACACTTCAGCTTAAGGATCATGGCGCTTCACCTCAAGGAAAGGGGACAGCTGCTGCGCCAGGCGGTCTTCCCAAGGGCCATTCTCCCCTCACGAGTGAGGGGGAGGGTGGTGGCCGTCGCTCTGAGCGCCGTCGCCTTACTTACAAGGAAAAGCGCGAGATGGAGGCTTTGGAGACAGACATCGCAGCCCTCGAGAGCGAGAAGGCGGAGATTGAGGCGGCCCTCAGCAGCGGTGCCATCACAGTGGAGGAAATTACGGCAAAGAGTATCCGCCTGCCTCGCCTCCAAGAGGAGCTTGACGCAAAAGAGATGCGCTGGCTCGAGCTCTCGGAAATTGAGGGCTGAATGTATGGAGTCAAGTAGGGACTACGTTTTCGGACAAGGAAAAGCCGGTCATGTGAGTCGCATAGATGGCTCTCATGACCGGCTTTCCCTATTGGGCTCGATGACCTCAGATGCCAAGCTCGCCGCCCTCGTAGAATCGGAGGAGCTGGGTGTTGAGGATGGTAGTGTACTTGCTTTGGAGCTTGTTCTGCTGGGCTTGCAGCAGGTTGTCGCGCGCCTGCAGAAGGTCGATGATGTTCTTGAGGCCAGCCTTGAACTGCTCGTTGATGAGTTCGTAGTTTGTCGCCTGACTCTTCACTGCGGCGTCGGCGCTGATGAAGCGCTGTTGGGCGCTGGTGGCTTGCAGCCAAAGGTTCTCGATGGTGCTGCCGAGCGACGTCTGGCGGTCAAGCAAGTCGAGTGCGGCGCTTGTCTGGTTGATCTTGGCTCGCTCTACGTTGGTCTTGTTGCGGCGGTTGTCAAAGATGGGCACGCTTACTCCGAGGCCTACGCTTCCGTTGAGATTGCGCTTGAGCTGCTCGCCGTAACCGTCGTTGGAGGCGCTGTAGTGGCTGTCGCCTACGCCAGCGTTGAGACTTATGCTGGGGTAGTAACCGCGGCGTGCTATGTCGAGCTGCACGTTGGCGGCGTCGGCTTGCAGCTGGGCGGTGCGTATCTCCGGGCGTGTGGTGAGGGCTCGGTTGTAGACCTCAATCTTGTCGGGTATGGGGGCCAGGGCGCGCTCGTCGGCCATCTCGCTGGTGCTGACGTCGAAGGCTTCGTTGATGTCGAGCTGCAGCAGGGCTTTGAGCTGACGCTTGTAGCCGTCAATCTGCGTCTGGGCGTTCACGACGTCGTATTGCGTCTGTGCCACCTGCGACTCCAACTGAGCCACGTCAGCCTTTGCCAGGTCGCCTACTTTGTAGCGTTCCTGTCCGCGCTCGAGCTGCTGCTGTGCGGTGGCAGCCAGCTGCTCGTTCACTTTCTTTGCCTCAATGGTATATAGAATCTGAACGTAGAGCTGGGCAATCTGCTCCTGAATGCTCTTGAGGTTCTGCTCTGTCTGCACTGAAGCGAGCTCTGTCTGCACCCGCTGTGCCTCTATGTTCTTGCGGTTGATGCCGCCGTCCCATACTGTCCAGTTAGCGCTCAGACCGTAGGAGCCGTTCTCGGTAACCTTGTTGTTGGTTGATGTGGCCATGCCGTTCTGCACTATCACGGTTGCTTCCTGAAATGGCCTGTAGCCTACGCTCTGGCTTATCGAAGCCGATAGCGAGGGGAAGAGTGCGGCCTTTGCCTGCTTGAGCTGCTCGGCTGCTTCGAGCTCTGAGAGGCGGTTCTTCTGCACGTTGATGTTCTGCTCGGCGGCATAGTCGAGGCAGCGTTGCAGTGTCCATGCTTCCTGAGCCGTCATGCCGACGGCGGCGAGGACGCAAGATATAGCTGTTAACAGGCGTTTCATTGTCTTGAGTGTCTGAGGGTGTTCGTGGATAATAATATTTAGACTTAATGTAAGTTTATGGCTTTAGCCGTACAAAAGTACACCTTTTTTCCGATGTGCTTGCCTCCTTTTCTAAAAATATGTATTCTTTTAAGTGAGTTTAACGCTCGATACCTGTTTTTTTCGAAAAGCGTGTTGCATTACTGATTTTTTCATTACCTTTGTCCAAGTTAATATTTAAGTATTCCTCACACTCATGAAAAAGCTTTTTCTCGCACTCATGTCAATGCTCTGCTTCGCGGCCAGCGCCGCTGTGCCCGCACGCAGGCAGCTGTTTGATGCCGGCTGGCAGTTCTCGCTTGCCGACGGCACCACGTGGCACGCCGTAACGTTGCCCCACGACTGGAGCATCAAAGGCCCATTCGACGCAAAAGCCCCTGCAGGCAACGACGGAGGCTACCTTCCCACAGGTCGCGGCGTCTATAAGAAGATGTTCAAGCTCGGGCGTGAGTATGAGGGGAAATGCCTGCGCCTCTATTTCGAGGGCATCTACATGAATTCGGAGGTGCTCGTCAACGGCACGATGGCTGGCGGTCGTCCGTACGGATACTCGTCTTTCTATGTTGATATAACCCCATACGTACGTACGGGCATGAATACCCTTGAGGTGCGTGTCGACAACTCGCAGCAGAAGAACTGCCGCTGGTACTCGGGTTCGGGCATCTACCGCCACGTGTGGCTCTATACCACGCCGCAGGCCTATATCGACGAGTGGAGCGTAAGCGTCAACACGTCCGATGCCGCCAACGTCGTTGTGACAGCTGACCTCGTGAGGCCCGACGGTAGTCGCGAACCCGTCTCGAAGACAATCCACGAAGCCAATCCTCACCTCTGGTCGCCAGCCGATCCATATCTCTACACCACTACGCTCGAAGCCTCAGGCGACTGCCTGCCCGTGACTTATGGCATCCGCACCATTGAGTACTCTGCCGAGCGAGGCCTGCTGCTCAATGGCGAGAGCATCCTCTTGAACGGAGGTTGCGTACACCACGACAACGGCATCCTCGGCGCAGCTTCATTTGACGCTGCCGAATACCGCAAAGTAAGGCTCATGAAAGAAGCTGGATTCAACGCCGTTCGTACATCCCACAACCCACCGTCAGAAGCCTTCCTTCGGGCTTGTGACGAACTGGGCTTGCTCGTCATCGACGAAGCCTTCGACGGCTGGCGTGAAAAGAAAAACGAACACGACTACCACCGCTTAATAGACCGTTGGTGGCAGGAAGACATACGGGCAATGGTTCTTCGCGACCGCAACCACCCAAGCATCTTCTGCTGGAGCATTGGCAACGAGGTCATCGAGCGCAAGAAGCTTGAAGTTGTGACCACTGCCCACCGCATGGCAGAGCTATGCCGGCAGCTCGACCCAGAGCGACGGCCCGTCACCTCGGCACTTGCCGCCTGGGATAGCGACTGGGATATCTACGACCCGCTTGCCGCAGAGCACGATATTGTTGGCTACAACTACATGATCCACAAGTCTGTCGAAGACCACCAGCGAGTGCCTTCTCGTGTCATGATGCAGACCGAGAGCTATCCGCGCGACGCATGGAACAACTACCGCAAGACAACCGACGAACCCTACATCATAGGCGACTTCGTGTGGACAGCAATAGACTACCTCGGAGAGTCGGGCATCGGGCGATGGTACTACGAAGGCGACCCCGAAGGCGAACACTGGGCACGCCCTCTCTTCCCTTGGCACGCTGCATATTGCGGAGACATCGATCTCACAGGCCTCCGCAAACCCATAAGCCACTATCGATCAATGCTATGGAATGGCGATGGCGAGCAACTCTATTTGGCTGTGCGCGAGCCTGACGGCTACCACGGAAAGGTGAGGACTACCATGTGGGGCACGTGGCCTACTTTCGAGAGTTGGAACTGGCCTGGTCACGAAGGCAAACCCATAGATGTCGAGGTCTGTTCACGCTTCCCGCGCGTGCGCCTGTTCCTTAATGATAAGCTTGTAGGCGAGAAGGCTGTGGAGCAGGGGATGGCAGTCTTCACGCTCGACTATCATCCTGGCACACTACGTGCTGAAGGCATTGCGTCAGCCGACAAATCAGACGCATCAAAAGTCTCAGTAAGCTTGCAGACATCAGGCGAAGCAGCCACTATCCGTCTCAATGCTGACCACACAGCACTCATAGCCGACGGTCAGGACCTCGCCTTCGTAACCGTAGAATTGCTTGATGCTGCAGGCATACCTAACCACTCGGCCTCCAATGAACTGTCAGTCTCACTCGCAGGCCCTGCTACACTCGCCGCGTTCGGCAATGCCGACATAAAGGACTGTGGTGTGCTCACCGACGCGCGCCACAACGCCTGGCACGGACGTGCACTCCTCGTCCTGCGAGCCACAGAGAAGAGCGGAACCGTAAGGCTCAGCGTTCGTGCTGATGGGCTGAAAACAGCCAACTTAACCCTTCGTAGTTCTAAACCATAAGTTTTTCTTCGCTTTTCTTGCTGTCATTCAAAGAAAAATGACTACTTTTGTGCCCGCAAACAGATATGGCAAGCACAAAAGACCTACTCCTACTCCGAATCCGAGAGCACGGCAAACTGTCGACAGCCGAACAACTGAGGCTGACGACACTCTTGTCTGTACCGGCCATACTGGCTCAAGTCTCCGGTATCTTGATGTTCTACATCGACGATGCCATGGTAGGCTCGCTCGGCGCCAACGCCACTGCTTCGATAGGCCTTGTAGCTACCTCGTTGTGGCTCTTCTGGAGCATCATCTCGTGTGTATCTACGGGCTTCTCTGTTCAGGTGGCTCATCGCATAGGCGCCAATGACCTCGCCGGAGCCCGCTCGGTGTTCCGCCAAAGCATGATTGCGGCTTTGGTGGTCTCTGCCGTAGCAATGGTCGGCGGCGCACTCATATCAATTCGCCTGCCTTACTGGCTTGGCGGCACCGATGCCATAGCCCCAGACGCCTCTGTCTATTTCCTCATTTGGACGCTTGGCGCTCCACTGGCGATGGCTGACATGCTCATGAGCGCTATGCTGCGTGCAGCAGGCAACATGAAAGTGCCAACGATAGCCAGCGTACTCATGTGTGTGCTCGACATAGCCTTCAACTTCTTGACCATCTTCCCAACGCGCCAGCTCACTGTGGCAGGTGTATCGTGGGTTATGCCTGGCCTCGGCCTCGGCGTTCCGGGCGCAGCCTTGGGCTCACTCTTGGCAGAGCTCGTCGTAGCGGCCTATGTAGGCTGGTATGCCATTGCCGCTTCAAAAGAGCTTCGCCTCACCCACGAACGAGGCTCATTCCGTCCACAACCGGCCACTCTGCGCGAAGCTACCAACATAGCAGGGCCTATATTTCTGCAGCGAGTGCTCATGAATGTGGCCCAGATTACTATTACTGTCATCGTAGCTCCACTCGGAGCAATCGCTATTGCCGCCAACGCATTGGGCATCACAGCTGAGAGTCTCTGCTACATGCCTGGCTACGGCATTGGCGAAGCAGCTACAACGCTCGTAGGACAGAGCTACGGAGCTCGCCGCTATAGGCTTACAGAGCGCTTTGCTTGGATGACAACCCTCTTAGGCATAGCCGTGATGACCCTCATGGGCATCATAATGTACGTGGCTGCGCCGTTGATGATGGCTTCCCTTACACCAGACGAGGCCGTTCGTCAGCTCGGAACGGAATGTCTGCGCATAGAAGCATGGGCAGAGCCCGGCTTCGCAGCTTCCATTGTAGCTATGAGCTGTTTCGTAGGAGCCGGAGACACAAAAAAGCCTGCAGCCATGAACCTCATCTCGATGTGGGCAGTGCGCGTCACGCTGGCAGCCCTGCTCGCCCCGCGCTACGGACTCCACGGCGTATGGCTCGGTATGGCAATAGAACTTACGTTCCGTGGCATCATCTTCCTCGTAAGGCTTAAATGGGGAAAATGGATGAAAATGAGAAGTGAGGAGTTAAGAGTGAATAATGAAAAAAGAGAGTCGCTATTAGACAATAGTTGATTGGTAGATAGTTAATTGCTTAGTTTTTGTAATCTAATAATTTCGAATAAATATGAAACTTATAAAAGACCAAACATTCGGAGGCGAGCGCCCTTTGTTCGCCATACACGACACACGACTCGAAAACGTGACAATCACCGAGGGAGAGAGCGGCATTAAATGCTGTAAGAACATCGAAGCCGACCACTGCCGCTTCATAGGTAAGTACCCATGGTGGCACGTCGATGGCTCGCTCATCACAAACTGCTTCTTTGAAGTTGGCTCGCGTTCAGCCATTTGGTATTCCAACGACATGACGATGCGCGACAGCATCATCGATGCTCCAAAATTCTTCCGCGAGATGCGAGGCCTCAGGCTCGAGAACGTTCAGATGAATGATGCCGACGAGACATTCTGGAAGGTGAGCGACCTCGTCATCCGAAACGTGAAGCTGCACGAGGGCACTTACCCCTTCATGTTCTGCCAGAATGTCGATGTCGACGGCCTTGAAAGCGACTCGAAATATGTGTTCCAGTACGTTAAAAATGCCGTTGTCCGTAATGCTCGCATCGTCACCAAGGATGCCTTCTGGGAGACTGAAAACGTCACAATCTACGACTCACTGTTAGACGGCGAATACCTGGGATGGCACTCGAAGAACCTCCGCCTCGTGCGTTGTCACATAGCGGGCGAGCAGCCACTTTGCTACATCGACGGGCTCACACTCGAGGACTGCACATTTGACCCCGCCTGTGACCGTGCCTTTGAGGATAGCACAGACATTGAAGCAATTATCAAGGGGGCCATCACGGAAGTGAAAAACCCTGTCAGCGGACGCATCGTTGCAGATGAATTCTTAAAGGTAACTATCGATGAGAACATAAAGCAGCCAGCCAACTGCCAGATAATCACAGCTAAATAGCCCAATAGTCGCAAGCCTTATTTTTACCTTGGATTTCACGAATTACACTTTTATATCTCCATGGTTATGAATTATCAGACAATAACCGATAGCCAGAGGCAAGGGAATTCGTGAAATCTTTGTTAATTATAAATATGCGATACTTTAATGCAAACTATAATAGATAATATAAGTTATGACATTTGATTTCGATAAGATTGTAGAGCGTCGCGGTACCGACTGCGTGAAGTGGGATGAAGCCGAAGAAGGGGTGCTGCCCATGTGGGTGGCTGACATGGATTTCGAGACAGCACCTTGCGTCAAGGAGGCTGTAATCAGTCGTGCAAGGCATGGGGTCTATGCCTACAACTTTATTCCTCAGAGCTTCTACGATGCCATAACATGGTGGAACAGCCATCGCCACGGATGGACTCCACGCCGTGAATGGATGATTTACACCAGCGGCGTAGTGCCAGCCTTCTCGGCTATCATCCAGGCCCTTGTACGCCCAGACGAAGCTGTACTCTTCTTCACACCAGCCTACAACTGTTTCTTCTCCAGCGTGCGCAACAATGGCAGTCGTGCTGTCGAGTTCCCGCTGACGTGGATGTCAGAGGATGAGTGCTATTCTATCGACTTTGAAGCTCTCGAAAACGCCATCGCAACCGAGCGTCCGCGCCTCTTCCTTTTCTGCAATCCACACAACCCCTCGGGGCGTGTCTGGACGCTCGATGAGCTGCGCCGCGTGGCCGAACTCTGTCGCCGATACGATGTCATCCTCCTATCCGATGAAGTGCATTGCGAATTTGTTGACCCTCAACTCGGGCATCCATATCACCCTGTCGCTCCTATTGCAGAGGAGGTTGGTTGCCAGTGGGTTATTGCAAATGCGCCAAACAAGGCCTTTAATATTGCAGGCCTTATGGCTGCCTACATTATCACACCCTTTGATGACCTCCGTCGCCGTATAGATCGGACTATTAACATCAATGAAATATGCGACATCAACTGCTTCAGCTTCGTTGCCCTTCAAGCTGCATATACGCCTGATGGTGAAGCTTGGCTCGATGCCCTCGTAGCATATATCTACGACAACTACCGTCTGTTCCGCAATATGATGAAAAGTGCTTTCCCTGACTTGCCAATAGCTCCGCTCGAAGGCACCTACCTCGCATGGATGGATGTAAGTGCCTTCCCGCTCACCTCCAACGAAATTTCTGCACATCTGCGTGCTAAGCACAAAGTGTGGATTAATGGTGGTGAGATGTATGGGCAGCAAGGTTTCATGCGTATTAATCTTGCCACCCAGCGTTCGCGAGTCGAAGAAGGCACCAGACGCATTATAGCAGGGCTGAAAGAGCTTAAGGCATAAGTAACCTGCATATATGGAAAGTGAAGTGGCCTCAGAAAGTTAAACCTACAACTTTTTGGGGCCACTTCAAACGTCAATACAGCCTATTCTCTTCTTGTCTCAACGAATTATTATGGAGTTAGCCAGATATGTATTTAAAGCTTTGTGCTTATTCCACAAGTGTATCGTCAAGGCCATTTTTTCAGCTCCGTGAGAAGTTTTTTGCATAAAAGTTTTGCGCTCTGCCACTTCTTTGCTAATTTTGCAGCCGTTTTATATAGACGGGAGTTTTTCCTTTGGAAAACCTCGTGTCACTTTACCAATGATAGTTCAAATAGGTGGAGACAAACAACAGTTACTGAAAAGAATATCAAACCGAAATACAATTATGTCAACAATTTTTCCTGAACACAAAGGCCTCAACTTGACTGAGGTCAATCACAAGATACTGGAGCAATGGGACTGCGAGGACCTGTTCCACCGCAGCATCACCGAGCGTGAGGGCTGTCCTTCGTTCGTATTCTTCGAGGGACCGCCTTCGGCCAACGGACATCCTGGTATCCACCATGTGCTGGCGCGCTCCATCAAGGACACCTTCTGCCGTTTCAAGACCATGAAGGGCTATCAGGTACATCGCAAGGCAGGCTGGGATACCCACGGACTGCCAGTGGAGCTCGGAGTGGAGAAAGAACTCGGTATTACTAAGGAGGATATTGGCAAGACCATCAGCATCGACGACTATAACCGTCGCTGCCGCCAGAACGTGATGATGTACACTGAGGAGTGGACTGACCTCAGCCGCCGGATGGGCTACTGGGTCGATATGGAGCACCCCTATATCACCTATGACAACAAGTACATCGAAACCCTCTGGTGGCTCCTGAAGCAACTCTACCAGAAGGGACTTCTCTACAAAGGCTACACCATCCAGCCTTATAGTCCCGCGGCTGGTACGGGCCTCTCCAGTCACGAGCTGAACCAGCCCGGCTGCTACCGCGATGTGAAGGACACGACCGTCACTGCGCAGTTTCGTGTAATAGACGGTTTCGCCGTCGAGAGCGAACTCCCCGTCTATATCCTCGCATGGACGACCACCCCATGGACCCTGCCTTCGAACACAGCCCTCTGCGTAGGCCCCAAGATCAAGTATGTCGCCGTCAAGGGTCAAAATCCTTATACGAAGGAGGAAGCCGTCTACGTCGTCGCCGAAAGCCGTAAAGATATCTATTTCCCCGCGCCAAAGGAGGAGGAGGCAGCCGTTCCCGAAATCGTCTGGGAAGGCATGGGTACTGACATCCTCGGCCTTCACTACGAGCAACTCTTCCCTTGGGTGAAGCCCTGCGCACTTGAGGAAGGCAAGGTTGTTGATAAGGGCGCTGATGCATTCCGCGTCATTCCTGGCGACTATGTCACTACTGAGGACGGCACGGGCATCGTACATATTGCACCAACATTCGGTGCTGACGATGCCAAGGTGGCCAAGGACGCTGGTATCCCCTCGCTATTCGTCATCGACAAGGCAGGCGACACGCGCCCCATGGTAGATTTCACGGGAAAGTACTTTGTGAAGGACGATATGGACGCTGCGTTTGTAGAGACCTGTGTCAATGACAGCTACTGGCACCACGCCGGCGACTTTGTCAAGAACGCCTACGACCCCAAGTACGCAGGCCTTGACGAGAAGGCACTGGCCAAGACCGAGGACCTCAATATCGTCCTCTGTATGGAGATGAAGCAGGTGGGCACAGCCTTCAAGATCGAAAAGCACGTCCACAACTATCCCCATTGCTGGCGAACCGACAAGCCCGTGCTCTACTATCCACTCGACTCGTGGTTCATCCGTTCGACAGCCGCCAAGGAGCGCATGATGGAATTGAACAAGACCATCCAATGGAAGCCAGAATCCACTGGCACTGGGCGCTTTGGCAAATGGCTGGAAAACCTCAACGACTGGAACCTCAGCCGCAGCCGCTACTGGGGCACGCCGCTTCCCATCTGGCGCAACAGGGAGACGCGCGAGGAAATCTGCATTGGCTCTGTAGAAGAACTCTATAATGAGATAGAAAAGAGCGTTCGCGCTGGCATCATGGCCTACAATCCGTTGAAGGATAAAGGCTTCGTGCCGGGCGATATGTCGCAGGAGAACTACGAACGCATAGACCTCCACCGCCCATACGTTGACGATATCATCCTTGTTGGTGAGAGTGGTCAGCCCCTGAAGCGCGAGCTCGACCTCATCGACGTGTGGTTCGACAGCGGTGCAATGCCTTATGCCCAAATACACTATCCTTTCGAGAACAAGGAAGCACTTGACAAGCGCATTGTCTATCCTGCCGACTTTATCGCTGAAGGTGTCGATCAGACTCGCGGCTGGTTCTTCACGCTCCATGCCATAGCCACTATGGTCTTCGATAGTGTTTCGTACAAAGCCGTCATCTCCAATGGACTCGTTCTTGACAAGAACGGCCTGAAGATGTCGAAGCGCCTCGGCAATGCCATCAACCCCTTCGACAACATCGAGAAGTACGGTGCTGATGCTGTGCGCTGGTATATGCTCACCAACTCGCAGCCTTGGGACAATCTCAAGTACGATGAAGCTGGCGTGCAGGAGATTCAGCGCTCGTTCTT
>JAFUFW010000071.1 GCA_017469685.1 Bacteroidaceae bacterium | reverse complement strand
GGACTTCGACAAACAAGTCAGAGGGTTGCTTGATGTGGAATAACATTTTACTATGACAGCTTAGGCCGGACGCGTGGTCACGCCTTAAGCATCACCTTATACAACAAAAATCCGCCCATGGGCTAACGAATCGTTGACCCATGGGCGGATTTTTTGTGCTTATGAAAAAAGGGGCGAAGCTTTACGGCCTGACTAAGAGCTTCTTGCCACGGCTGACAGTGACGCCGGGACAAATAGAGTTCGGAGAGATTCGGCGACCACTGAGATCGTAGAGCTGTTGCGAATGTTCGTCCACGCCCTGGGCATTGAACTGTGATCCGTCCGGCTCTCTGATATCACGGATGCCGTCGTCGAGGTCGGCGCTGTTATCCACGCCATTATAGACATAGACGGACGAGGCGGCCAGACGCAGGCTCAGGGGCGCGTCGATGTCGATGGGTTCGCCGATGGGCAGGCCGCTTAGTTTGGTCTGGCTGAAGGCATTGGAGAGCGTGATGGTGGTGTGAACGTAGTCGGGGATGTCGAGCGCCTGGCGCAGCGTGGTCGTGAAGGTCTTGGTGCTGGCCGAGGGGTTGCGCAGGGCGAGCGTCGCCTTGCGTGCGTTCCACGAGGCCCAGCCATAGACGTTGGCCTGTGAGCCGTCCCACGGATTGCCGCCCACCCAGTGGACGTCGGGCAGCACGTCGGCATTGTCGCGCTGCCAGCGGATGCACTCGGCAAGATCGTTCCACAGTTTGCCGTTGCTGATGCTGTTCATGAGGGCGTAGTCGGCATAGACCTCCACCATGCCCGACCCGCAGGCAAAGGCGCAGCGCAGCTCGCGGCGCACGGCGGCGTAGCTCATGTCGGTGCTGACGCTGCCGAACTTGGTGAGGATGAAGCCGTGGGTCATCAGCGTGTTGATGGGGCAGAGGGGCGAGCGCTCGACGAAGTTCTGATAGACGAGGCGGTCGCGGTAGGTGATCCACCGCTCGCGGTCGCTGCCTTGATTGCCGATGGTGCCGTAGTCGTTCTCCTGACGCCACACGGCATCGGTGAACTGGAACCAGAAGGGCGATGCCCACGTGCCTACGGTCGTGTTGAGGAACACGTCGGGCTTCACCCGGCGCAGTTTGCTCTCGATGTCGATGATGGCCTCTGCATTCTCCTCGCCCGTGGCACCGCCGTCGGGTCCTGTGGCACTGAACTGCGCGCTGATTCCGTCGAACTTGAAGAAGTTGAAGTCGTAGTCAGTGAGCATCCGCGTGCAGGCCGAGAGGAAGGTGTCGTAGTAGGCTTTGTTGCTCAGCTGCATCCCGCCACGGCTGCTCCAGTAGTTGCGGCGGTAGTTGCCGCTCTGCCCGTAGCCCCCCACAGGCCCGAGCCATGCGCCGATGTGGCTGTCCATCTCCACGGCTTTATCGCTCATGAGTTGGAAACCGTTGGGGAAGTTCTTGTTGAAGGTCCACGTGCCGTACTCGTCCCAGCCGTCGTCCCAGGCAAAAGATGAGATGCTCAGCCCGTGGGCGTCGTAGAGCTTCTGCTTCCACTGCGCCAGGACGTCGAGACACTGTGCCTCGGTGAAGTTGGTTGTGTAGTCGCGGTCGTTGTTGCGGTTGATGTTCAGTTCGTACCACGAGTTGTAGAGCGTGAAGGGACGCCAGGGCACGGCACGTTCGCGCTCGCTGTAGCAGAGGAACGAGCGGCGTGCCTGTCCCGGGGCAATGAGCCCTACGACGGCGCTGACATTCCATGTCTCGCCCGCCTTGAGCGTCGTCTGCCGGCTCCATTCGCCACGCAGCGTCGTCTCCGTGGGAGCCGCCAGATGCAATACATTCTCGGACAGATCGTTCTCACGGCCGTCATACACCACTTGCGGCGCAGTGACAGTGCCGCTCCACGTGATCGTGCCGTTGCTGTTGAACGAGCCGCTGATGATCCCGTTGCGTTCCTCGGTCAGGTCGCGGAAGTAGCGGACAAGATAGTAGCCCCTTGCGGGGATGTTCAACGTATAAGTGTTCTTGGAACTGCTGCCGCCCGTGGTGCCTTTGTGGTAGTCGCTGGCTACGACCTCGCCCGTGAAGGGGTCGAGCGCATCAATGCCTGCGATGTCAAGGCGGTGGCTGCCGCTCGTGTATTGGAAGCGGACGGTGTGGTTGCCCGCCTCGGCGATGCCCAGATAGCCCTTTACACCGCTGATGTAGTCGGTCGTGAAGCCCAGGGCGAGGATGCCCTGCGGCGTCTCATCGCCCGGAACCCAGTTGAATGTGTTGCCCGTCCAGGCGGTGTAGGCAAATGGGTCGCCCGTCGTACCCTCGCCGGCAGTGTTGTTGCCCATGGGCGTCTCCAAGCCTGCAAAGATATGGTCGCTGGCTATGACGGCTCCGCGCGTGTTGCCCACCACGGCGGGTGCCTGCTCGCTGCTGGCGTTATCCACGGTGTAGAGCATTGGCGTGATGGCTTTCATGGCTACGTCCTTGCGGGCGGTGAGCGAGAGTTCTGTGCGCAGATAATGACTGCCGTCGCGCAGCACGGCGCGCCATGTCAGGTCGAGGTCGCCGTAGGTGAAGTCGGCCTCCAGCGCCTTGCCGGGAAAATGGCGTGAGCCGCGCACGGCCGCAGCATCGGCAGGCAGCTCCACCGTGCGGACGTCGCCCATCGTCATCTCCGACGACGCCACCTCGGTTCCATTCGCCAAGCGCAGACGGAACAGCTCCGTGCTGCCATTCAGGCCTAACGCTTCAGAGCCGCCAAACTGCAAATGGCCGTCCTGCACACGGTAAGCAGCGCTGAACAGGTCGTTAACGAGCGAATAAGTCTGCCCGTCACTCGTCTCCAGACGAGCCGTCCCTGCCTGCTGCTCCTGCGGGAAAATGACACTCTGCGCCAGCAAAGAGCCGGCGAAACACAACAATAATAGCAAAAGGGAATTGCGCTTCAGTATGTTCATAAGGCAAGATTTTTAAAGGTTTACGGCGCGAAGATACGACATCTTTTACATTCGCAAAAGAATTTGGAGCAAAAAAGTGCTTACAAGCAAATAATAACCTATGTAGCAAGCGCACAAGCCTTATAAACAAAAATCCTATACTCGTTGCCCGCAAAATCAACATCCTTCCCCTTGAACACTAAGGTTCATCAATTGTTCGGTCGCGACCGAACAACCAATAAACCCGTATTTATCGGATACAACATTTGACCGTTTTACCTCTATTACCTATTTTTGTAGCATCAAACCCGCTACCGCCCCACACCCAGCCACTTTGGACGCTAAGACACACCCTACAGGTGAAACATAACAACATATTGTGAGCATCATCCTTCAAATATTCCCTTCATCACACACCCTTTCTCAATAAAAAAGAGTATCTTTGTGCCCAGATAATAAAATACTCAAATAAGAAGATTAGCAAATGGACGAGATACAATTCATTGTAAGAGCGCGCTGTGTGCTAAAAATGGTGGAAACGGAGAGAAGATGATTCACCACTTTGCACATCTAAGCGGGGCTGATTGTGTCGGAGCGGTTGAGTCTGCATTGCACAAGATGGCAAAGGACGTCCTGTCGGAATCAAAGTGTGTGTACCTGCCAAACCGATATGACGGATGCCGGGGAGAACAACATCACTTTGACCGGGTTGAAGTAGAGTTCTATGATAAAGGTACAAGGCTTCGTCCGGATTGTATCGGTTATAATGAGGAGAAGAGTCTTTGGATAGAGTTTAAGCGCACGCACGCCGTTGATACAAAAAAGAGGGGCAAAATCATTTCATCGCATATTGATTGCATCGAGATTGACCTAAACGGATGCTCTCTTGATCCTGTTGCCGTAAAGGAGTTCTTAATGTGCTGAATGCTATCAGCAGGCATCCCGATTTCTCGTATGAACAGCAGGCAGCAACGCGCGGAGTATCGCGTCCTACGATAGCAAGAACGGTAAAAGCCCTGCAAATGCTTCAGATGATAAAGCGTATTGGTTCAGACAAGACAGGACATTGGGATATCATTGAAACGCATAGCCTCAAGACTGATTAGATCGATTGAAACAGTCATATCACAACAAATGAAAACGTTCTTGATAGACGGAAGAGAATAAAATAACAGATATGACGATGCTTGACTAAGAAAAAACTTGTGATTTAGCAACGCAGGTGAGGAATTATGAGTATCTTTACGGCCGAAAAGTGTAATTAGTAACAAAAAGATAAACGAAATAACGATTATGGAAAAGAGTATTCTGGACAATCGTACTGCGCTGAAGGGCGTGGTGGAGAATGT
This sequence comes from Bacteroidaceae bacterium, assembly GCA_017469685.1. Taxonomy (GTDB): domain Bacteria; phylum Bacteroidota; class Bacteroidia; order Bacteroidales; family Bacteroidaceae; genus Physcousia. The sequence continues at coordinate 18,551 of JAFUFW010000071.1, read as the reverse complement.
GGCCGAGGTGGCTGGCTACCTGTGGCAAAAGGGATGGGCCGAGCGCAACGGCGGCAACATCACGGTGAACATCACGGAACATGTGGATGACGAGATAAAGGCGCTGCCGGCCATCTCGCCAGTGTATCAGATTGGCACAACCCTGCCCCACCTGAAGGGTTGCTACTTCTATTGCAAAGGTACGCAGATGCGTATGCGCGACTTGGCCCGCTGGCCGATGGACAACGGAAGCATCATCCGCATTCTGGACGACTGCGCCTCGTATGTTATCATCGCTGACAAGGCGGTAAAACCGACGTCGGAGCTGCCCTCGCACCTGGCTGTGCATGACTACCTGCTGGCGAAGGGCTCACCTTACCGCGCAAGCCTCCACACCCATCCCATCGAACTGGTGGCGCTGACGCACAACAAGAAGTTCATGGAGAAGGACGTGGCCACGAAACTGCTGTGGTCGATGATTCCCGAGACGAAGGCGTTCTGCCCGCGTGGACTCGGCATGGTGCCGTATATGCTGCCGTCGAGCGTGGAACTTGCAGACGCTACCATCAAGGCCATCGACGACGACTACGACGTGGTGATGTGGGAGAAGCACGGGGTCTTCGCCGTAGATACTGACATCATGAGCGCCTTCGACCAAGTGGATGTTCTCAACAAAGCGGCCCTCATTTACATAGCATCAAAGAACATGGGCTTCGAGCCCGACGGCATGACGGATGCGCAGATGAAGGAACTCAGCGATGTGTTCGGGTTAGCGAAATAAGGCAGTTGAGAAGTTTTGTTCTCCTTCTTATCGTTAATCAATGAATTAATTGTTAACATGCATTCTTGCACAGACTGCGTCAGTTCCCAATTATGCAACAAGTACTATCACCCTGATTGTAAGCAATACTCGCAAGCAGGCGAGTTTAAAAGCAGCGGTACCGCACAGGCGGATAATCGGAAGAGCAAGGCAGCCAGCATGGCAAGTTGTGTGAGAACTATAATGAGAAGTTCTTCGCAGAGCGAAGCGACCATGGGTTAAGCAGAAAGCTGAAAGTGCTCGAAGCATCAAGCTGAAAGAGAAAAGAAAAAAAGATGACACATTTCGAAAGCGATTACAACAACGGGGCGCACGCAGCAGTGCTGCAGCACCTTATAGAAACCAATGACGAGCGCACGCAGAGCTATGGCGACGACCATTTTAGCGGGCACGCCCGCGAACTGATCCGCAAGGCCTGCCATGCGCCAGAGTCAGACATATATTTTCTGGCTGGTGGCACGCAGACTAACGCCACTATTCTCGATAGTATTCTTGAGCCTTTCGAGGGCGTTCTCTGCTGCGAGACAGCTCACATCAATGTGCACGAATCTGGCGCCGTGGAGGCTACGGGGCATAAGGTAATAGCAGTACGTCCTCTTGACTGTAAGGCAGGGAGCGTTCAGGACGGCAAACTTCATAATGCCGACCTCAGAGCATGGCTCGATGCCTATTTTGCCGACGAGACGGCAGAGCACATGGTACGTCCTGGGGCTGTTTACATCACCTTCCCCACCGAGCTTGGTACGCTCTACAGCCTCAGCGAGCTTCAGACACTTCGCCGCACTTGCGACGATTTCGGCCTCTTGCTTTACGTCGATGGCGCGCGTCTGGCATACGGGCTGGCGGCAAGCCCCGACGTTGACTTGCCTTCGTTGGCGCGGTTGGCAGACGTCTTCTACATCGGCGGCACCAAGTGCGGTGCTCTATGTGGCGAGGCTGTCGTCTTCCCGCATGGCAACGCTCCGACCCACATGCTCAGCCGCATTAAGCGACACGGGGCCTTGCTGGCAAAGAGTAGGGTAGTGGGCGTGCAGTTCGAGGCATTGTTCACTGATGACTTATATCTGAATATAGGTCGTCAGGCTATCCGCCAGGCGATTCGCCTGCGGGAGATGTTTGTCAATGATTATGGCTTTAAGCTATATATCGATTCGCCAACGAACCAGCAGTTCTTCATAATCCCAGATGCCGATGTTGAACGCTTGTGTAGAAAGGCCGGTTTCGAGACTTGGTGCAAGATTGACGAGGACCAGACAGCCTTCCGCTTCGTGACGAGTTGGGCAACGACGGACGAGGAGATTGAATCGTTGAACAAAAAACAATAGAGCATGAATAAAGAAATAGATCTGAGCGTGACCAACTACGGCACTGTGCGCCCTTTGGCCTACGACGTGGCTGTTTTGCCCTGGGGCGCTACCGAGCCTCATAACCTGCACCTGCCTTACCTTACCGACAGCATCCTCGCCCACGACGTTGCCGTTGACGCAGCCCAGAGGGCACTCGAAGAGTATGGCGTCCGGGCTATGGTCCTGCCGTCGGTGAGCCTGGGGGCGCAGAACCCCGGACAGCGCGACTTGAAGTTTTGCATTCATTATCGCTCCGCCACGCAGGCAGCCGTGCTCACAGACATCGTGGCTTCACTCCACCATCAGGGTATCCGCAAGCTGCTGATTGTCAACGGCCACGGAGGAAATTCGTTCAAGGGAATGATTCGCGATCTGGCTGTCGACTATCCCGACTTCCTCATCCTCGCGAGCAACTGGTTCGCCGTCTTGCCGGCAAAGGACTGGTTTGACGAGCCGGGCGATCACGCCGACGAGCTGGAGACATCAGCTATGATGCACTACCACCCGGAACTCGTGCGGCTGGAAGATGCAGGCCCCGGCGACGCACGCCCATTCACGCTGAAGAGCCTGAACGAGAAAGTGGCTTGGATTCCGCGCCACTGGACGCTGGTGACTGACGACACGGGCATCGGTAATCCGCAACTGGCCACGGCCGAGAAGGGACGTCGTTTCGCTGAGGCTGTAGCCGAAAAATATGCCCTGCTCTTGAAGGAACTTACAGATGTGGAGGGCGTTGAGGATATGTATGAGCATTGAGACTTGATTTTTCTTTTTTGGCGATTAAACCAAAGAGTCTCGATATAGTCATATAATCAGTTCGCCCCACAGAAATTTGTTCCGATGGAAATACGACAACGACTGCAGGCGGTGGCTCTTGTGCTCACCGCCTTTTTATTTTTTATAGTACCTGCGTACGCGCAATGGTTTAATGTCCGAGGCACTGTCTATGAGAGCTCCACACTGAAAGCGCTCCCAGGTGCCAGCGTCGTAGTGAATGACTCCACAGGGAAGATGGTGGCAGGACGCCAGACTCAGACCAATGGCCAGTTTATGATTCCTGGTGTGCCCGTAGGGCGGTACACGCTTAAGGTGTCGTTTATGGGCTTCAAGACGCAGTCGTTTGCCCTGAACCTAAGTGGCAAGGGCGGGAACAAGAAGGTGAACGATATCCTTATGAAAGAGGACGCGACGCTCATGGCTGAAGCTGTCGTTGAAGGAAAGATGCCTGAGATGACTATTGTTGACGACACAGTCATGTATAATGCAGCGGCCTTCTCACTTCCGCCAGGAGCTATGGTGGAGGAGTTGATAAAGAAACTGCCTGGCATCTTAATCGACGACAGCGGCAAGATAACCCACAATGGCAAGGAAGTTCGCCAGATACTCGTAGATGGCAAAGAGTTTTTTGGCAATAACCAGCAGTTAGTGCTCAAAAATATTCCCGCCGAAATTGTGGATAAGGTGAAGGCCTACGACAAGCAGAGCGACTTGGCACGAATCACGGGCATCGACGACGGCGAAGAACAGACCGTGCTCGACCTCGAGATAAAGAAAGACCGCCGTCGCGGCTGGTTCGGACGTCTCACCGCCGGCTACGGAACCCACGACCGCTACACAGGACATGCAGACGTCTATCGTTTCCTCGACAAACAGAAAGCAGGCATCGTAGGCAACGCCGATAATACACGCGGCAGTGGTATGCAGGAAAACCAGGATGCCGCCGCGAGCTTGAACCTTGAATGGGACAAACTGGAGCTCAACGGCGGAGCCTCGGGGCGCTTCAACCAGTCGAGCGGCCGCTCGTGGAGCAACTCACAGAATTTCGAGAACCGCAACGCCGCTTACAGCAACCGCACCAGCCAGAATGGCAGCCACAGTAATTCGTTCGACACTAATTGGCGCATAGAATGGAAACCTGATACAATGACAAACATTCTCGTGCGGCCTCAGTTCAGTATCAACGGAAACCGTAGTCATTCGACCAGCGAGAGCGCAACCTTCAACGATGACCCCTACGCCTTGGTTGCCAATCCTCTCCAGCAGATCAAGGAACTCAGAACCATAGGAGTCAACCACAACCTCAACGCCAACCGCAACGCCAGCGACCAGGTCAGCGGCTCAATGTCTGTACAGGTCAATCGCCGCCTGCAGAAACCAGGCCGTAACGTAACAGTGAACCTCAATGGAGCTCTCAACCAGAATGACGGCAACTCAAGCAGCTACTCACAGATCGACTACTACCAGATTCTTGCCATCACTGGCGAGGACTCTATATACCATAAGATACAATATGACGACTCACGCAATATTGGGCGCAACGTATCAGCTCGTCTCTCCTACACCGAACCCGTCGGCGTGGGGCAGTTCCTACAGTTCTCCTACAACTACAGCTACCGCTTCAATGACCGCGACCGCACTGTTGCCAGCATCTTTGACCCATTCGTAGACAGTTATTTCCTCGGTATCGACAACTATGATGGCCATCTCGACTGGGCTTCGCCCGACACTGCGCAGTGCAACTACACTGAGAACCGCTACCAAAATCATGACATCCGCTTGCAGTATCGTCTTGTCAACTCCAAAGTGCGCTTCAACGTCGGTTTGAACCTGCAGCCTCAAGTGAATGCTGTGGACTACACGAAAGGCTGGAAACACTACGACCTGAGCAGGTATTTCTTCAACTGGTCGCCTACAGTGAACTTCCGTTACCGCTTCTCACGCCAGCATCAGGTGGAAGCCCGCTACGGCGGACAGACTGGGCAGCCCTCAATCACCGACCTTATTCCCGACACTCTAAGCAACGCCAACCCACTGGCAATACGCCTCGGTAACCCTGAGCTAAGTCCTTCATTCACTCACACAGCACATGCTGAATGGCGCCTTTCGCAGCCTGACTATCAGCGTTCTTACAACTTCAATACAGATTTTCGTGCTACACAGAATGCCACTGCCAACCGCACGGAGTATAACGACGTGACGGGTGGACGTGTCACTATGCCCGTGAACATCAATGGCAACTGGAACGCCAGCACTAACTTTAATTTCAACACAGCCCTTCGCGACCAGAGATTCCGCATCAACACAAACACATCGTATAACCACACCACCGCCAACGGCTATGTCTATCAGGCCAATTCGGCTGAAGACATAGCTTATGGCGCTCCTGCCGGCGTGACGGTGAAGAACGTAGTGAAGTCCAATAATATGCGGCAGGGCTTGCGCCTCACGTTCCGAGATGAATTTGATCGAGCACGAGAATTTGACGACGAAGGCAATAGCTACACCAAGGACAACTTCGAAGTCAACCTCCATGCCAACTTCGGCTATCAGCGCAACCGCGCCACGGCCACGGCAGCCTCGAATCTCGATACCTACAATTTCTCCTACGGCGTGAGTGCGAACTACAACTTCTGGTTTGGTCTCAACCTCTCCTCCGATATCAACCAGAACAGCCGCCGTGGATATGCCGAAGCCATTATGAACACCAACCAGTGGATTTGGAATGCTCAGGCATCATACTCTTTCCTGCGCCGTCGCCAGGCTATCCTTACGCTTCGTTGGAACGATATCCTCGGGCAGCGCGATATGGTCAGTCGCAGTATCTCGGCAACTGCCCGCACCGACTCCGATAGTGAGCGCATAACCTCTTACGGAATGCTCACCTTCACTTACCGCTTCAACATGTTCGGCGGACGCAACGTTGGTGGCGGGCGCGACCGCAATCGAGAAGGCGATGGCGGAGGTGGCAACCGTGGCGGCGGAGACAGGGGTGCCCGTGGTGGTGGCTTCGGCGGCGGAGGAAGATTTTGAAAAAAGAGCTCTTTTATTTGCGAAAAAAAGTAAAAGACAGTACTTTTGTCGCGGCTTACGGGTTAAACATCAAACACTAAGCACTTAATGTGATAAGTTAATAGCTAAACAACCATTATTATGAGCGACAGGCTTTTTATTTTTGACACGACACTCCGTGACGGTGAGCAGGTGCCAGGCTGTCAGTTGAACACTGTTGAAAAGATACAAGTAGCAAAGCAACTGGAGGCGTTGGGCGTTGACGTTATTGAAGCGGGCTTTCCAGTTAGCAGCCCAGGGGATTTCAATAGTGTGATAGAGATCTCCAAAGCCGTAACATGGCCTACCATATGTGCTCTGACCCGCGCAGTAGAGCGCGACATAGATATTGCGGTAGAGGCTCTTAAGTATGCGAAGCACAAACGAATTCACACAGGTATTGGCACCAGTGATTCCCACATTAAATTTAAGTTCAACTCCACGCGTGAAGAGATTATTGAGCGCGCTGTCGCGGCTGTGGAATATGCAAAGCGTTTTGTTGAAGATGTTGAGTTTTACGCTGAGGATGCCGGGCGCACTGACAACGAATATCTGGCACGCGTCATAGAAGCTGTCGTCAAGGCTGGGGCAACCGTTTGCAATATCCCCGATACCACGGGCTACTGCCTGCCCGACGAGTTCGGCGCAAAGATACGATACTTGATGGAGCACGTCGACGGACTTAGCTCAGGAAAGTGTATACTCTCAACCCACTGCCACAACGACCTCGGTATGGCTACAGCCAACACAATGGCCGGCATCCTCAATGGCGCGCGTCAGGCAGAAGTGACCATCAATGGTATTGGCGAGCGTGCAGGTAACACCAGCCTCGAAGAAGTGGCAATGATCCTTAGATGCCACCGTGGTATAGGCATAGAGACTAATATCAACACCCAGAAGATATATCCTACATCGCGCCTCGTTTCGTCGCTCATGAATATGCCTGTGCAGCCCAACAAAGCCATCGTGGGCCGAAATGCTTTTGCCCACTCCAGCGGAATCCATCAGGACGGCGTACTGAAGAACGTAGAGACTTACGAGATTATCAACCCGAAGGACGTGGGCATCGATGATAATTCCATAGTGCTCACCGCCCGCAGCGGACACGCAGCGCTTAAGCATCGCTTGCAAACATTGGGCATAGAACTCTCAGACGAGGCTCTCGACAAGACATACGAAGCTTTCCTGCAGCTGGCTGACCAGAAGAAGGAAATAACAGACGACGACATCCTCATGCTCGCTGGTGCCGACCGCACGGCAGCTCATGCCATCAAGCTCGACTACTTGCAGGTGACAACAGGTAAGGGAGTGCGCAGTGTGGCTGCCATAGGCTTGAATATCAGTGGCGAGCGTTTCGAGGCTTCCGCTTCGGGCAACGGTCCTGTTGACGCCGCCATTAAGGCTCTCAAGACTATCATTCGCCGCCAGATGACTCTCAAGGAGTTTACCATACAGGCCATCTCCAAAGGGTCGGATGACGTGGGAAAAGTGCACATGCAGGTGGAGTACGACGGCCACCTCTACTATGGCTTCGGCGCCAACACTGACATCGTCACGGCTTCAGTTGAAGCTTATATCGACTGTATCAATAAGTTTAAGAAATAAAAAACGATAATGAAAAAGAATCTGCTCTTAATCGCACTTTGTTGCATAAGCCTCTGTGCCTCTGCCGGCCGTATCATAACCGACAGCATCCGCAGTCAGGTGCTCGGCGCTACTGTGCGCTACAACGTTTATCTGCCATCGGGCTTTGACAAGTCTGACAACCGCCTGCCATTTGTATACCTGCTTCACGGTCTCACTGACACCTATACTGCCTGGGACCAGAAAGGCCAGATGCGCGAGATTGCTGACGAACTCATTGAGAGCGGCGAGTCGGTGCCGGTCGTGGTTATTATGCCAAATGCAGGAGGCCCCGACATCAACAATACGCCAAATGGCTATTTCAATATGTCTGGGTGGGCCTACGAAGATTTCTTCTTTAATGAACTCTTGCCAGAAGCTGAGAGGAAGTATCGCGCCATCGGCGACAAGGCTCACCGCGCGGTCATGGGGCTTTCTATGGGCGGAGGCGGAAGCGTAGGCTATAGCCAGCGTCACTCTGATATGTTCTCTTCTTGCTATGCCATGAGTCCTTGGCTCATCAGTGGCAGCGGACGTCCAGGTCCCAACGGTGAGAAGACACGTATGTTCTACACAATGGAAGCCGTGAAAGAGCATTCGGCTCTCACTTTTGTCGACAATGCCGACGATGCCGTGAAGGAGCAGCTGCGGTCTGTGGCTTGGTTCCTCGACTGTGGCGACGATGATGGTCTGCTGGGCGAAACGTTTGAGCTTTACAAGAAGATGCGCCTCGCGGGGATCAAAGCTGAGCTGCGTGTGCGCAATGGAGTGCACAATTGGGAGTACTGGCGTGCTTCTCTTCGCCAGGCTCTTCCATTTGCCTCACGAAACTTTGATAAATAGTGAATGACAGACCTTTAAAACAATACTTTCCTTCCGTCTTTGATGTAGATTCCCCTTGAGGGATTCTTGACGTGTTGCCCAAGGATATTGTATAAGGGCGTGCTGCTGCTGGCGGTGCGCCCTTTTTTTGTGCTGCTGATACCATCGGCAGATTCGTCGGTGATGAGGTCGTCGTAGACGCGCTGCCAGTCGAAGACGCGGTAGAAGAAGGGGCGATAGTAGTCGGCACTGCCTGTGGCGTTGAAGTTGTCCCAGAAATCAGCCGGGTCGCTGTTGGTTGAGAACACGAGTTCATCCTCGCGAGATAGGGCTGGATGAAGGTTCACCATATAGAGCCAGTGATACTGCTGAGGACCGAGCTTATCGAGGTGGTCGGGCAGCCGGAACAGCAGTCGACGCTCTCCAAAAGGTCCGTAGGGCGTGCGCGAGCGGTAGATGAAGACGTCGCGGCTGAAGACGGGCGCCTGTGAGGCCATGAAATACCAGTCGCCGCTGCGGAACACCCAAGGCAACATGACAGCGTAGCCGCTTACAGCAAGAATGTTCGAACGCTTCATGGTTTCTTCGTCGGGGTAGTTGTCTTGCCACGCCCAGCTGTTGTCTGCGGCTTTGACGTAGTACTGCCAATGGCTGTAGAGGTCATGGCTCTCCGTTCGGGCAACAACGGCATCGGTGCCATTGGCTGCGTAGAGATATGTGTGTCCGTCCTCGTCCTCGAGCAATGTGGAGCCATAAGACACGGCGTTGGCGTTGATGTAATGTTTTACGCTTTCGCGATATAGGTAGTCGCCTTCGTGGGGCAGGTAGTCTGGAATAGTGGGCAGGTAGTAGCCTTCGGGTACATTGCCTTCAAGGCTGTAAGTAGCAAGAGCGGTGCCGAGGTTGCGCAGCTCAGCAGATTCAACACCAATCCAAATCATCTGTAGCTTGCCATTGTAGATGGTGCCGTCGCCAGACCAATAGACTTTCCCCTGATCAATATCGCCTGCAGCAATCTCTTTGTCGGTCTTCTCGCCAAGAGGGTGGCGCAGGTGGGTGCGACAGTGGAAATAGCGATCCCTTGAGCTGTACTTCCAGTTGACGTAGTCTGCCAGCCACACAAGGTCTTGGTCTGTCTCGCCCGGCACTCCGTCGTGAGCGCGTTGCACCATGACACTGTTCCGGGGGAAGCTGCTGCTCAGACGGGCTCTTGAACGTGGACTCACAGTGCCGTAGGAGCTGTCGTTGAAGGTCCAGAAGACATCTCCGTTAGGGAGTCCTATGGTGAGTACACCGTCGCCGCCGTTCCAACCGCGCTGACGAGTGAACAGCTGATTGTACTTCAGATCCTTGTATGCTCGTGAGGTGCCGCCCTGCGAAGCTTCGGTCATAGCCTCTAACTGCCATTCCGACGGCACTTTCCAGTCGGTGTCTGTTGGAGCTCCCTCATCCACGGAGCCATCTGCCCGAGTGGCTCGGATACGTGTATCGGCGAGAGCTACACCACTGATGTTGTCGCCTGCGAATGAGGCCACGCGCGTAACCCAGTCGCGATCCTCGGAGTCGACGCGGCTCAGTTTGTCGGGGGCGATGTGGCCTGCTACGTAGTCAAGATAATATGTTCCTGTGAGCTCGGCTGAAGTCTGAATGTTGAAGCTGACGTAAATGCTGTCAATCTCAAGGCTCTCGTCGCTGGCGTTCACGAGTGTCTTGAAACTCGAACTGGTTGCGAAGCCCAACCACGTGTAGCCTTTCCGCGGGTAGTCGCGGTTGAGCAGTTCAGTGTAGCGGGGATTTGGGCGCAAGGACCGGGTGATGTCTTTATTATAAGCTGCATCGCCAAGGTCGGTTGTGGACTTCGCCACTTGTGTCATCACTATGTCTGCCGCCACCGTCCAGCCCTCGGGCACGCGGACGCCGAATAGTCCGTGGCAGGTTGTGACGGAGCCGCTGTTGTTGCTGCCTGAACGTTTCACTGCCATCTTTACGGCGAACTTCTCACCCGCCACCACTTCATGTGGCTGCGAGATGAGTGTTATTCGATAACAAGACGCTACAGTCAGCAGGGCAGTAGCCAATAGCAGCGCAAGGCTCATGTTTTGGTGCTTGTGACTTTGTCGGCAGCTTGATGGAGTGGTGTGTGAGATGTGGTTTGTCATATTTGTCTGTGTCTTTTGTGCGTGGCAGTGCGTCTTCGTTCATCAGTTGTCGAAGTTCTCGCACTCCTCTCGGGCACAAAAATACTAATTATCTTTTATTCGCCATTGCTTTTCCTTCACTTTTTATTCTTATTGAAAAGAATGGCGGGCAGAAATGAGGTGGAATGATAGGAGAGAGCCCCCAGTTGGTACGATGGCCAAGAGCAGGAACATGATAACTGAATAAGGGCGATTAGCGATGTGGAACAGGGCATTGGTGAGATTTTTATGTATTTTTTAAGGCAAATCGTTTTTTTTGTTGTAACTTTGCAACAAAAACAATACTAACACTAAAACTGCAATGACAATGAACAAAGAGTTTGCTTACAAAGGAACTACCTTGAACGGCTTTGCAATGCTGTTTCTGAATCTGGCGCTTACCATAGGTGTCGCCGTTTTATTATTCTTTGCCATCGACCGCGAAAGCTGGCAACTGGGCGTCAGTTGCGGAGCGCTGCTGCTCGTCTCAATCTTCTTGTGGCTGGGCTTCATTATGCTGGAACCGGGCGAGGCACGCGTGGTTATGTTCTTCGGCAAATATGTTGGCACGTTCACCCGAACGGGTTACTTCTGGATTAACCCCTTCACTTCGACAAAGAAGCTGTCGCTGCGTGCTCGTAATCTTGATGCCGAGCCCATAAAAGTCAACGATAAGGAAGGCAATCCCGTGATGATTGGCCTCGTGCTTGTGTGGCGCCTCAAAGATACATACAAAGCAATGTTTGAGATAGACTCACAGACGATGGCTGCCAATGCCAATGCTCAGGCGGCAGGCGGCACGGACGTGAAGTCAATGATGGCTGCCTTCGAACGCTTTGTGCGTGTGCAGAGCGACGCAGCCCTTCGGCAGGTGGCCGGACAGTATGCCTACGACGATACCGAGTCGCATGCCTCAGACATAACGCTGCGTAGCGGTGGCGAAGAAATCAACGAGCAGCTGGAGCAGAAACTCACAGAGCGCCTGGCAATGGCTGGCATAGAAGTCGTTGAGGCGCGCATCAACTATCTGGCCTACGCCCCCGAGATTGCAGCTGTGATGCTGCGCCGGCAACAGGCTACAGCTATCATTGCCGCCCGCGAGAAGATTGTTGAGGGTGCTGTGTCAATGGTGAAGATGGCCCTCGACCAGTTGGCAGCACAGGACATTGTGCAACTCGACGATGAACGCAAGGCACAGATGGTCTCCAACCTCCTTGTGGTGCTTTGCGGTGAGGACAACGCCCAGCCTATCGTCAACACTGGCGCATAAGAGCATAATCCTTATAACGGAGAAGAATGAGAACACTCTTTGATAAGATATGGGATGCGCACGTCGTACAGGACATTCCCGACGGTCCCACCCAATTATATATTGATCGACTCTACGTCCATGAAGTGACTTCGCCGCAAGCTTTCGACACGCTGCGCGACAAAGGCATACGAGTGCTGCGCCCTCGGCAGATTTTCGCCATGCCAGACCATAATACGCCATCAGACGCCAGTGAACCTCTGACTATTGGAAGCAGACAGATGGCTGCACTCAAGGCTAACTGTGATGAGTTCGGCATCCGCCACTTCGACGCTGGGACGAAAGACAATGGTATAATTCATGTAGTAGGTCCTGAGAAAGGGCTTTCCCTGCCTGGGATGACAATCGTATGCGGCGACTCACACACCTCTACGCATGGAGCCGTGGGTGCCATAGCCATGGGCATAGGCACAAGCGAGGTAGCCCAGGTGCTGGCGTCGCAGTGCATATTGCAGCAGAAGCCCAAGACCATGCGCATAAACATTGAAGGTACGCTATCACCGGGAGTCACAGCCAAGGACGTAGCTCTCTATCTGATGGCACAGATGACTACCGGCGGAGCTACGGGCTATGCTGTGGAGTACTCTGGGTCGGTCGTCCGCTCTATGTCCATGGAGGGGCGTCTTACGCTCTCGAACCTATCAATAGAGATGGGCTCGCGCGCAGGACTCATAGCACCGGATGAGATAACCTTTGAATATCTTCGCGGGCGTGAATATGCACCGAAGGGCGAGGCTTGGGATGCCGCCGTCGAAGAGTGGCGCAAGCTCCGTTCTGACGACGACGCCGTATTCGACAAAGAACTCACCTTCCGTGCCGAGGATATTGCGCCACGCATCACCTGCGGCACTAACCCTGGCGCAGGGATAGCGGTGGACGAGAGAGTCCCTGAGAGCATTCAGCAGTCGGAACTTGAATATCTTGGCATCCTCCCAGGGCAAAAGCTTGAGGGAACACCTATAGACTACGCTTTCCTCGGAGCTTGTACCAACGGGCGCATAGAGGACTTCCGCGCCTTCGCCTCAGTGGTGAAAGGGCACAGGAAAGCCGACAACGTCACGGCTTGGCTCGTGCCAGGCTCCTGGGCGGTGCGACAGCAGGTCATTGATGAGGGCTTAGACAAGATACTTGAAGCCGCAGGCTTTGAGCTTCGCCTGCCTTCGTGCTCTGCATGTCTGGCCATGAACGCCGATAAAGTGCCGGCAGGCAAGCTCTGCTTAAGCACCTCTAATCGAAACTTCGTCGGTCGCCAGGGACCGGGATCACGCACCGTCCTCGCCTCACCGCTCACCGTAGCTGCCTCTGCCATCACAGGCGTAATTACTGATCCAAGGAAATACCTGCAGTCATGAAACAGACATTTGATACAATAACATCCACCTGCATTCCCATTGCCATTGACAATTGCAATACAGATCTGATAATTCCTGCACGCTATCTGGCCAGTACGACACGCGACCCTAAGTTCTTTGGCGATGCTTTCATGCACGACCTGCGCTACGATTCTGACGGTCATTTGGTTCAAGATTTCGTCTTGAACAAAAAAGGTTTCTGCGAAGCGCCCCACGAAGGCGTACATGAGATCATCGTGGCAGGGCAGAACTGGGGCTCGGGCAGCAGCCGTGAGCACGCCGCATGGGCCATTGCCGGCTACGGAGTGCGAGTGGTCATCAGCAGCAGTTTCGCTGACATCCATCGCAACAATCTCCTCAACTGCTTTGTGTTGCCTGTGATCGTAAGCCCGGACTTTCAGCAGGAGCTCTTCGCAAGCATCGAGGCTGACCCGCAGACTAAGGTAAGTGTAGACCTTCCGAACCAGACGGTTGCTAACCTCGCTACTGGTCATGCAGAGCATTTCTCCATCAATGGCTACAAGAAATACTGCCTGATGAATGGACTTGATGATATTGATTTCCTACTGAAGAATGTCGGGACACTTCCCCCTGCCACTCCCTCGTATGAAGGGGAGTAGTCATCTTTCAAGAATAGCTTTTATGAACGACAGCAAACAGTCAACACATTTTACACCTTCCATGCCAGGGAGGGCTGGGGGTGGATATGTTGAGATCATGGACACCACCTTGAGGGATGGTGAGCAGACTAATGGCGTGAGCTTTATGCCACACGAGAAACTGGTCATTGCAAGGGCTTTGCTCGTGGACCTGTGTGTGGATCGTGTGGAGGTGGCTTCGGCCCGAGTCAGCGAAGGTGAGCTCGAAGCTGTGCAGCGCATAACGAACTGGGCCGCAACAAAGAATATGCTCGATCGTGTTGAAGTGCTCGGTTTCGTTGACGATGGAAAAAGCCTCGACTGGATTCAGCGCGCAGGAGCCCGTACAATGAACCTGCTCGCTAAAGGCTCGAGCAGACATTGCTCGGGGCAGCTCGGGAAATCTCCGGAGCTTCACTATGCCGACATCCGCAATAATATTCTTATGGCTCGGGAGCGCGGGATAGCCGTGAACCTCTATTTAGAGGACTGGAGTAGGGGAATGAAGGAGGACTCCGGCTACGTTTTCCATCTGTTGGAGAGCTTGGCAGACCTGCCCGTGAAGAGGTTTATGCTGCCCGACACGCTCGGCATCCTGAACCCGCTGGAGACGATGGAGTTCATGAAGCAGATGGTGAAGAGATACCCGGGCCTGCATTTCGACTTCCACGCCCACAACGACTACGATCTGGCTGTCTCCAACGTCCTCGCAGCCGTGTTCGGAGGGGCGCAGGGGCTGCATACTTCCATCAACGGGCTGGGCGAGCGGGCTGGCAATGCGCCGCTGGCTTCTGTCCAAGCCATTCTCAAAGATCACTTCAACGCAAAGACAAATATCCATGAGGAAGAACTGAACCGCGTGGCACACATTGTCGAGAGCTATTCAGGAATAGCCATCCCACCGAATAGGCCCATCACCGGGTCGGCTGTCTTCACGCAGGTGGCAGGTGTCCATGCCGACGGCGATAAGAAGGAGGGCCTCTACCAGAACGCACTGCAGCCAGAGCGATTCGGCCGCCGTAGGGAGTATGCTCTCGGCAAAGCCAGTGGCAAGGCCAATGTGCTTATGAACCTCAAGGAACTGGGGCTTGACCTTAGCGAGGAGGACATGAAGAAGGTCACAGACCGCATTATTGAACTGGGCGACAAGAAAGAACTCGTAACTCAGGAAGACCTCCCCTACATCATACGCGACGTGCTGAAACATAGTGAGGGTGACGACCGCGTGACGCTGCTGTCATATATGGTTTCTACTGCCTACGGCCTCCGGCCAATGGCACAGGTGAGACTGCAGATCGACGAGCATATCTACGAGGAGAGTGCTCAGGGCGATGGTCAGTACGACGCTTTCGTCCGTGCCGTCCGGCATATCTACCGCGACCGCCTCGGGCGTAAGTTCCCGTGGCTCTCTAATTATCGCGTCACCATTCCTCCGGGCGGACGTACCGATGCACTCGTAGAGACTACCATTGAATGGGTGTTCAACGAGGTCACTTACCGCACTCATGCTCTCGATGCAGACCAGACCGAGGCCGCCATCAAGGCTACGATAAAACTGCTGAACATAATAGAACCTATCTATAACAAAAAGGCCGAAGGATGATGATCCTCCGGCCTTTTTTCGTGTGCTCTCAGAACGTCCATTTCATTGCTATCGTGGGGATGACGTAGAACTTGTCGTTCGCACCTTCGGCAGGCCACACAAGATTCTTTGATATCTCCCATTCCGTTCCGATGCTCCACTTGGCTGCTTCGTTGATTCTCGGCAGGCGGTATAGGTTAACCCACAACTGAGGTTCACTCATCAGCACTACCCGCCCAGACGTACCTTTGTCATACCACAGGTCGCAATACCCCGAGAAAGTCATCAGACCGCGGGCAAACTGCAGCCCCCACACCTCAGTGAGCTGTACGCCGTGGCTGGAACCTCCATGGTTTTGCTTGTGCGCCATGTACTTGTACATCAGTTGAACGGAAAAGGTCTTGCTGAAATCTTTGCTTGCCCAGTTCCAGGCTGGACCTGCGAGGTAAGCGTCATCGTAGCCGTAGGCGGCACGCTGTAGCCCGCCATTATATTCTATGTGGGCAGCTATGGGCGCTCTCCAGAACTTCAGCTCGCGCGCTATCTCGCCGTAGGCACTCTTGACGACGTGCCCGCCGAAGTCGGCGTCGATAAAGAAAAACGTACTACCCCAAGCGTCGGGGGTGTAATTCTCAACGGTTGCTGTCAGGCGAGGACGGTTGGAGAGCTCCGAACCATACAGGTCATGACCCAGGTCGTAATGTAACTGGACGTTGAGTTGTGCCAACGCTGCTGCAGAACAAAGCGCAGCAGCAACAAGAAGAAGACTCCTTTTCATTACTTTTGTTTTTGTGCAATTATTATTAATTATGTGAAAGAACACAAGGCTGAAAGCCTCTTTGACGGCACAAAAGTAGATATTTTTCCTCTTTAAACAAAAAAAATTGCGAAAACATTTGGCTGTTTCGTCAAAAGACCTTACCTTTGCACCCGCTTTCGAGAAAGAAATGCGGCGCTTGTGCATCGCAGTTGCTCGAGAGGGCGCTTAGCTCAGCTGGTTCAGAGCATCTGCCTTACAAGCAGAGGGTCGGCGGTTCGAATCCGTCAGCGCCCACACAACACATGGAGAAGGCTCCGTAGCTCAACTGAATAGAGCATCTGACTACGGATCAGAAGGTTGTGGGTTTGAATCCCGCCGGAGTCACTTCCAGGTTCTTTGACAACGATTGATTGTCTGGGCGGATACCAGAGTGGCCAAATGGGGCAGACTGTAAATCTGCTGGTTTTTACCTTCGGTGGTTCGAATCCATCTCCGCCCACAATTCAGCATTTTGCGGCAATAGCTCAGTTGGTAGAGCACGACCTTGCCAAGGTCGGGGTCGCGAGTTCGAGTCTCGTTTGCCGCTCCACCTAAAACTTCTTGACTGGTGCGTTAGTTCAGTCTGGTTAGAATACATGCCTGTCACGCATGGGGTCACGGGTTCGAGTCCCGTACGCACCGCAAAAAATTACCAAACTAAGGTAAAAATCTCCAATCCCACAAAGGTTGGAGATTTTGCATTAAAGAGGTAAACGAAAGATTGTCAATAAGTTAGCGATTGAGTTTGGTTTGAAACACGCAAAATCAAATGTTGAATTTGCGGAAAAGTCGCTAACAACGTAACTCGCTGATTTTGGACATGTTTGGACAGGTTTGTGATACCATGTGATACCGCGCGACCCCAAAATGTGATACCAGTATCACAAATTTTGGCTGAACGCAAAAGCAAAAGTCCGGCTGAATGAAAATTTTTGCCTTTGAGCATTGTCCTATCCCCGAGTTGTGTACTGCAGAATGAGCTAAAAAGAAACATTTGTGATACCAGCCGCAGAGTGGAATTTGCGTACTTCAAACTCTGCAAATAACTGAAACACAGATGTAAACACTGAAAATGTGATACCGCTTTTTGCTCAAAATGTGATACCAGACGTTGGTAACCGACTGACCGCACTAAAACCAAAAGAGACATGAAAAAAGAATTAGTGTCAGTCGTATTCGACAGAAAGAAGCGTGTGGAAACCACCGGAGAAGGAAAGGTGGAGATTTGCATTTACTTGAGCCGTACAGAGCGCAAGTTTATCACAATCACTACATGTAATGCTATCTCATGGAAGAAGTATGAGAAGAGTACAGAGTTAAGAGACAAGGTAATGGCCTACAAGCATATTGTCTATAATATGCAGAAGAACGGCGAGGAAATGACCATCGCCAGACTTGACCAGCATCTGGGAGTTGTGACAACCAACAAGGAGCGAGCTGAAAAGCAGAAGAAGATTTCTGCTCCTAATGGTTTCATCAACTTTATGAGAGAGACGATAGCCAAAGAAGAACTTGCACCTGCTACTCTCCAGCGCAAGAGAGTCACCATTGATGCAATGATACGCTATGGTAAACTGTCTTCCTTCAGTGATGTGACGGAAAAGAATATCAAGGGCTTTGATGACTTCCTCCGTGCGGAATGTCATCGTACCCTACCCACGCTTCACAACTATCACAAGATACTGAAGATGTACACAAGACTGGCAGCACACATGGACTACATCGTAGCAGATCCTTACGATAGTCCTCTCTGCAAGTTCGAACGTGGCAACTACAAAGAACGACGCCCACTCAATGGAGAAGAACTGCTGCTGCTTCGTAGTCTCAACCTGTCCCCGAAAGAGTCAAGGGTGCGTGACCTCTTCATCTTCTGTGCTTATACAGGGCTGGCTTTTGTAGATAGCCAAGTCTTTGACTTTTTCACCATGACAGAGAATGTCAATGGGCAAGCCTATATAGACGGTAAGCGAGTGAAGACTGGCTGCACCTTCTACACTCCTATTCTTCCACCGGCAATGGATGTGCTGAAGAAGTACAATTACCATTTGCCCCATATCAGCAACCAAAAAGCAAATGACTATCTGCACCTTTTGGAGATGCGCAGCGGTCTCAACAAACCATTGACTACCCATTGCGGTAGTCACAGTAAAATTTATAACCCGATTAAAATCAACTTGTTAGGCAGTTTGCAATTGGTAACTGCTAACGGATAAGAAACGAGCTAATTGCTTTCGTCCGCTCCAACTTGCTTCTTAACCAAAGAACACCTTTTCGGT
>JAFUFW010000070.1 GCA_017469685.1 Bacteroidaceae bacterium | reverse complement strand
TTCAACATGACGAATATCGATGAGATATTCGAACGGCTGGTACGGCAGGGACAGTCGCCGCGACAGTATGGCGACTCCTACATCACCCTTGAACTTATGGGGCACCGACTGGATAGGGAGGTGGAACGTCTGTTTGAGGAAGCCAAGGCTCAAGGTTTGCGGGATCAAGAAATCACGCACTACATCGATGAACACGTGGATATGGCCAACGTCCTGCGCTCCACCATGAGCGGCTACGATGGCGGTTATGTGATGTGCGGCCTCACGGGCAGCGGTGAGTTTTTCGCTGTGCGCGACCCGTGGGGCATCCGGCCTGCTTTCTACTACAAGGATGACGAATTGGTGGTGCTGGCCTCGGAGCGTCCGGTGTTGCAGACCACTTTCGACCTCGATGCTGCGTCCGTGCGTGAGCTCCCTGCAGGCCAGGCGCTCATCGTCAACCGCCATGGCGTATGTAACCTCGCGCCTATACTCTCGCCACGTGGCAACCATGCGTGTAGTTTCGAACGGATATACTTCAGCCGTGGTTCGGACAGTGACATTTATCGGGAACGCAAGCGTCTGGGCGAGCTGTTGACTCCCGCTATCCTCCGTGCCATTGGTGGCGATGTTCCGAACACCGTATTCTCCTTCATCCCCAATACTGCCGAGGTGGCCTTCTACGGAATGGTTGAGGGCTTCAGGCGGCAAGGGCTGGACGTGCGCACAGAGAAGGTGGCGTGGAAAGATATCAAGCTGCGCACATTCATCACCGAGGCTGGGGCGCGCAACGACCTGGCGGCACACGTCTATGATGTCACATACGGTTGCCTGCGTCCCCACGAGGACAATCTGGTTATCATCGACGACAGCATCGTCCGCGGTACGACGCTCAAAGAGAGCATCCTGCAAATTCTCGACCGCCTGCATCCCCGTAAGATTGTGATGGTCAGCAGTTCGCCTCAAGTACGCTATCCCGATTACTACGGCATCGATATGGCGCGGCTGGAGGAACTCTGTGCCTTTCGTGCCGCCATTGCTTTGCTGCGTGAACAGGGAAGAGGAGAGGTTGTTCGTCAGACCTATGATGCCTGTCGGCAGGAATTGCAGAAACCTGCAGAAACCATGCGTAATTGCGTCCGCGATATCTATGCACCTTTTTCGGTCGATGCCGTCAGTCAGAAGATAGCCGAGATGCTCCGGCCTTCAACGATGCAAGCCCCTTTGGAACTGGTGTTCCAGTCCGTGGAGGGCCTTCACGATGCTTGTCCGAACCACCCCGGCGATTGGTACTTCACTGGGATCTATCCCACGCCCGGCGGCAATCGCCTCGTCAATCAGGCATTTGTCAATTATTACGAAAGCACTAATTCATAACTCTATGGAAACTAAATACATTTTCATCACGGGTGGCGTTGCCTCCTCCCTCGGCAAAGGTATCGTATCGGCTTCGTTAGGTAAGCTGTTGCAAGCACGCGGCTACCGCATTACCATTCAGAAGTTCGACCCTTACATCAATATTGACCCAGGCACGCTTAACCCCTACGAACATGGTGAATGCTACGTGACGGCCGATGGTATGGAAACCGATCTCGACCTCGGGCATTACGAGCGCTTTACGGGTATCGAGACCACGCGCGACAACAGTGTCACCACAGGTCGTATCTATCTCTCTGTCATAGAGCGCGAACGGCGTGGTGACTACCTTGGAAAGACCATCCAGGTGGTGCCGCATATCACGGACGAAATAAAGAGGAGGATACAGCTGAATGCCTCGAAGCAGCAGCTGGATTTCGTCATCACCGAAATTGGCGGTACGATAGGCGACATCGAGAGTCAGCCGTTCCTCGAGGCCATCCGACAGCTACGTTGGGAACTGGGTCCTCGGCGGGCGCTGAATGTGCATCTGACCTACGTCCCCTATCTGGCAGCCGCAGGAGAACTGAAGACGAAGCCCACGCAGACAAGTGTGAAGCAGTTGCAGGGGCTGGGCATTCAGCCAGAAGTACTGGTGCTCCGCACGGAACACGACCTCAGCGACGAACTGCGTACTAAGGTTGCTCACTTCTGCAATGTCGATGTCGAGGCTGTCATCCAGAGTCAGGATCTCCCATCAATCTACGAAGTGCCCGTGAATATGCAGCGCCAGGGACTGGATACTATCTGCCTGAAAAAGATGGGCGAAGAGATTGGCGTCACGCCCGAACTCGGTCCCTGGCGCGCATTCCTCGAACGGCGTCGCAAGGCCACGCTAACGGTGGATATCGCCCTCGTGGGGAAGTACGACTTGCAGGACGCCTACAAGAGCATCCACGAGAGCCTCGCGCACGCGGGTACATATAATAGTTATAAGGTGCAGGTGCATTTCATCAACAGCGAATACCTGACAAGTGAGAACATCGCCCAGCAGTTGGCCGGCATGTCGGGTGTGGTCATCTGTCCGGGCTTCGGGCTTCGGGGCATCGAAGGGAAAATCATAGCTGCCGAGTACGCCCGCACCCACGACCTCCCTGCTTTCGGTATCTGTCTGGGTATGCAGATGATGGTGATAGAGTTTGCTCGTAATGTGCTTGGCTACAGTGATGCAGACAGCCGGGAGATGAATGCCGAGACGCCTCACAACGTTATCGACCTCATGGAAGAGCAGAAGCACATCACGCAGATGGGAGGGACGATGCGATTGGGGGCGTATGAGTGTGAGTTGAGAGATGGCAGTATGGTAGCGGAGGCATACAATCCTCACAGGGGAACCGCGGGGCACACGATTGTCTGTGAGCGGCATCGCCATCGGTATGAGTTCAACAATGCCTATCGCGAGGAGTTTGAGGCGGCAGGAATGCAGTGTGTGGGCATAAACCCAGGCGCAGACCTTGTGGAGATTGTGGAAGTGCCGCAGCATCGTTGGTATGTCGGTACGCAGTTCCATCCAGAGTATTCCTCCACGGTGCTCCATCCCCACCCGCTGTTCATGAGTTTCGTGCGAGCGTGTATCGGTGGAAAATGACGAATGATGGATGACGAACGACAAAGTACACAATACGCATTGCAAATGACGAAGGACGCATATTTGATATTGAGCGACGGAACTGAGTTCTGCGGAAAGAGCTTCGGCTACGAAGGGGCAACCGAGGGCGAAGTGGTCTTCAATACGGCCCTGACTGGTTATCCTGAGAGCCTGACCGACCCCAGCTATGCGGGCCAGATACTGGTGTTTACCTATCCGCTGATAGGCAACTATGGAGTGCCTTCCAGCATGATTGAGTCAAATGGTCTGTCTGCTTTTCATGAAAGTGACCATATTCATCCCAAGGCTATCATCGTGGCAGATTATAGCGAGCAGTTCTCGCATTGGAATGCGCAAGAGGGCTTAGCCGCGTGGCTGAAAAGGGAGGGGGTTATTGGAATAACGGGGATAGATACGCGAGCACTGACCCAGAAACTGAGAGATGAGGGGGTGATGATGGGACGCATAGAGACGCACCCCTTGCCCCTGCCTGTGAGGGGGGTGAGCAATAAGCTCCAATACTATGGAAGTACAAACTGGGTGGAGCGTGTAAGTTGTAAGGAAGTCATTATCTATAAGCCCGACATGCCAGCGGACTCGGATTCTTCAATCTCCGCTTTTCACCCTTCACCGAAAAAAGTCGTCCTCGTTGACTGTGGCGTGAAAGCTAATATCATTCGTTGCTTGCTGCGTCGGGGCGTGGAAGTCATCCGTGTACCATGGGACTATGATTTCAACCAGCTTGACTTCGATGGTCTCTTCCTTGCCAATGGCCCCGGTGACCCGGAGCAATGTGGTAAGACGGTGGAGCATATCAGGGCCTTCCTGAATTCTTCTGTTCGCCCACTGATGGGTATTTGTCTTGGAAACCAACTCCTCGCGAGGGCAGCCGGAGCCAAGACCTACAAACTTAAATACGGCCATCGCTCGCACAACCAACCCGTTCGGTTGGTGGGTACAAACCGCTGCTTCATCACCTCGCAGAACCACGGATATGCCGTTGATGACTCGACCCTTCCCGATGACTGGGAACCGCTGTTCGTGAATATGAACGACGGCTCGAACGAGGGCATCCGGCACAAAACACTCCCCTGGTTCAGTGCCCAGTTCCATCCCGAAGCTTGTGGTGGGCCGGTAGATACAGAATGGTTGTTTGATGAGTTTGTGGCAAGACTTAATCCAGACTCTCCCCCCGCCCTCCCTAATAGGGAGGGAGCGGTTACTCCCGCTGCTGAAGTTTGGCCGGCCTATAAAGTACATTCTACTCACTCCCTTTTAGGGAGGGCGGGGGAAGAGGCCGCTTCAGTCTTATTGCTCGGCTCCGGCGCCCTGAAGATTGGGCAGGCGGGCGAGTTCGACTACAGTGGCTCCCAGGCCTTGAAAGCCTTGCGGGAGGAGGGCATCAGAACCATCCTCATCAATCCCAATATCGCCACCATACAGACCTCGAAGGATGTGGCAGACACTGTTTATTTCCAGCCTGTTACTCCGGAACTCGTGGAGCGTGTCATCGCAAGGGAACGTCCCGGCGGCATCCTTCTTAGCTTCGGCGGGCAGACGGCATTGAACTGCGGAGTGGAGCTCTATCAGCGCGGAGTCTTTGAGAAGTATGGCGTGCAGGTGTTGGGAACTCCCATCCAGGCGATCATCGACACTGAGGACCGCGACCTGTTCGTGAAGCGGCTCGACGAAATCGGTGTGAAGACCATCAAGAGCGAAGCGTGCGAAAACATTGAGAGCGTGCGCCGGGCAGCTGCGGCGCTCGGCTACCCCGTCATCCTGCGTGCTGCCTACGCCCTCGGAGGTCTTGGCAGTGGCTTCTGCGATAACGAGAAAGAACTGTTGGTGCAAGCCGAAGAAGCCTTCTCATTCTCCTCGCAGGTGCTGGTGGAGAAGTCTCTCCGGGGGTGGAAGGAAATCGAATACGAGGTTGTGCGCGACCGCTTCGACAACTGCATCACGGTTTGCAACATGGAGAACTTCGATCCGCTGGGAATCCACACCGGCGAAAGCATCGTGGTAGCACCGAGCCAGACGCTCACCAACAGCGAGTACCACAAGCTGCGAGCCCTCGCCATCAAGATTATCCGCCATATCGGCATTGTGGGTGAATGCAACGTCCAGTACGCTCTCGACCCACATTCGGAGGACTACCGTGTCATCGAGGTCAACGCCCGCCTCTCGCGCTCCTCTGCCCTCGCCTCTAAGGCCACAGGCTATCCGCTGGCGTTTGTGGCAGCCAAACTCGGCCTGGGCTACGGTCTTTTCG
Source organism: Bacteroidaceae bacterium (assembly GCA_017469685.1). Taxonomy (GTDB): domain Bacteria; phylum Bacteroidota; class Bacteroidia; order Bacteroidales; family Bacteroidaceae; genus Physcousia. The sequence goes on along the minus strand of JAFUFW010000070.1, from coordinate 4,371 downwards.
AACTGAAGAACACCGTCACCAAGACCACCTCCGCCTTCTTCGAACCCGCCCTCGACTACGTTGTCTGCAAGCTACCTCGGTGGGATCTCTCGAAGTTCCATGGCGTCAGCCACCAGCTCGGCTCGTCGATGAAGAGTGTGGGCGAGGTGATGGCTATCGGGCGCACCTTCGAGGAAGCCATCCAGAAAGGCCTGCGCATGATAGGGCAGGGGATGCATGGGTTTGTGGGCAATCATGATAAAAAACAAAATGACGAATTTCACTATTCGTCATTAAAGCAAGCCACCGACACCCGCATCTTCGTTCTTGCCAGAGCTTTGCAGATGGGCTACACCATCGAGCAGCTGCACCAACAGACGCAGATCGACTGCTGGTTCCTGCAGAAGCTCCGGCATATCGTGATGATTGACGAACAGTTGCAGGAGTATCGACATCTGGCTGACATGGCTACATTCATGGACCCCTTGGAGCTGATAGAGTATCTCGAAGCGCCCGAGTTTGTCTCGCTTTTGCGTGAGGCTAAGGTTTATGGCTTCTCCGACTTCCAGATAGCCCGTGCCATAGGGCTTGAGGGCAGCATGAAAATGGAAGATGCCGGTCTGCTTGTCCGCTCATGGCGTAAGGAACTGGGAGTGCTGCCAGTCGTCAATCAAATAGATACCCTTGCCGCAGAATACCCGGCCCAGACGAACTACCTTTATCTCTCTTACAGGTAGCGTGTTATCAAACAAATCCGTATAATCTGTGCAATCTGCGGTAAAAAAGCAGTGAGTAAGATTAAATAATCAGCGTCGTTTATCGTTGCCAACGGAAGTGGTAGCGGAAGCGGCGGTTAGGGGCGGTGTCGCCCGTGGTGCAGATGGAGATGATGTCGAAGGGGTGGGTGGGGTTGTCGGCCCATTTGAAGTCGAGGCTGAAAGCCTTGTCAGTCAGGTTGAGCAGGCTGCGGGGGAGGGTGTAGGCAACTGTGTTTGCTGCGTTGTCGGCGCAATCTGAGCTTCCATTGCTTTGAAAGCTTTTGGTCACTCCCACAGCTGCCACGGGCTGCCATGCGGAAGCTGCCGCGCCGAAGCAGTAGAGGACGCCGCCACTCACGAGGTAGTCGAAGCCCTGCCAGCCAGTGCTGGCGTTGCCGTCAGTGTCAATGTAAAGCATCATCCAATTAGCGTCGGTGTCGGGCGAGAGTGGGCTGTCGGTGGTGGCGCTGAAGATGATGTGTTTGCGCGTGACGGCAACCGTGGTTTCAAGGATATCGTTTCGGCCTGTGGTGTCGGTATAGTGGAGGCCGCCGTAGCCGTTGTGGTCTCGGTGGAGGACGTCGCCGCGGGTGTCGTGGTAGTGGGCTTTTACTTTGAAGCCGTTGGTTACAGGCTGCTCGCGTACACCCTTATAGCGCCGTATGTTCTGCACCATCTGCATATAGTAGTTGTCGGTGTAGCCGCCGCGCATGGGCTGGATGGAGCGGTTGAACTCGGCATTGTACTGGTCGACGAAGTAGAAGGGGTTCTGGCGGCCGAGGAAGGTGGTGGGACCGGAAATGGTAGTGCTGCCTGGTGCAAAGCCTGAAACGTACTTGCCCGCAGTCCATTCGTTCCAGTCGTTGATGTAGATGAAGTCGGGGTCGGCGGCGAGAGCCTCGTTCCAGCTGTCCTGGAAGTAGATGCCATAGCCCTCGGGGTGGGCTACGGTCTGCCCGAGCCATGGCACGTAGGCCGAGTCGGGCAGGTCGTAGTCGTTGAGCCGCGGCTCCTTCGTCTGTCGTCGCCAGCTCTTGCCTGTGATGCTTATGGGATGTTGCGCGGGCGTCACGGCCATCTCCTCGAGGTGTCCTCGGTGGCGCGAGGCGAGGTCGGCGGGTGCGAGGGCTGCCACGCGCTCGTCGTTCATCTCATATCCGAAGGCCCAATTGTCTTCTGTGCCGACATAGCGGTGGCCTCCCCATTCGTAGTAGCCCCACCACATATTGCGGAGGGTGAAGAAGTCGAGAATCTCCTGCGGATAGGCACCTGCGTCGTAGCCGCCGCCGTTGGCATCGTGGTCGGGTTCGGCATTGTAGAGCAGCAGTGGCTTGCCTTGCCAGAGGAACCAGAATTCGCGCGCGCGTTCCTCTTTATATATACGTTCGTAGAGCTGTGTGACCACACTTACGACATTGCCGTTGAAGGCCCAGAAGCAGAACTGCGGTACGCGGTTGCCGAGGCTGCGCATAGCCTGCATCTCCTCGAAGAGCACGGCCCACTCGTCCCAGTAGAGCACGGCATTGGTGACGTCGAGGATGAGCACGTCCACGCCCGCGTCGGCGAGCATCGAGATGTCGCGACGGATGAGCCAACGGTCCTGGCTGAGGAAGTAGCCCGCCTCAGGTTCGCCCCAGTGGAGGCTCCACTCCTTCCACGCGGGGTGGTAGGCATCGAGGCGTGCCTCGGGGGCCTCGGCCAGCGTGCGTGTCACGTCGCCGCCGTAGGGTGAGCGGAGGTTGAACTTGCCCTCGTCGTGCCACGTTATATAGAAGATGCCCACCGTCCGCTGTTTGTCGGTTCGCAGCGGAGCTTCCTCGGCCGTAGGCATGGTGCGGCCCAGGGCGTCAGTCGCTGTCCAGGTGTCGGGGCAGATGTCTGTTTCCTGCGCCGAGGCTGATAATGCGCCGAGGGCAATAAGCACGGCCAGCGGCCGTAGCTTAATGATTAATGATAGAAGTTTAAAGTTCATGGCTTTTGTTCACGGTCAGCGGCCGTAAGCTTTTCACGGACTTAGCCCGTAGTTGAAAGTTGATAGATGTTACATTCGCCAGTCAGCAGTTTCTGAGAAGATGTTGAAGGTGATGAGGGCGGCAGCAACTCACTGATTGTTTTCATTGGCAAAGATAGTGATTTCTTTTGTCGGGAGGCGCAATAACAGTTAAAAATGTGGGTTTGAGTGTTTTTTGGGCTTAAGAATGATGTTCATTAAAAACTTAGTTGTATATTTGCCAACAATTACAGAGAGTTAATCATACGGGTTCAATAAGCCACTCGATATTTGTCCCTATACCATTATGACTGAAAAGACTGACCAGCTCAGGTGCATCCTGCTTCAGGAGCAGTGTTCGCTCGTAGTGGCTCCCGTCGAGGGCAATTTGGCGACGTTCAACAAGAAGGGCGTGCGTGATCTTGTATGGCTACTCGACAACGATCCTGGTATGCTCCGTGGGGCTGCTATAGCCGACAAGGTCGTTGGCAAGGCTGCTGCCGGGCTTATAGTCTGCGGCGGCGTAGCCGAGGTCTATGCCGAAGTGATGAGCCGTCTGGCTCTGCCCCTCTTGCAGAGGGCCGGTGTGATTTACTCTTTCGGCTCGCTTGTCGACCGCATTGTGATTCCAGCAGGCGACAGCCGCTGCCCGCTCGAGCAGATTGTGGCTGAGGCCTCTACGGCCACGGAAGTAGAAAGCCTGCTGCGGCGCCATTTCAGCGAAATGCAGTCAGCTGTCAAGAATAAATAATTAATCCCGCGCCACGTGCGCAATAAATGTTTTTTAGATATTATGTATTCAACTCTCACCCTCCGCGACAGCCGCACATATATGTTTGCTGCGCTGTTCATCGTAGGCAACATCCTGTTGCCTCAGCTCTGTCATCTCGTGGCGAACGGCGGCTTGATGCTCTTGCCAATCTATTTCTTCACTCTCGTAGGAGCCTACAGGTATGGCTGGCAAGTTGGTCTGTTCACAGCCATCGCTTCGCCGCTCGTCAATCATTTGATGTTCGGTATGCCTCCGACGGCAGTCCTGCCCGCCTTGCTCATCAAGTCATCTTTGCTGGCCCTGTGCGCAGCTTATGCAGCCCGTCGCTGGCAGAAGGTTTCGCTGCCCATACTCATCGGTGTTGTGCTGGCTTATCAGGTGGCCGGTTGCCTCATTGAGTCGGCCATGTCCGGTTCGCTCTATGCCGGCTTCCAGGATTTCCGCCTCGGCATTCCCGGTATGCTTCTTCAGGTTATAGGTGGGCTTCTCGTTATTAAAGCCTTCCCCGACCGGCAAGCATAATGAGGGCAGATGCCCAAGTGAGTTCGCTTATAGGCCCGGCTTTAGAGAAAGACGGGAACAGATAATCTTAAATAATGCTAAAAAAACCCTTAAGGGTTAATGGCAAAACCCTCAAGGGTTATCGACAAAACCCTTAAGGGTTATGGCCTGAACCCTTAAGGGTTTTTTCGTACCTCCTTGTTCGAGGTTTCCTAATAGAGCTTCTGCATTCAGAATACCGCCTTGACAATCTGGCAGATATTGTCGGTCTTGGCCATCGTGTAGTAGTGGATGGCAGGCGCTCCATGTGCCAGCAGGTCGCGGCTCTGGCGTATTGTCCACTCCACGCCGATTTGGTAAGCCGCCTCGGG
>JAFUFW010000069.1 GCA_017469685.1 Bacteroidaceae bacterium | reverse complement strand
GGCTGCCGCGCTTCTTGCGTATATAGACTATGACTACAATGTCAAGCTGAGTTCTTTGCCGTCATAATCAACCGTGCGCCCGCCCATGATGGGCTGGTCGCCTCGCGTGGACTGTTCCGTGACCTTTACGACTCTGAATCTGCGCTTTGCGATCATGCCCGGGAAGCTGCCGCGCCGAGCACTTATCGTCAGCTTTTGTTCGGCGTCGTTCCATGCGAAAGAGATCTCGGAAAAGAGGCCTCGCTCGTAGTTGTAGCCATCGCCTTCATCCTCATAGAGGATAAACTTGCCGTCGGCGCCTGGATAGATGCGCACCTCAAGTTCGTCCCACGCCTGCTGGGAAGAATACTGCACAGCGGGGCCGAACGGCAGTATGCTTCCGGCTTTCACGAAGACGGGATATTCAAAGATGGACGTCGGCCTCAAGATCGTCCGTCCGCCCTCATAGAGTTTGTTAGTGAAGAAGTCATACCATTTGCAGCCGACCGTGGTTCCAGCCATGGTCTGCTCCTTGGGCAGATAGACCTTGACGGGCGCTGCCGCCTTGCTGACGTCGGGGTATATCTGACGTCCATGGCGCTGGTCTTCGCGCCATGTGTACTGCGGCTCCGTCACAGGCCTCACGAGCAGCTGACGTCCGAACATATATTCATCGGCCAGATTAATGGCCACCTTATCAGTCGGGAAGTCCATCACCAGTGCGCGCATCATGGTACCGCTGCGCTGCACGCAGTCGCCGGCGCAGGAATAGATGTAAGGCAGCAGGCGGTAGCGCAGGCGCACAGCTTCCACCTGGGCGTCGTAAGCCCAGTCGCCTGTCTTGCCGAAATGATATAGCTCAGTGGGCATGGGCGATGAGCCGTGGTTGCGCATTAGCGGCATGAAGGTGCCCCACTGCATCCAGCGTGTGTGCAGCTCCTGCAGGGCCGGGTTCTTCGGGTCGTTCCAATAGTCCCAGTAGAAGAAGCCTCCGATGTCGGTATTCCAGAATGGGATGCCGCATAGCGAGTAGCTCAGGCCGGCAGGCACCTGGCTCTTTAGCGACTGCCACGAAGCCTGGATATCGCCGCTCCACGAGAATGTTCCGTAGTGCTGCAGGCCAAAGGCCCCGCTTCGCGTCATCTGCACGGATCGCTTGCCTTTGTTGTGTTTGTTCTTCTTAATCTTCTTGTCCTCGGCAGCGCGCTGATGTTCGTAGATACCGCGGTTGGTTACTATGGGGAAGGCGTTCTTTACAGAGCGCCATGAACCGTCGTGAGTGACGTACTCATCGTCGCCCTCACGTTCGAAATGGTCGGGCTCGGTGGAATCTGTCCACCATGCGTCAAAGCCCATCTCATAGAGGTTCGAGAGATATTTCCAGTAGATATCGCGCGCCATGGGATTGAAAGCGTCATAAGGCATCACGCCGTGATTGCGCGGCCATGTGTCGAAGGGCATCAGGGCTCCGATATTCTGCAGCTCGCGGAACGGTTTAGTCCAAGGTCCGAAGTTGGCCCAGATGGAGATCATGATGTGGGCATCGTTCTCATGCACGTAGTCAATCATCTCCTTGGGGCTTTTCAGTCGCGGCTGTATGCCTTTGGCTTTGTATTCTTCGGCCAAGGGTTTCAGATCGTCGGGCAGGAACTTAGCCCATCGCTCGTCGCCAACCTTATTAATATAGTATGGGTTCATGAAGTCCATGGCATTCCAGTTGGAGTCGCAGCCCCAGTACTGCCAGTCCTGCACGATGGCGTCGAGCGGGATATTGAGCTCACGGTACTTGTCGAGAACCTCAGCCAATTCGTCGCTCGTCTTATAGCGCTCGCGGCACTGCCAGTGGCCCATAGTCCACAGCGGGAACATCGTTGCCTGCCCCGTGAGCTGGCGTATGCAGTCGACAAGGCCGTCCTGCGAGCCGTCGGCATACATGAAATAGTAGTCAACCATCAAAGCCACTTCACTGCGGAAGATGGCATGCTCGGGCGTATCGTCGAAAAAGGAGCGGCCCGGGTTGTCCCAGAAGAGGCCGTAGCCCCGCTCGCTTGCGAAGTAAGGAATCGGCGTGTAGGTGTTGGTGTTCCAGAACTTTATGCTCTTTCCGCGCTTGTTCATCTGCTCGTCGGCAATCTGTCCGAAGCCGAAGATAGCCTCATCTTTCTCGAACAGGAAAGTCTGGCTGACCTCATACTTGCCGGCGTCTACGCCAGCCGGGCGGCGGCTGAATGAGGCCGGGCTGCCCTCGCGCAGGAGCAATGCCCCGCTGGGCGAGATGAAACTGACGGCGCCATTGTCGTCGACGTTCACCTGCAGGGCGTTCTTGCCCGTAGCCTCCGGCTGCATGATAACGGAGTAGCTCTTCTTCTCGGGCTGCTTAGTGCCGAGGAATTTCGTCACGCGGACGATGTTGTCGTTGTAGAACTTAATGCTCACCGTCTGTTCTCCGACAGTTTTCTTAATCTCTTTCGCCAGAACTGTCCTGGCCGCGGCGGCACAAAGGCTCAGCCCCAGGGCCAGCAGAGAGCAAATGACTCTGTAGTGTCTCATGTTTCTGATCTTTTTTAGTATTGCACTTGCAAAGATATGGATTAGATTTGAAAGAGAAAACGAAAAGCCATAAAAAAAATATACCCTCATCTGTTCTTCCTATAGCTCTGCACAGCCCATACGGCCATCACCGCCGAAATGCCTGCCAGGGCAAACACCTGGTGGGCTATGCTCTGGAACGTGCCGCCGCGGACGAAGACCGTACGGATGGCGTCAATGAAATAGTGCATCGGGTTGACGTAGGTGGTGGCGTAAGCCCACGAGGGCATGGAGCGCGTCGGGGTGAACAGGCCGCTGAGCAGCATAAGGCAGACGACGAAGAACCACATGACGAAGATGGCCTGCTGGAGCGTGTCGCTGTAGTTGGAGATTATGAGGCCTAAGCTGCTGAAGAAGAGCGCAAGCAGCATCGCCAGCAGGTAGACGAGCAGGAGCGGCCCTTGGCATGTGATTCCATAGACGGCCCACGAGAGCAGCAGGCACACGGTAATCAGGAAAAGGGCGATTATCCAATAGGGGATGACACCGGGCGCTTACCGCGAAGACTGAAAGGGAAAAAATGCGCGGCAAGATGCATTTTTTCAGCTATTCTCTTTTCACTTTAAATTAATTGTCGTACCTTTGCGCCCGCTTTCGGCATGGGTCGCTGTCAGGATGCAGAGTTCCCTGTTATGCCCATGCTCGACCGACAACAACAATTTAACCCATTACACAACAATGGCTGATTTAATCAAAATTGCTGAAGAAGCATTTGCTACAGGCAAGACCTACCCCAAGTTCAAGGCAGGTGACACCGTGACCGTAGCTTACAAAATTGTCGAGGGTAACAAGGAGCGCATCCAGCTATACCGCGGCGTAGTAATCAAGATTAGCGGACATCAGGACCAGAAGCGGTTCACCGTCCGCAAGATGAGCGGCACCGTGGGAGTGGAGCGTATCTTCCCCATCGCCAGCCCTAACATTGACAGCATCACTGTCAACAAGGTTGGTCAGGTGCGTCGTGCTAAGCTCTACTATCTCCGTGGCCTCACGGGTAAGAAGGCTCGCATCGCTGAAAAACGCCCCGCCCCTCAAGCGTAAGGACACATTAACAGGTTAACAAGTTAACAAACTTACAAGTTAACGAATCAACGAGTTAACAGATTAACGGTTTTTACGAACGTTGACAAAAAAAACCGCTGCTAAGCAAATTGCTCGCAGCGGTTTTTTTGTAGTTTGCGTTAACCTGTAAACATTTCAACGCTTCATCGTTTCAATGTTCCAACGTGTTTAGGGCAGGCTGATAGCGCCAGAGGGGCAAGCGTCAGCGCAAGTGCCACACTCAGTGCACTCATCAGGGTTGATGCTATAGATATCACCCTCGGAGATTGCTCCAACGGGACATTCGTCGATGCAAGTGCCGCATGCAACGCAGTCTTCACCAATTACGTAAGCCATAGTCTTGTGATGTTTTAATGGTTAATATTCAAAGTTCAATGTCAGAGGTCAAAGTGAATGAACACACCCTCGGGCAGAACATATCTCTTTTGACGGCGCGAAGATACTCACTTCTGATGATTCGCGCAAGAAAAAAAATGTTTTTTTGCTTTTTTGCTACCTAATTTTAGTGATTTAACCCAAGAAATCTCAACCTTTATTAAAAGTTTCACTTTTTACGACGTTTTCTCAAATAAATGGTTTAACTTTGCAACCGATTTCTTTAAACATTAAACCCTAAACAATAATACGGCCGAAGGCCGTGATAAAGGCATGGCACAACAAGAAGACGTTTTCAAGAAGATTGTTTCGCATTGCAAGGAGTATGGTTTCGTATTCCCCTCAAGTGATATCTACGATGGCCTCGGCGCCGTCTATGACTACGGACAGAACGGCGTGGAGCTGAAAAACAACATCAAGCAGTACTGGTGGCAGTCGATGGTACTCCTGCATCAGAACATCGTCGGCATCGACGCCGCCATATTCATGCACCCCACGACGTGGAAAGCCAGCGGACACGTGGACGCCTTCAACGACCCCCTTATCGACAACCGCGACTCTAAGAAGCGCTACCGTGCCGACGTGCTCATCGAGGACCAGATGGCCAAGTACGACGAAAAGATCCAGAAGGAAGTGGCCAAGGCACGCAAACGCTTTGGAGATGCCTTTGATGAGCAGCAGTTCGTGAGCACAAACGGGCGCGTACTGGAGCTGACAGCCAAGCGCGATGCCCTGCACGAGCGCTTCCAGAAGGCCATGAACGCCAACGACCTCGACGAGCTCAAGCTGATTATCATCGACGAGGAAATCGTTTGCCCCATCAGCGGCACACGCAACTGGACGGATGTACGCCAGTTCAACCTCATGTTCAAGACCGAGGTCGGCAGCACAGCCGAAGGCACCTCAACCATCTACCTGCGCCCCGAGACTGCACAGGGTATCTTCGTCAACTACCTCAACGTCCAGAAGACGGGCCGCATGAAGCTGCCCTTCGGTATCGCACAGATCGGTAAGGCTTTCCGCAACGAGATTGTGGCTCGTCAGTTCATCTTCCGTATGCGCGAGTTCGAGCAGATGGAGATGCAGTTCTTCGTCAAGCCCGGCACCGAGCTCGACTGGTTCGCCAAGTGGAAGCAGACACGCATGGCCTGGCACCAGGCTCTGGGCTTCGGCGCTGAGAACTACCGCTTCCACGACCACGACAAACTGGCCCACTACGCCAATGCCGCCACCGACATTGAATTCCACATGCCCTTCGGCTTCAAGGAAGTGGAGGGTATTCACTCACGCACAAACTTCGACCTCAGCCAGCACGCCAAGTACAGCGGCAAGAAGATCGAGTACTTCGACCCGGAGACCAACGAGAGCTACACGCCGTTCGTCATTGAGACGTCCATTGGCGTAGACCGTATGTTCCTCAGCGTCATGTGCCACAGCTATTGCGAGGAGCAGCTCGAGAACGGCGAGACGCGCGTGGTCCTGCGCCTGCCCGCAGCCCTGGCTCCCGTGAAGCTGGCCGTGCTGCCGCTGGTGAAGAAGGATGGCCTGCCCGAGGTGGCACAGCAGATCGTCAACGACCTGAGATTCCACTTCAACTGCAAGTACGACGAGAAGGACACCATCGGCAAGCGCTACCGCCGCATGGATGCCATCGGCTGCCCCTACTGCGTCACCATCGACCACGATACGCTCGAGGACCACTGCGTCACCCTGCGCGACCGCGTCACGATGGAGCAGCGCCGCGTGCCAATCGCAGACCTCCGCACCATCATCGAGGACAAGGTCAGCATCACCAGCCTGCTGAAGAAACTGCTATAAGAGTGAAAAGTGAAAAACGAAAAGTGAAAAATATATTTTACCTTTAAAGGGTTTTAAGAAGATGAATACGCTAATTTACAATAGGTGGCATAGCATGCTATACAGATCGGGAAAGTTTCTCTTATTTTTCACTTTTCACTTTTCACTCTTCACTTTATTTCTCGTCTCTTGCAGCGACGACACAGCCGACTACGACCCATACCATGACTGGCGCTCCCGCAATGAAGCCTGGTTTAATCAGATCGCTGACTCCGTACGCCGCAGCGACAGCGATTGGCTGTGCTTTAAGTCGGCCTTAAAGAGCCCCGACTACGAGAGTGGCTTGCGCTCCGACAGCATCTACGTCCACATCCTCAACAGAGGAACTGGCACCATCAGCCCAGCCTACACCGACACCGTACGCATCAACTTCCGCGGGACGTTAATGCCTACACAGGATGCCACAGGTGCGCCCCTCACCACAGTCTTCACTCAGACCTACTACCAAGGCTTCGACCCTACAACGGCAGCTCCGCAGAAAGCATGCGTCTCGTCGTTCACGGCGGGCTTTGCGACCGCTCTGCAGCACATGGTTGAAGGCGACGACTGGCTCGTCTATATCCCTGCCAACCTCTTCTACGGCGAGAATGCCAATGGCGTTATACCTGCTTACAGTGCCGCCTGCTTCCGCATAAACATGGTCGCCGTCTATCCTCTCGGCACGAAGGTGCCTGAATGGAAATAAGCTGGGAATATATTAAGACATCATAAAAGGGGTAGCCGTTCGCGGCTACCCCTTTTATGATGCACTGAACCTGATAAACAGATCTAAGAACTACCCGGCAGTCAATCTCCGAAGAGCCAATATATTAAAGCAATAATCAAGACGACAACTACAGCTATAAAACAGCCATTATTGTCGCCACCTGAGCCACCTCTATAGCTGCCAGCGGAACTGTCGTCACTAAACATGGTGTCGAATACAATGAAGTCGAAGAGCGGGTCTGACATAGAATTAATAACTATTATTTATTTCCTTCTATATATTATGTGGAGAAGAAAGAAGAAGTGACCCTGCAATATTGAATGTATTGTTATTTTCTCACATAAAAAATGATATGCCTGAATGAGCCCTTTAACTTTCTGAAATTACTTTAAAGGGTCAAGGCGTAGGCCGATGTCGTAGATTCCCTGAATCTCTTGTTCGCGCATGATGTGGTAGACAAGAAATTCGGGATGGGCGTCATTATCAAGTCGGACGGAGCGCACACGCTGCTCGGCTTCGTGGAGCACGACGCCTGTTGTCTGCCAGCGCCCGCGGGCATCGGCAAGGATGAAATGCAGGGTGTCGCGATGGGGGCGCAAGAGGCTGTCGGAGCGCTGCTCGCACACGAGCCAAAGATCGCGATAAGCAAACTGCTGGCTCAAGCGGAGGCTCAGCCTTAGGTCGCAGTCCGAGGCCAACGTGGCTGTGTCGGGGGTGAAGCGGAGCGTGTCTGTGCAACTCCACCTATGCGCATCTACTGGCTGAAATGCGTAATACGTCATGGCAGGCAAGGCTTTGCGGTGGTCGCAAGCGCCGAATGTCAGCACTGCCAGAACGATGAATATAATAAAATAATGTACGCACGTGCGCATACGCGAGGAAGCTTTCACATCTACGGCCGCAGCCGCAGCCTGATGTTATCGTTTAATGTTAATTGGGTGTCTGGCTCTTCTGCTTTCTCTTTTTCTTCTTGCGACGTGCCGAGTCGAAGCGGGTGAGGTCGTCCTGAGTGGCGAGATCTATAGGCTTGTGCTCCTCCTTGCGGGCTTCGAGGCTGAGTGCGTCTGGCTTTTGGCCAGCTTTGTTCATGGCAATAACCTCCAACGCACGTGCGGCAGGGATGGTGACCAGATTGGCTGCCACACGACGATCTGTGGAGTAAGTAATCATGTTAGAAAGGATGTCGGCCTTGAAGAAATAGTAGGTGCTGTCAAGTGTCTCGAGCTGCACCTCGCGCGATGGCAGGCGGCGCGAAGCCTCAACGTACTGGTCGGCCTCGTAGTTCATACAGCATTTCAGTTTTGCACACTGTCCGGCCAGTTTCTGCGGGTTAAGGCTGAGATCCTGGAAGCGTGCGGCGGCAGTGCTGACGCTGACAAAATTCTTCATCCACGTGGTGCAGCACAGTTCGCGGCCGCATGGCCCGAAGCCTCCGATTCTTCCAGCCTCCTGTCGCGCTCCTATCTGCTTCATCTCAATGCGCACGTGGAAGACGTCGGCCAGCACCTTGATCAGTTGGCGGAAGTCAACTCGCCCGTCGGCAATGTAGTAGAAGATAGCTTTGTTGCCGTCGCCCTGATACTCTACGTCGCCAATCTTCATCTCGAGACCGAGGTCCTTGGCAATCTGGCGTGAGCGTATCATCGTGTCGTGCTCGAGAGCCTTGGCTTCGTTGTATTTTTCCATATCTACCGGGCGCGCTTTGCGGTAGATGTTCTTTATGTCGTCCATGCTCTTAGGGGGGGTACGTTTCATCTGCAGCAGCACGAGCTTACCTGTGAGCGTGACGGTTCCTATGTCATGCCCGGGCGAAGCCTCTACTGCTACTATGTCGCCTTTCTCGAGCGGCAGGTGGTTAGCGTTGTGATAGAATCCCTTGCGGGTGTTCTTGAACTGCACTTCCACGAGGTCGGTAGCATCAGCGTTGCCGGGAATGTCGGCCAGATAGTCGTAGACGTTGAGCTGACAGCTCTGCTTCGGGCAACCAAGGCGCGAGAGGCCGCGGTCGGTGAAGACAGGGAGACGTCCTCCCCGCCCCCCATCAAGGGTGAGAGTGGAATGTATTTGAGTGGTTGTATTCTCTTCCATGAATCTTAATAAGCCTGTTTGAGTGGTATATTGAGGTGATAAACGAGATTCTCTTTCTTGCTTGTTTTCTCCTCTCCCCCACGAGGGCTGGGGGAGTGAGGGTGCTACTGTATCAGCAGCACAATCATCTTCAGAGCCAAGTCGAAAAACACCATACGTGCGTTGACATTTTGTGCTATGTCGGTTTCGGCCTTAGCGAGCTCGTCGGTTACAGGGATTACGTTGCGCTCATTGATGAAGCGTGCGAAGTTGCGGCTGAATGCCTCCTCGTCAGAACTTTGGTCGTTGAGTTCGGGCAGGCGGAAATTGTAGACGAAGTTCTCGCGCACCTGACGCTGACAGAACTGCAGGAAGCCCTTCTGCACTTCGCGCCCCATGCCAGCGAGCTGGTCGGCCCATTCGCGCAGGTCACGGACTTTGCGCTGGTAGGACAGGCGCATGAGCATGATGAAGAGGTCGAGCATCAGGCTCTCGTCCTTCGGTGGCAGAGCCCGCGCTCGCTCGTCGCGCGAGAGCGGCGGCACCAGCAGGCGCTGTGTACGGCTCAATATGGTGCCGAGCACCTGTTCTGGTTCTTCGGCCACCATGAGGAAATGGGTATCAGCGGGAGGCTCCTCGAAGAGCTTCAGCAGTTTGTTGGCCGTCTCCTGGTTCATCTTCTCTGGCAACCAGACAATCATCACTTTGCGGCCTCCCTGACTGCTCTTGAGCACCAGCTTGCGCTGTATGTTGTCGGCTTCAGCCACGTAGTATGTGGCTTGGCTATTGCCTGCATCGATATCCTCGAGCCAGTCGCTGAGGTCGAAGTATGGGTTCGCGAGCACGCGGGTGCGCCATTCCTTGATGTAGTGGTCTGAGATGGCGTCCTCGGCATTCTTTATCCGCTGCCCTTTCACGAAGGGGAAGGTGAAATGCAGGTCCGGGTGTTCGAGTTTGGCTGCCATGCGGCACGACGTACATTCGCCGCATGCGCTGCCGTCTGAGTGCGGATGCTGGCATAACAGCGCCTCGGCAAAGGCCAGCGCCAGGGCCATCTTGCCCGAGCCGGCAGGGCCACACAACATCAGTGCATGCGGAACGCGGTCGGCTCTAAGGTCGGCCAGCAGTCGCTGCCATGTAGCATCTTGTCCGATGAGTGCGTCGCGTAGCATTTTCGCCCTTTCACTTCATATTTGTCTGCAAAGGTAATCATAAATCTTGAGACCAAGCTATTATTTTTAAGAAAAAAAATAAGGAGCCCGGTTACGGACTCCTTAATCATTAATTATTTATGGTTCTCTCTCACGCAAAACAGAGGTGGTCGCCGTCGGCATCGACTCGGATATCGTGGTCGCTACTGACTGAGCCTGCAAGGATTGCCTTGGAAAGATCGTTGAGCAGCAGGCGCTGGATTGCACGCTTTACCGGGCGCGCGCCGAACTCTGGGTCATATCCCTCGCGTGTCAGCAAATCAATGGCGGCGTCGGTGAGCGAGAGGCGTATGCCGTTACCTTCAAGCATCTTCTGCACTGCAGATACTTGCAACCTCACGACCTCGCGGATCTCGGCCTCTGTCAGCGGCTCGAACATGATGGTCTCGTCGATACGGTTCAGGAACTCTGGGCGTATAGTGCGCTTGAGCAGGTCGAGGACGGTGCGTTTCGTTTCCTCGATGACGGCCTCACGCTGCTTGGCGGGAAGGGATTCCCCGGCAGTCAAACCTCTGGGCACTGCGCCTGTTGCAGTAGTGCCGTTAGCGGGCGAATCGAGCTTAGCAAACTGCTCGCGGATGTACTCGCTGCCGAGATTGCTGGTGAGGATGATGATGGTGTTCTTGAAGTTGACGGTGCGGCCTTTGTTGTCCGTGAGGCGACCGTCGTCGAGAACCTGCAACAACGTGTTGAACACATCGGGGTGAGCCTTCTCAATCTCATCGAAGAGGACGACGCTGTAGGGCTTGCGGCGCACGGCCTCAGTGAGCTGTCCGCCCTCCTCATATCCGAAAAAACCCGGAGGCGCTCCGATGAGCCGGCTTACGGTGTGCTACTCCTGATACTCGCTCATATCGATACGCGTCATCATGCTCTCGTCATCGAAGAGGAACTCGGCGAGGGCTTTGGCCAGCTCCGTCTTCCCGACGCCCGTAGTGCCGAGGAAGATGAATGAGCCGATAGGCCGTTTGGGATCCTGCAAGCCGGCACGGCTGCGGCGCACGGCGTCAGCCACGGCGCGGATGGCTTCGTCCTGCCCGATGACACGCTTATGCAGTTCCTCCTCGAGGTGCAGCAGCTTCTCGCGCTCGCTCTGCAGCATCTTCGTCACGGGTATGCCAGTCCACCTGCTGACCACTTCGGCAATGTCATCGGCAGTCACTTCCTCCTTGACCATAGCCTCTGTGCCCTGAGCAGAGCGCAGCTGCTGCTGAACTTTCTGGATTTCGGCTTCGAGAGCTTGCAAACGGCCGTAGCGAATCTCAGCCACACGTGCGAAGTCGCCTTCGCGTTCGGCGCGGTCAGCCTCGAACTTCAGCTGCTCCATCTGCTGCTTATTGGCTTGGATCTTGGAGAGAAGGGCCTTCTCACCCTCCCACTTTGCCTTATAGGCATTTACCTCCTCCTGCAACTCACTTATTTCTTTATTCAGCTTATCCAGTTTCGCGCTATCACCCTCGCGCTTGATGGCTTCGCGTTCGATTTCAAGCTGCTTGAGATGGCGGGATTTCTCATCCAGTTCCTCCGGTACGCTGTCGCGCTCCATCCGCAGCTTTGCGGCAGCCTCGTCCATCAGGTCGATGGCCTTGTCTGGAAGAAAGCGGTCGGTGATGTAGCGGTGCGAGAGCTCCACGGCAGCTATGATGGCATCGTCCTGAATGCGCACGCGGTGGTGGTTCTCATAGCGTTCTTTCAGCCCGCGAAGGATGCTGATGCTCTCGACCGTCCCCGGCTCGTCGACCATTACGCTTTGGAAGCGGCGCTCGAGAGCCTTGTCTTTCTCGAAGTACTTCTGGTACTCGTCGAGCGTCGTAGCTCCGATGGCACGCAGTTCGCCGCGGGCCAGGGCGGGCTTCAGAATGTTGGCGGCATCCATAGCGCCTTCGCTCTTGCCGGCGCCTACGAGGGTGTGGATCTCATCAATGAAAAGGATGATGCGACCCTCGGCTTTGACTACTTCGTTGATGACGCTTTTCAGCCGTTCCTCAAACTCGCCCTTGTACTTGGCGCCGGCGATGAGGGCGCCCATGTCGAGCGAGAAGAGCTGTTTCTCGCGCAGGTTCTCGGGCACATCGCCGCGCAGGATACGGTGGGCGAGGCCCTCAACGATGGCTGTCTTACCCGTACCCGGTTCGCCGATGAGGATGGGGTTGTTCTTTGTGCGGCGACTGAGGATCTGCAGCACTCGGCGTATCTCGTCGTCACGCCCGATGACTGGGTCGAGACGTCCCGCGCGCGCTTCCTCTATAAGATTACGCGCGTACTTCGAGAGGCTCTGGTAGGTGTCCTCGCTCGACTGCGACTTCACCTGCTGCCCGCCGCGCAGTTCGCGTATGGCGGCGGTAAGTTCTTTTTCCGTCACGCCAGCGTCCTTGAGGATTTTAGCAGCAGTGCTGTTGCTGCCAACTATGGCGAGGAGCATTAGTTCTATGGTGACGAACTCATCGCCTTGCTCTGAGGCGAGTTCTTCGGCACGGGTGAGGATATTGTTTGTCTCACGCGCAAGGTATGGTTCGCCGCCCTCTACGCGCGGCAGGCTCTGCAACTGAGCTTCGAGAGCCTGGCTGACCGCCTGTTCGTTGACCGACAGCTTACGCAGCAGGAACTGAGCGACCTGCTGCCCCGTCTTCATGATGGCGGCGAGCAGGTGCTCGGGCTCGATGGCCTGCTGGCGGCGGGCCCCGGCCTGGCGCACGGCCTCCTGTATGGCCTCCTGCGCCTTGATGGTAAATTTCTCGAGTGTCATATCTGCTTTAGTTTAAGAGTTTAAAAGCTTATTGTTTAGGAATCTAAGAGCTAAGGGTTCATCTTTGATGCCGCAAAAGCCATGCAAGCGACGCTGAAGTGGTCAAAAAGGCAGAAAAACAGACGTTTTGGCCGCACATATCGGTCCCGCAACTCAAGACTCCATTATTCAGCAGTTCACAATGCAGAGCTCTCATGCAGAGTGTGGCTCGCTTGCAGGCCTCATCTTCATCCCACTCGTGGCTGTGCCCGGCAGGACATACACGAGGTTTATTATGCCTAATAACATTTAATGTCTGTTATTTCAAAGGGATGCAAACAAAATGCAAAGTAGTTTTTCGAGGCTGAAAAGTCAGAAAGGATTATCTTTGCACATGAAAAAGAAAGAACGATGAAAAGGATTTCTATCTTATTAGCACTATGCCTGTCATTAGTGACTTGCCAGGAGACTACTAACGACGATGAAGCCCTTCGCTTGCAAGGCGCGTGGCTGCTGCGGCGGGCGGAGTATCCCATGGGCGACGGCGTCGACTTCTCCACGGAAGGTAACGGTACGTTCTGCTCAATCTACGAGGGCGACAGCGTGCTCTACGAGTACCGCCTCACGACGACGCCTTCGGGCTTGGTTGTCATGCCGACGGGAAAAGTCAGCATCACCTTCATCGACCATGGCGGCGGACAAATATACTATTTAGAAGGGGGCGACCCACACCCTTTGCAGATTGACTCTACGATCACCATTCAGCGATGTGGCGTGCAGTATATCTACGAACGAGCCGACAGCCTCTACCAAGAATGGGGCGAGGAACTGCGCGACATTACGGCTCGCGAGCTGGACGCAGGCACAGACGCCGATAGGAACCGCTATGTGCTCTCGGTCAAGGAGCGGCAGCAGGAACGTAGCCTGCAGCGCTATGCCTACTTTTCGGGCTTCATTCTCCTCGTGGTGCTCTTCATGGCGCACCTGATTCTCACAAGCCGAAGGGCACGGCAGCGCCTGCAGCTCCAGCTCCAGCAGATACAGGAAGTGCAGGAGCACCGCCCAGCGGCGGTGCGACAGGCCGTGGAGACAGAGGAGAACGCCTACTTCGCCTCTGACGAATATGCCGCCTTGCAACGTCGCATGGCCTCGGGGCAGCGGATGAAGGAAGAGGAGCAGGCCGACGTGGAGCAACAGCTGAAGGTGCTCTACCCCGGATTCACCAGCCAGCTGCGCGGCCTCTATCCCATGTCCGAGCTGGAGCTGCAGGTGTGCCAGCTCATCAAGCTGCGCATCCCGCCCAAGGACATCGCCGCAGTGCTCAGCCGCGACATGAGCACCATAAGCACCGTCCGCAGCCGCCTCTTCAAGAAGGTGTTCGGCCGTAAGGGCGGGGCAAAGGAATGGGATGACTTCATCATGACGCTCTGATGAAAGAACGGAAGAACGGAAGAACGAAATAACGAAATACCGGTATTCCGGAATATCGGTATAACGGTATAACGGTGTATCGGAAAAACGACACAACACCCCCCAACCACCCAACAACCTCAAAAAAACAAACCTATGAAAAAGATCCTTTTTACACTTACCCTGGCGCTGACGTGCGCCGCCGGCATATCCGCCCAAAGCGGAAAGATTGCAGACAAGGAAATCGTCGGCACATGGCTGATGGAGTCCATGCAATGGGATGGCGAGAAGAAAATCGTCTGCGGCAAGAAAGCAGGCAGCATTCAGTTCAAATACTACGGTGCCAACGGCGAGTATGCCTGCGCTGCCATCGTCTTGACGAAGGAGGGGCAGTGTGTAGTGCTTCCCCATGAATACGGCACCTATTCCCTGAAAAACGGCATGTACTCCGAAATGGGCAGGCCTGCCATCAAGAACGCCGTCGTCTTTCTGAGCAAGGACACCTACAAGGGGCGCTGGACGAACCGCACAGACATCTGGAAGAAGAAAGCGCTGCCCGACCGCCTCGTAAAGTACATCGTGGAGCGCTGCAAGCTGGAGGAAACGCCCACTGACATCCAGCAACTCATCAAGCAAAGTATGTTCAAGTAGTCAGTCTTGCAGGGTTAACATGCTTTGCTGCTTGTTTGCACGCCAGATGCGAAGCGAATGCAAACAAGAATCCTTGGCGGAGCGGTCATCAGGGAGTACCTTTGCCGCCGGGAAACCTTCTACGCCCCCTCCCCCGCTGCGTCATGCTACACATGACCTGCAACTTCAACCGCGTGCCCAAAGAAAAGATAATGATTACTTGATTTCAATAAAGCAGTTAAAAACAGTTAGTAAAAAGCAAGACCTATAGGCACAAAAGCCCCGCTGCGTCGCGACGATGCGGCGGGGCTAATTGTATTCCGAAGGCTGAGGCTACTGTCATGCAGCATCACTAAAATCATCATTCAATGACCTTGGAACAATCATTCGATGGCCATCGAACAATCATTCAATGGTCACCGAACAACAATAACCCTTAATTACCTGTTCTGAATCTCCAAAGAGTAGCGAGTCATCCTTATGCTTTGAAGACGCGCGTTTGACGTCCCTTTTTGTTGATTAAAAGGAAAAGAGTCACTGAAGGGAGCGGGCGACAGGTTTTTTCCGTACTTTTGCATCGGCAAGTAGAAACTTTGCGTGGAAGACTTCACTTTCTGAGTCGCGAGGGTTTAGTAAATCGCGATTCATGTGTTATTAGAGGTGTATGACAAACAAAGAAACACTCGAAAGGCTGTTCCGCGAGCACTATTGGCAGCTGCTGCGCCTGGCCATGACGCTGCTGCACGACGAGGCAGAGAGCAAGGATGTGGTGGGCGAGGTGTTTGCGCGGATGGCGGAGAGCGGACGTGAGGAGGGAATCGGCTATCTCCTTGCGGCCGTGCGCAACCGTTGCCTGAACGTGATGCGCAACCGCACCATCCAGCAGCGCATCCAGCGCCGTTATCTCTTGGAGCAGGAGCTGGATGGGAAGTCTGCCGAGCGGTTGTGCGAGGAAGCCCGGCTGCTGCAACGGGGCATCGAAGGGCTGGAGCCTCCCGTCTGCCGCGAGGTCATCCGTCTGCATTTCGAGGAAGGGCGCACCTTCCGAGAGGTAGCCGCAGAGCTCGGCACCAGCGAGACCACGGTGTATAAGTACCTGCGCCGTGCCATGAAGCAATTACGCCAACACCTTAATAATGAAGAGTTATGAAGAAGGAACAGAAGACCGACGTCCTGCTGCAGATGATGGAGCAGCCGGAACAATACACGGAGCAGCAGTGGCTCGACATCCTCAGCGACGAGGAGTGCCGCGGGCTCTACACGATGATAGCCTTGACGCAGGGAGCTGTGGATGCGGCTCGGGCTGAGGCTCCCCTCACTCTCCCTCATAGGGCGAGAAAGGTTCCTGTTTACAGAAAGATTGCCGCCATCTTCCTTGTCGCCGCCTTCCTCGGCAGTCTCGCGTGGGCAATAGGTGTCCCCATCCTCACTTTCCCCAAGGATGAGAAAAAGCAGTCCGCACAGGTAACTTCCACTCCCCTCACCATTGGGGGAGGACGGGAGGGGGCTCCTGTCCGCTTCTCCAACGTCCGCTTGGACAGCATCCTCACCGTGGTCGCCAGGCACTACGGCAAGGCCGTGCGCTACAGCAGCGAGGAGCCGCGGGCGATGAAGCTCATCACCACCTGGAATCCTGTCGACTCCCTCTCCGCCTTCATCAAGCACCTGAATATGTTCGACTACCTGCACCTGACCCTACAGGGCGACACCATCTTTGTTGAATCTGTAGAAGAGGAGGTCGCGCAATGAAAAGGATACTATACCTTTTTCTATTTATGTGCGCGATGTTGAGTCCCTTGTCTGCTCATGACGCCACTCCGCTCCTCACCCTCCTCCAATCCATCGAATCCTCCCAGTCCGCCTACACCATCGACATCGTTTCCGACGGTCTTGAGGAGCTGACCACGCGGGCGGACGTCACGGGTCTGGACGCCGTGGAGGCTGTGAAGCGGGCGTGCAAGGGGCTGCCCGTGCGGGTGAAGGTTCATGGCCAGCACATCTACGTGCAGCACGAGCGGCAGAAGGTGGTGCGCCGGCTGAAGTTGCAGGGCAGGGTGCAGGACATCCGTGCCCACAAGGACCTCATCGGGGCCACGGTGGAGCTGCTGGAAACGGACACCACCCTCATCGGGCAGAAGGAGGCACGAAAGAAGTGGTTCTCGGAATATGGTTCTTGGGAGACGAGCGAATTTTGGTTCGACGTACCCGCCAGCCCCGCCAAATACCTCTTCCGCGTCAGCCTCGAAGGCTATCGGACGGCATACGTCGAATATACCCTCGACAAGATTGGCCGGCGCGAGCACGAGCACGAGTTGCCGCCGTTCTACCTGGCGCCTGAAGCGGGCATGATGCGCGAACTGACCGTCACGGCCTCGCGCGTAAAATTCTACTTCAAGGGCGACACCATCATCTACAATGCCGACGCGTTCGTCCTCGCCGAAGGCTCCATGCTCGACGCCCTCATCGCGCAGCTGCCGGGCGTGGAGCTGAAGTCCGACGGCCGCATCTACCACAACGGCAAATTCGTGGATGACCTGCTGCTCAACGGCAAGGAGTTCTTCCGCCACGACCGCAAGCTGATGCTGGAGAACCTGCCCGCCTACACCGTGAAGGACATCGCCGTCTATGACAAGCAGACGGCCGAGAACGAGTGGCTGGGCATCAAGGACGAGCGCACCCAGCACCATGTCCTCGACGTGCGGCTGAAGAAGGAGTACATGGTGGGGTGGGTAGCGAACGTGGAGGCGGGCGGCGGCACGGACGACCGCTACCTTGCCCGCCTCTTCGCCATGCGCCACTCCGACTTCTCCCGCTTTGCCGTCGTTGCGGGCGCTAACAACCTCGACGACGACAGCAAGCCGGGCGAGAACGGCGGCTGGCAGCGGGGCAAGACCAACGACCTCAGGCGCACGGAGCGAGCCGACCTCGACTTCAACCTCAGCGACCGTGGCAAGCGATGGGAATTCTATGGCGGTGCCTCCGCGAACCGCCAGCGCACCGAGGGCCAGACGCGCACCGTGCGCCAGAACTTCCTCTCCACGGGCGACACCTACGACCACAGCTACAGCAGCCGCACGGGCGAGGATCTGCGCCTCTCCACGGGCTACAGCTTCAACCGCAACCACAAGAACGTGCGCTGGAGCATCGATCCTAACCTGAAATACCACCGCTTCGACCACACTTCTGACTTGACCTCGGCCACCTTCAGCGCGCCCGTGGCCAGCGTCAGCCGCCAGTTGCTGGATGACCTTTTCAGCCCCGCCTCCACGCGCGTCAACCTGCGCGACACGCTGGTCAACCGCATCCTGCGCCAAGGTCAGGGCAGCGGTCACGACTTGCAAGGCGCCATCGGCACCGGCGCCATCATCAAGATTCCGCACTCCAACGAGAACCTGCGCCTCGGCGCCGACTTCAGCTACAGCCAGCGCAAAGAGCGCCTCTTCGACTGGCAGGACGTTAAGATACCGGACTCTCCCCCCGCTGCGTCTTTTTCCCTCCACCACTTCACAGACAACCACCCCTCCCGCGACTGGAACGCCAGCGCCATGATAGGTTACAACATCCCGCTCGGCGCTGGGTGGCGGGCGCTATGGACCAGCTATGAGTTCAGCCATCAGGACAGCCACCACCGCTCCACGCTCTATTTGTTGGAGGCCCCCTATAATCCCCCGGCGGGGGATGAACAGGCAGCCAGCCTTCAATCGCCCCCCACCGGGGGGCCACGGGGGGCTTTCCTTCCCTCCATGACCGACTACCAACAGGTGATGGACAGTTTGAACAGCTTCGACAGCCATCTGCGCGAGAACCGCCACCTTCTGCACCTCAACCTCGGTTATAAGTGGGATAAGAAGAGCTACGGCCAGTTCTGGACGCTCCTCGACGGTGACCTCGCCCTGCACCAGCAGAACCTCCACTACCAGCGCGGCAGCATCGACACCACCCTCGCCCGCACGGCATTCGCCATAAAGATGGGCGACTGGACCTATCTCGACCTCAAAGGCGGCCATCAGATTGGCTTGACCTTAGGCGTGCAGACGAACTTACCCGACTTGGAGCAGCGCATCGACCTGCGCGACGATACCGACCCGATGAACATCCGACTGGGTAACCCCAGCCTGCGCACTGCCGTCACTCCAGAGTTCAAAATCAATGGAGTTTACAGAAGGAAGCTCTCCT
>JAFUFW010000068.1 GCA_017469685.1 Bacteroidaceae bacterium | reverse complement strand
GTAGCCGTACTTTTGGATCATCATGCCTGCCGGGAAGCCCATCACCAGATAAGCCATGAAGTTGCCGTAGTTGCCAATCATGGCAAGGAAGTTGGATGTTCCGAACTGGTTCTTTACGATGACACCCATTGGCGAACAAAGGTTCGTCACGAAAGCAATCATTGCAAAGAGGGCTATCATAACAATGATTGCGCCCCATTGTTTTTTTTCTTGACTCATAAGTTAAATTGATTGTTATGTTTTAAATGTTTAATAGATAACAGATAATTGTTTTATTCGACGCCGAACTTATATATGGTCGTTTGCGTGTACTTCTGCCCCGGACGCAGTACAGCGCTGGGGAAGTGGCCTCGGTTGGGAGTATCAGGGAAGTGCTGCGCCTCGAAACAGATGGCAGAGCGGCGTGGGAAGGTGGCTCCGTGCTGGCCAGAGTAGCCTGTGGCCCAGTTGTCAGTGTAGACCTGTACGCCTGGCTCTGTGGTGTAAACTTCCATCGTACGCCCACTATTGGGCTCAAAGATTTTGGCTGCGAAGGATAGCTCGCCATCCTCGTGCTTGTTGAGTACAAAGCAGTGGTCGTAGCCAGCGCCGTTGCGTATCTGCTCGTCGTCAGCATCAATAAGTTCACCCACGGCGCGCATAGTAGTGAAGTCAAAAGGTGTGCCCTTGACTGAGCGCACTTCACCTGTCGGGATGCTTGTGTCGTCGATGGGTATAAAGAAGTCGGCATTAATCTGGCACTGGAGGTCCATGATGTCTGGCGTAGGGTTGGCGATGCCAGCAAGTGAGAAGAAGCCGTGACTGGTGAGGTTAATGATTGTTTTCTTGTCCGTTGTGGCCTCGTAGTCAATAACTAATTCGTTGTCGTTTGTCCAACGGTAAACGACGTTAATGTCAAGGTTGCCGGGGAAGCCTTCCTCGCCGTCGGGTGAGAAGTAATGGAGCTTGAGGGTCTGAGAGTCTATCGGCTCAAAATCCCACACGCGAGCGTGATAGCCCGTTGGGCCTCCATGCAGGTGATTGGGGCCATTGTTAATAGCAAGGCTGTAGTTCTTGGCATCGAGCGTGAAATGGCCTTTACAGATGCGGTTACCATAGCGGCCAATGAGTGTAGACAAAAATGGTTCCGGACTCTCGACGACGCCCTGGATTGTGTCGTGTCCTTGAATGACATTAGCAATCCGTCCGTCGCGGTCAGGAACCATAATGGCGACAATTGCGCCACCGTAATTAGTGATGCAGACTTCGTTGCCACTTTTGTTTACGAGCGTGAACAAGTCGGTCCGCTTTCCTTGGATAGTAGACTGAAAATCTTCACGTTTCAATCCTGAAAGCTTGCTTTCTTCCATTGGTAAATGATTTATAATTAAACAATCATAGCGCAAAATAAACCAAAAAGTTTGAACTCGCCAAGTGTTTTTGAAAAAAGAATAGTGAAAATTACTTAAAATGCATAAAGTTTCATTTGTTATCGGAAGAGTTCTGCAAGTGAGTGCTCCTCGTTCACATGCCATATCTTCTCGACTAATCCTACACGAGAGAATAACTGCGCCTCCGTGCCCAAAAAAGAATTAAGTTCATGGAAAAACAAAAAAGTGTGGGTAAAAATATATTAAATATGTTGTTTGTGAAAGATTATTGAGCCCGTTCTTTGCTATTTTCGTGCGGAAAACGTAAATTTGCAGCGTTTTTTAAAATAATGAATCTATAATAGATATGCCCAAAATTTCTATCAGAGGTTTGGAGATGCCGGCCTCGCCGATACGCAAATTGGCGCCACTGGCTGCTGCTGCTAAGGAGCGTGGTGTGAAAGTGTATCACTTGAATATCGGCCAGCCGGATTTGCCTACTCCGAAGGCTGCTTTGGACGCCATTCACAGTATCGACCGCACGATTCTGGAGTATTCTCCGTCGCAAGGTTACAGGAGCTATCGCGAGAGACTTGTAGACTACTATGGGAGATATAACATCAACGTTACGGCAGACGATATCATCGTAACGAGCGGTGGTTCGGAGGCTGTGTTGTTTGCTTTTCTTTCGTGCCTGAATCCTGGTGATGAGATTATTGTTCCAGAGCCTGCTTATGCTAATTATATGGCGTTTGCTATTTCTGCTGGTGCTGTGATCCGCACGGTAACGACGACGATAGAGGAGGGCTTTTCGCTGCCTAAGGTTGAGAAGTTTGAGGAGTTGATAAATGAGCGTACTCGTGCAATATTGATTTGCAACCCGAACAATCCGACGGGTTATTTGTACACTCGTAGGGAGATGAACGAGATCCGTGACTTAGTGAAGCGTTATGATTTGTACTTGTTCTCTGACGAGGTTTACAGGGAGTTTATTTATACTGGTTCGCCTTATATTTCGGCTTGCCACTTAGAGGGTATAGAGGAGAATGTTGTTCTGATAGACTCGGTGTCGAAACGTTATTCTGAGTGTGGGATTCGCATAGGGTGTCTGATTACGAAGAATGCTGATGTTCGGCGTGCTGTGATGAAGTTTTGTCAGGCTCGGCTTTCGCCTCCGCTTATTGGTCAGATTATAGCTGAGGCGAGTTTGGACGCGGGTGAGGAGTATGCTCGTGAGGTGTACGATGAGTATGTGGAGCGGAGGAAATGTCTTATTGACGGTCTGAACAGGATACCGGGTGTGTACAGTCCTATTCCGATGGGGGCGTTTTACACGGTTGCTCGTTTGCCGGTTGATGATGCTGAGAGGTTTTGTGCGTGGTGCCTGAGTGATTTTGAGTATGAGGGGGAGACTGTGATGATGGCCCCGGCTGCTGGTTTCTACACTTCTTCTGGTCTGGGTCGTGACGAGGTTCGCTTGGCATACGTTCTGAAGAAGGAGGACTTGGCTCGTGCTTTAGTTGTGCTTGGCAAGGCTCTGGAGGCGTATAATGCTCTTAGTGATCATGGATAGTTGGAATGTCAAGGTGTTCTGTTCTTCAGGCGTGAGGTATCTGTAGCGTCATTAGGCGGATGTGTGTGGGGGCGTTTGTTAACTCTTTTAGTTTGGAAAAAATAATGTCATTATCATCGCTGATAGCAACTCGATTGTTTTCTCTCAGGAATGAGGGGAAGCGTATTTCGCGCCCAGCTGTTTGGATAGCTGTTTGTGGCGTTGCTGTTGGTGTAATGGTGATGATTCTGTCGGTGTGTATAGTGCTTGGCTTTAAGAGTGAGATTCGCAGTAAGGTTGTTGGCTTTGGCGGCAACGTTGAAATTGTGAACTATGAGAGTTTGTTAAGTCCGGAGGCTTCGCCGGTTTCTTTTAGTGATGCTATGCTGACGGAGATATTGGGGATGGATGGTGTGGCTCGCGTTGAGCGTTTTTGCACGAAGAACGGGATGCTGAAGACTGCTGATTCTTTCAAGGGCGTTGTGCTTCGCGGTATGGATGAGTCTTTCGACACGACGTTTTTGAGTTTGAGTGTAGTAAGTGGCCGCCTGCCTCGGTTCTCGGATGATAGTGGGAGTAATGAGATTGTGATTTCGAGGGCTTTGAGCAGCCAGTTAAGGGTGGGTGTTGGAGAGAGACTGTATGCTTATTTTTTTACTGAAGGAGTGAAGGCTCGTCGATTTACAGTTGTGGGGGTTTATGAGTCGCACCTGAGGGAGTTCGACGAGCGTCTGGTGTACACTGATTTGTATACAACTCAGCGTCTAAATGGATGGGAGAGTGATCAATGCTCGGGGGTTGAGGTGTTTCTGGATGATTTTGAGGATACGGAGGTTATAGCCTCGGCGCTGGCTGACCGCTGGAACCATTTAAACGATGATTATGGTGTGGGGTATTCGACGGTGGCAATCTGGGATTTGTACCCAGGTCTGTTCACATGGTTGGATTTGATTGATACGAACGTTTATGTCATCCTCGGTCTGATGCTGGTGCTGAGTCTGTTCACGATGGTGTCAGGGTTGCTTATTATCATATTGGAACGGACGAATTTCATTGCAGTGATGAAGGCGGTCGGTAGCACGGACGGGCAGCTTCGCGGTATATTCCTTCATTTTGCATTGCTACTGGTAGTTCGAGGTGTGGCCTTGGGCTCATTCCTGGGCCTAGGTTTGGCTTTTGTCCAGTATCATTTTAAGTTGATAAGCTTGGACGCGACGACTTACTATATTGACTCTGTCCCTATTGCTTTCTCGTGGCCTCTCATCGCATTAGTGGTGGTGACTTCGATTCTTATCTCTGTGCTGACGCTGACTGTTCCGACGTTTTTGGTTTCTCGAATTCATCCGGCGCGAGTAATGAGGTTTGAATGAGATGTGAGTGAGGGGCTTTGCTCTTCGGGGGCAGAAGCGGGCATGTTTGATAGGTTATTGATGTTGAATATGGAAATAGGTCATCATGAAACCGCTGTTTGAAGTATAAAGTTGAATTTAAATATAACTTATTTTTTATTTATGCTTACAGTAGACGAATTAAACGAAAGATTGATTGATTTGGCCTTTGCCGAGGATATCGGCGATGGTGACCACACGACGTTGTGCTGTATCCCTGCTGATGCAATGGGCAGGAGCAGGCTTTTGATAAAGGAAGAGGGTATCCTTGCGGGTGTGGAAGTTGCAAAACAGGTGTTCAAGCGCTTCGACTCAGAGATGCAGGTGGAGGTGCTCATGGGTGACGGCTCTCACGTACGGCCCGGCGACATTGCGATGATTGTTACGGGTCGCGTGCAGAGTTTGCTACAGACGGAGCGCCTAATGCTGAATATTATGCAGCGTATGTCTGGCATTGCCACTATGACCCACCGCTACGTTGAACGCCTTGAGGGCACAGACACGCGCGTCCTTGACACTCGCAAGACGACACCTGGAATGCGCATGCTTGAGAAGGAGGCTGTAAAGATAGGTGGAGGGGTGAACCATAGGATTGGCCTTTTCGACATGATTCTGCTAAAGGATAACCATGTTGATTTTGCCGGCGGCATCAGAAATGCTATCACTCGCTGCCATGAGTATCTCAAAGAGAAAGGCAAGGACTTGAAGATTGAGATTGAGGTCAGGAATTTCAGAGAGCTTGACGAAGTTCTGAAGATTGGAGGCGTCGACAGGATTATGCTTGATAACTTCACCCCTGCTGACACGAAGAAGGCGGTGGAAATGATCAACCACCGCTTCGAGACGGAGTCTAGCGGTGGCATTACAATTGACAACCTTCGCGACTATGCTGAATGTGGTGTAGACTTCATCTCGGTAGGAGCTCTGACGCACAGCGTCAAGGGCCTCGACATGAGTTTCAAGGCTTGCTGATAAGTTTATTCACCTCAGCTCCCATTCTTTTTCTAAGGAGTGGGAGCTGTCTGTAAGATTGAATTTGAATAATAAATATTCTTCTGACTCGCAGACTCTCATAGAAGAGGCAAGCGGAGCAGAGAATTGAGAACAGTAATTTGAGGATTGGGCATCAAACGTTTTATTTTAATGGTTCTCTGTCTGATTTTGGCTGAACTATGCTGGAGTCAGAGGGTGTATGACATGAAGGAACGTGACTTGAACGAGGTTACCGTCAAGCCCAAGCGTCTTCGTTATCGCCGGAAGGGCAACCCGGCTGTGGAACTGATGCGCAAGGTCATTGCTGCCAAAGCAGACCACGACCTTGGGCACAATGATTACGTACGCTA
The DNA here is from genome assembly GCA_017469685.1 of Bacteroidaceae bacterium. Taxonomy (GTDB): domain Bacteria; phylum Bacteroidota; class Bacteroidia; order Bacteroidales; family Bacteroidaceae; genus Physcousia. Next base: position 33,842 of record JAFUFW010000068.1, on the reverse strand, counting down.
CAACAAGTATCAGCGTCTAACTTACGCGTATAATAATATAAGTACGCGCGAGAGGGATTCCTTGAAGCTATTCCAGCGGCCACTCCTTAAAAGGCAAATAGAGTACTGCCCACAGACTGGGAAGTATATCCTCCCGTTCGGCTACACCGAAACTGCTACCCAGCATCTGCAAAGCCGCAATCCCCGCCGCGAGCGCAACTATGTGCTTGGTACTCACACTGAGGGCGTAATGGATATGTTCGTAGAGGGAGAGATGGTAAACACAGTGCTGAAGAGTATATTCGCTGATGTCAACGTTTATGATGACGTGATCACCCTCTTTGAGCGGAAGTTCACGAGCCCCCTTTCGTCAAGAGCCGCAATTTCTTTCTTCCAGTTCTTCGTTCTCGACACCTGTGAGGTTGATCGTGAGCGAGTGATCCGGCTTAATTTCGTGCCTCAAAATCCCCAGGATTTCGGTTTTTCGGGCTATCTGAATATTCTTGCCGACAGCACCTTCCGCGTTCAGCAATGCACGCTTCATCTACCTCTACGCTCGAGTGTTAACTTCATTTCAAACCTCGTGATTGAGCAGCACTTTACGGACCTCGCAAACGGCCAGCGAGTGCTTTCAAAGGACGATCTCTTTGCAGAGCTCGGCATTGTCAAGAGCCAACGGCTGGCGATGCTCCACCGAGCCACTCAGTATAGTGCTTTCAGCACCGACTCAATCGCCGACATATATTTTCTCCCCAGCGATATCCGTCGAGAAGCGGTTGCAGAGAAAACCGACGATGGCTTTTGGCAGTTGTGGCGAGCTGACAGTCTCTCTACTGCTGAACAGCGTTTGGGAACTACGACGTCAGCCCTCAGAGCACGGTCGCTGCATAGCGCACCTATGTTTGTGGCTCGGAGCATAGTGACGAATTTCATTCCAACGAACATCGATCCTTTGCGCAGCCGCTTCGACATCGGTCCGCTCATGAGCACTGTTTCCCACAACTTCATCGATGGCTACCGTCTGCGCCTTGGGGGGCAGACCACCGCGGCTCTAAGTCCTCATCTATTTGCCAAGGGCTATGCAGCCTACGGTCTCCAGAGCAAGACGTGGTATGGAATGGCCGAAATGGAATACTCGTTCCTTCGTAAGAGCCATTCTGCAAATGAGTGGCCGCGGCATTCGCTTACGGCTTCGTTTCAGCAAGATGTCTTCTCGCCCCAGGATTTCATGTGGCAGAACGGACGCGACAAGGATAATGTTTGGGTGTCGTTCAAGACTCAGACGGTTGACCACCTGATGCTCAACCGTCAGTGGACGGCGCGCTATGAAGTCGAAACAAATTCACACGTTGACTTCAGACTTCAATTTAAGTCGTCAAAGCTGAAGCCTTTGGGTTCCCTGTTCTACCGCCGCCTCAACGGAGAGGATGTCTTCGCCTTTGATATGACCGACATCACCACCTCTCTTCGTTGGGCTCCAGGCGAGGAAATAATTAACACCAAACAACGGCGCCATGTCGTCAACCACAACAATCCAGTCTTTTCGCTCGCACACACCGTAGGACTCAAAGGCGTGCTCAACAATGAATATCGCTATAATCTGACTGAGCTCACAGCCTACGAGCGCGTTTGGCTCAATTCATACGGACGTATTGATCTGAGTCTTCGCGGCGGTGTTCAGTGGAACCGTGTACCGTTCCCACTCCTGATAATGCCCGTAGCAAATAATAGTTACATCATCACACGTGACATGTTCTCGATGATCAATAACCTCGAGTTCGTGAATGACCGCTATGCATCCTTCATGGCCGAGTGGGACCTTTCAGGGAAACTGCTCAACAGAATACCTCTGCTGAAGCATCTTAAGCTCCGTGAGATTGTGGGATTTAAGGCTTTGTATGGCAGTCTGAGCGAGAGGAACAACCCAGTTGCCCAGCGCAATGCAGGCTCTGACGTCCTGTTCGAGATGCCGTCGCGCGGCGGGGTGAGTATCGTACACCAAATGAGTAATTCGCCCTACATGGAATTCAACGTGGGGCTACATAATATATTCAAGGTGATAAGGATAGATTATGTACGGCGCCTGAACTACCTAAATTACCCGGGGGTCAAGAAGCACGGCGTGCGCTTCTGTCTCGATTTCGATTTTTGAAGTCTACTGATAGTTTTCGCCTGGAAGTTTACGTACAAAGTGATTCCGTTGGGATTCGAACCCAAGACCCACAGCTTAGAAGGCTGTTGCTCTATCCAGCTGAGCTACGGAACCAACTTTTCAGGCACCAGTGTATCTGGCAGGAAACTGATAAGCGTCTTGAAGCTGAGCTTAATCTGTTATGGACAACACAAGAAAAGTCTGCCAGACACGCAAAGTGTCGGGGCGACCCGCCTCGAACGGGCGACCGCCTGGTCCCAACCCAGGAGCGCTACCAACTGCGCTACACCCCGAAAAGCGGCTGCAAAGGTATGTATTTATTTCCTTTCGACAAAATAAACTGGCATTTTTTTGCACATCAACCAGTCAAATCAGTTCTTTGCGCCAACTGCGTTTGCTAAAGATATTTAATTCTTGCTTTTTATTTGATTAATCGCTTGTTCCTTATGGAACAATTGAATACCTTTGCAGTCGTTTTTACAATAATATGTTTATATGGGACTATTTAAATTCTTCTCTCGAAATAAAGAACAAGACAGAGAACAGTTGGACCGCGGACTCGAGAAGACGAAGGAGAGTTTTTTCGGGAAGCTGACGCGTGCCGTTGCTGGCCGGAGCACTGTTGATGACGATGTGCTCGACGACTTAGAGGAGGTGCTGGTGACATCGGACGTTGGCGTGGAAACGACTCTTAATATCATTAATCGTATTGAGAGACGGGTGGCACGCGACAAATATGTGAGTACAGCTGAGCTGAAGAGAATCCTGCGTGATGAAATAGCTGCTTTGCTTACGGAGACGGGCGGGAATGACTCGGAGGGCTTCGAGATACCTGCGGGAGCGCATCCCTACGTTATCATGGTCGTTGGCGTCAACGGTGTTGGCAAGACGACGACGATAGGCAAACTTGCATGGCAGCTTAAGAAGGCAGGCCTGACGGTGATGCTGGGTGCCGCTGACACGTTCCGTGCGGCAGCGGTGGAACAGATTGCTGTTTGGGGCGAACGTGTGGGTGTGCCTGTTGTGAAGCAACAGATGGGCAGCGACCCTGCATCAGTGGCTTTCGACACGTTGTCAAGCGCAGTGGCTAATGATATTGACGTGGTGTTGATTGATACTGCTGGTCGCCTTCACACGAAGAAAGGCCTGATGGATGAACTCTCGAAGATTAGGAGGGTGATGCAGAAGGTGGTGCCTGGGGCCCCGCACGATGTGATGCTTGTGGTGGACGGATCTACGGGTCAGAATGCTTTTGAGCAGGCGAAACAGTTTACGGCTGCCACAGATGTGACGTCGCTGGCTATCACGAAGCTTGATGGTACGGCGAAGGGTGGCGTAGTGATCGGCATCAGTGACCAGTTTAAGATACCTGTCCGTTACATCGGGGTGGGCGAGGGTATCGAGGATTTACAGCCGTTCGACAAGAGGTCTTTTGTTGACTCTCTGTTCGATGATTAAACCATGACAATTGAAGATTGATTGTTGATAATTGAAAGAAAGTGATGCGTCGAAAGGGAGTAGATATAATAACGATGGGGTGTTCAAAGAATCTGGTGGATTCTGAACGGCTTATGGCTCAACTGAGACATGCTGGCTACGACGTGACTCATGATTCCGAGGAGCCTGATGGCGAAATATGTGTCGTGAACACATGCGGCTTCATAGGGGATGCGAAGGAAGAGAGTATTGAGATGATCTTGCAGCAGGGTCAGCGAAAAGCCCACGGGGAGTTGAAACGATTGTATGTCATGGGATGCCTGTCGGAGCGGTATCTTGAGGAGCTGAAGGGCGAGTTGCCTGAGGTCGACGGCTGGTACGGCAAGTTTGACTGGAAGGATCTGGTGACCGACTTAGGTCACGCATGGGAAAGCTCACTCTCGCCACGCCGTACGCTTACTACTCCCGGGCACTACGCTTACGTGAAGATTTCTGAGGGTTGCAACCGCCGTTGCTCTTACTGCGCCATTCCGCTGATTACTGGTCACCACGTGAGCCGCCCGATAGACGACATTCTGGCCGAGGTGCGTGAACTTGCCGATGAGGGTGTTCATGAATTCCAGATCATAGCTCAGGAACTGACTTACTACGGGTTGGACTTGTACCATCGCCGCGCTCTTCCTGAGCTCATTGAGCGAATGGCTGGTATTGAGGGCGTTGAATGGATCAGGTTGCACTATGCGTATCCTACGGATTTCCCTTGGGAGCTTGCCGACGTGATGCGCCGCCACGAAAATGTATGCAACTATCTTGACATAGCCCTACAGCATGTGTCAGACTCAGTCCTGACGGCTATGCGCCGTAGGATTACAAAGGCTGAAACGTACGCTTTTGTGGAGCGTCTGCGACGTGAAGTGCCAGGTATCTGTATCCGCACGACACTGATGGTTGGCCACCCGGGCGAGACAGAAGAGGCTTTTGCGGAACTGTTGGAGTTCGTCAGGTGGGCTCGCTTCGAGCACATGGGTGCTTTCGCATATAGCGAAGAGGATGGCACCCATAGCGCTGAAGCCTTTGAGGATGAAATCCCTGAGGCTGTCAAGCAGGAGCGGCTGTCACGCTTGATGCGCCTGCAGCAACGAATAGCTGGCGAGATACAGGAAAAGCTCGTAGGTAAGACTCTTAAGGTGATCTTCGATCGGGTTGATGGCGACTATCTGATTGGTCGAACTGAATATGACTCACCTGAAGTGGACAACGAGGTGTTGGTGGCACTCAAGGAGTTGCCAGCCTCGCCGGATGAGATGATCGGAGGTTCGTATGAGGTTGAAATAATCTCGTCGGAATACTTCGACCTATATGGAAGGGTGAAAGATTAGAGATTATGGATCGGTGCTTTTGTGATTAATGGTTAAGAGTTTAAGTTTTTAGATAGATATGAACAACAAAGATTTCTTATCAGCACTGTCGCTCAGAGAGGGCCTTCCGCTGAGCGATACTCGCCTGCTGATCCAGCACCTGATAGGGGAGATGACGTCTCAGCTGGGAGAGGAGAACGTTGTCACAATACAGAACTTCGGAACCTTCGAGGTGAAGAAGCGAATGGAACGGGTCGTGGTGAACCCTGGTACGGGTCAGCGTATGCTGGTTCCGCCTCGTCTGGCTCTGACGTTCAGGGCAAGCTCGTCGCTGAAGAGCGAGGGCAAGAAAGGGGGCGCACTATGAAGGAGCGTATTTACATTGGGGAATTGGCTGACGGTGTAGCGCACCGTGCTACTATTCCGGTGAGCTTTGCCGAACACTTTGTCAAGGGGTTCTTTGATACTATCAAGGATGCGCTGATGCGTGACAAGCTGGTGAAGGTTAAAGGGTTGGGAACGTTTAAGCTTGTTGACGTTGATGAGCGTGAGAGCGTCGATGTAAACACAGGAGAACGTATCATGCTTTCGGCGCACGCGAAAGTGACTTTCACTCCAGACAACACCTTGCGCGACACAATAAACCGCCCGTTTGCCGACTTTGAGACTGTTGTCCTCAATGATGACACGCCCACTGAGCTAATGGACACAGGCGAGAGCGAGGAGTCTGAGCCTCTTCAGAAGGCAATTCCAAAAAGTCCTGATACTAAAGAATATGTGAACGAAAAAACATCTAAGGCTACAACTGTTGAGCCCTCTACAAGGGATGACTCCGAGGTGAATGCAGAAGTTGCGGACAAATCGAATCCGGAAGCAGGAGCTGAAAGTACAGCTGACACGAAAGCTGACGCTCTTGCAGAGCTTCATACCAGACTGACTTCTGCGAACAAATCAGATGCTGATATTGAAACGGATGCCGTACAGACAGCGGTAGAAGAGGTTGTAGAAGCTACTAAGCCAACGGCTTCAACGGACGTCAAGAATGAGACTTCGGAAGAGACCAAAAAAGAGGTAATCAGCACTGAACCAACAAAAGCAAACAACACAATGAGCACTATAATAAAAAATATCTTAGCAGCTCTGCTCTGCCTGTTCATCGGATATGCCGTCTGCTACTATTTCAGACCCTTCGAGCTGCCAACTCCCAGCCCGGCATCCAAGGCTGAAGCCCCAGAGATGATTGCGCCCTCCGGCGAAATAAAAGCCCCAGCCGAGCAAACTGATGCAAGCGCGACGACGGTTGAGACGGATGAAGATAAGCCCGAAGAGGTGAACAATTATCCTCAGCTTGATGGCGGCGAATATGAGATTGTTGGCGTCAAAGGCTCAGAGACAATGTCTCCTGGAAAGACACTGCTCAACATCTCACTGAAATATTACAAGAGTACTGATTTCGTGCCATACATCTGTGCAATGAACGGCATAGAGAATCCGGATATCGTACCTTTGGGCAAGGAACTTCAGATTCCTGAACTTAGGAAGAAGTAATTATCGCTTTAACACGAAAGAAATAATTAAAAACATAATATAAACAATGGCAGAATCTATTGACATTCGCGCACTCAACGAGCTCATCGAGCGTCAGAGTGCTTTCGTGACAAATCTGATTACTGGTATGGATCAGGTTATCGTTGGTCAGCGGCATCTCGTGGAGTCGCTGCTAATTGGTTTACTTTCTGACGGGCACGTCCTGCTCGAAGGTGTTCCCGGCCTGGCCAAGACACTCGCTATTAAGACTCTGGCTCAGCTCATAGATGCTAAATTCAGTCGTATACAATTTACGCCCGACCTTCTCCCGGCCGACGTCACCGGCACTATGATCTACTCTCAGAAGGACGAGAAGTTCATTGTGGAACAAGGGCCGGTCTTTGCCAACTTCGTGTTAGCAGATGAGATTAACCGTGCTCCTGCAAAAGTGCAGAGTGCACTACTCGAGGCGATGCAGGAACGTGAGGTGACTATCGGCAAGCAGACTTTCAAGCTGCCCTCGCCATTCCTCGTCCTGGCAACGCAGAACCCAATCGAACAAGAAGGAACCTATCCTCTGCCCGAAGCTCAGGTGGACCGTTTTATGCTAAAAGTGGTCATCGACTATCCAAAGCTCGAAGAGGAGAAACGAATCATACGCCAGAACATAGGCGGAGAGCGCCAGACAGTGCGGCCTGTGCTCTCAACAGGCGATATAGCCGAAGCCCGAAAAGTGGTGCGTCAGGTCTATCTTGACGAGAAGATTGAACAATACATTGCAGATATCGTCTTCGCAACACGCTACCCCGAGAAGTATGGCCTCAAGGATATCAAGGACTACATTGAGTTCGGCGGTTCACCACGAGCCAGCATTAACCTGGCCCTGGCCTCCCGCGCTTATGCCTTCATCAAACGCCGAGGTTACGTAATTCCTGAAGATGTGCGCGCCGTAGCTCACGACGTTATGCGCCACCGCATCGGATTGACCTACGAAGCAGAGGCCAACAATGTCACAGCCGAGGAGATCGTGTCGAAGATTCTCAATAAGGTCGAAGTGCCCTAAACAGAAGTTGCCCGAACGCTACGCAAAAAAGGCCCAAGGGTTTTACACAAAACCCTTAAGGGTTATCGGCAAAACCCTTAAGGGTTATGCGCCGAACCCTTAAGGGTTTCGAGCGAAGCCCTAAAGAGGGCCCCAAATAATACATTAGAATTATTCAGTGGAAACATCAGATATCTTAAAAAGAGTCCGAAGGATTGAGATAAAGACACGAGGCCTTTCAAGCAATATCTTCGCCGGCGAGTACCATTCTGCCTTCAAGGGGCGCGGAATGGCTTTCAGTGAAGTGCGTGAATACACCTATGGCGATGACATTCGCGACATTGAATGGAACGTCACAGCCCGCTTCAATAAGCCCTACGTGAAGGTGTTTGAGGAAGAGCGTGAACTCACGGTGATGCTCTTGGTCGACGTCAGTGCAAGCCACGATTTCGGCACAGCCGTTCAGACCAAGCGAGAGCTGGTGACCGAGATTGCTGCCACGCTCGCTTTCAGTGCTATTCAGAACAACGACAAGATAGGCGTAGTGTTTTTCTCCGACCGCATTGAGAAGTTCATTCCTCCGAAGAAAGGTCGCAAACACATTCTCTACATCATTCGCGAACTGCTTGAATTTAAGCCCGAAAGCTCACGCACCGACATCAAGATGGCAGTGGAATATCTCACGCAGGTTATAAAGCGACGCTGCACCTGCTTCTTGCTCAGCGATTTCATTGACGAGGGAGATTTCCGACAGGCGCTGACGATAGCCAACCGCAAACACGATGTCGTAGCCATTCAGGTCTACGACCGCCGTATTGCTGAGTTGCCCAACGTAGGCCTCATCCGCGTCCGCGATGCCGAGACCGGACACCTGCAATGGATAGATTCCTCAAGCTCTCGAGTGCGCAATGCACATGCCCGCTGGTGGCACGACAGCCAAAATGCTCTGTCTGACACTTTCACGAGAAGCAACGTCGACCACGTAAGCGTGAGGACAGACCAGGACTATGTCGTTGCGCTTCGCAGCCTGTTCGCACAGCGGTCTTGACTATTTCTATCATTCTCCTGCCGCCTGGCTGTGAGGATTGTTACCGAATAGAGTTTAAGTTATTCACTGATGATTAAGCAACAAAATATGTTAAAGAAACTATTCTTTACTATATTAGCCATTCTGCCCTCGGCAGCCGGCGCACAAGTCATCTTCGATGCCCACATCGACACGTTGCTGATGCTTATTGGCGAGCAGCGTGAGCTCACGCTCGACCTGACGTGCGACGCCAAGCAGAAGCTTCGCATGCCAGAGTTGCAACCGGGGCTAATGCTCGCCGATGTGGTTGAAGTCGTGGAACGACTTGGGTCAGACACTATTGAGCTCGACGAAGGGAGGCGGAAGCAAATAGTAGATCGCTACGCCATCACTGCCTGGGACTCTGCATTCGTCCTAATTCCACCTTTTGAAGCTGAAGTAGACGGCGAACGGATTCAATCTAAGCCCCTGGCTTTAAAAGTATTGACGATGGATGTTGATACGCTACATCTTGACCAGTTCTTTCCCAACAAAGACATACAACGCAACCCATTCTCGTGGGACGACTGGAAGCCAGTTATTTGGCTCATAGCCGTCAACCAATTGTTGGCATTGCTCTTGCTCTGGCTCTACGGTCATTGGCGTGAAAATCGTCCGCTTATTCGATTCATACGTCGTAAGCGCAAAATGCCCGCACACGAAGTTGCCATGCAGGAAATAGAGCGCATTAAGAGCGAGCGCAAATGGACCGAAGAGAATAGCAAGGAGTACTACACTGAACTGACAGATACGCTCCGCAACTATATCCACGAGCGTTATGGGTTCAACGCCATGGAGATGACCTCGAACGAGATAATCCAACGCTTGCTGGAGGAGCGCGACGAAGAAGGCTTGCGCGAGCTACGCTCACTCTTCGAGACGGCTGACCTCGTAAAATTCGCAAAGTACTCCACGATGATCAACGAGAACGATGCAAATCTCGTCTGCGCAATAGATTTTATCAACCAGACGAAACTCGAGATCGACCCGAATGCCCCAGAGGAGGAAATCATTGTTCCCGAGGAAGTAAAGCAAAGCCGTTCGCGATCACTGACCATGAAGATTATCATGGGTGTATGTGCTGTAGCGGCCTTTGTCCTCGCAGTGGTTGCTCTCTACTTCATAATTGACTTAGTACACTGACTGTTGAAATGCCCAATATGCAATTAGCAAATCCATATTACCTTCTATTGCTTACGCTGCTGATACCATATATCCTTTGGTATCTGCTCAAAAGCGGCGACAATGCCCCTTCGCTGCAAATGTCATCGACCCTGGCATACAAGGATGCTCCGAAGACTTTCCGCCAATATCTTGTTCACGCTCCCTTCCTACTACGAGTGCTGGCTTACGTGATGATTGTCATCGTTCTGTGCCGCCCACAAACAAGTAATTCATGGAGCGACCGCACTGTCGAGGGGATCGACATTATGCTCTGCGTCGACATATCCACATCAATGCTCGCCGAAGACTTGAAGCCCAATAGAATAGAAGCGGCAAAGAAGGTGGCTTCGGAGTTTATTTCAGGCCGTCCCAACGACAATATAGGCCTTACAATATTTGCCGGTGAGTCGTTCACACAATGCCCCATGACAACAGACCACGCAGTGTTGCTTAACATGATGGGGAGCCTTAGCTGCGACATGGTCCAGCGAGGTCTGATGGACGACGGCACAGCAATTGGCATGGGGCTGGCTAATGCCGTGACGAGACTCAAGGATTCGAAGGCCAAATCCAAGGTGATTATCTTGCTGACCGATGGTTCAAACAATGCCGGGGATATTTCCCCGCTAACAGCGGCTGAGATTGCAAAGAGTTTTGGTATAAGAATTTATACCATTGGTGTCGGAACTAATGGTACAGCTCGTTACCCTTATCCCGTTGGAGGGCATATAGAATACGTCAACATCCCTGTTGAGATTGACAGCAAGACACTGGCGTCGATAGCTGCCTCCACCAACGCTGAGTTTTATAGGGCCACGAACAATAATAAACTCCGTGAGGTATATCAACAGATTGACAAGCTTGAGAAGACGAAGATGAATGTCAAGGAGTATTCCAAACGCTTTGAGGCATTCGCACCATTCGCACTCGCGGCCTGCCTTTTACTCCTGATCGAGCTGTTGCTACGCGAAACCTTGCTTAAGAACATACCTTAGCAATTAATTGCAAAAACAAAATGTTTAGATTCGAAAATCCTTTCTATCTGTATACACTGGCCCTTCTGCCAGTGATGGCACTTCTGCACTATTTGACAAACTATCGGAGGGCACGACGCCTACGAGCCTTTGGAGAGACACAACTCTTGAAGCCTCTCATGCCTGATGTATCACTTTGGCGACGCGAACTGAAGTTCTGGCTCCTGCTGTCGGCCTTCGGCATGATGATTGTCTGCCTGGCACGTCCTCAGTATGGAACTAAAATTGACACCCGCAAGCGCAGGGGCATAGAGGCTATTGTGGCGCTCGACGTGTCAAATTCGATGCTTGCCACCGACGTTTCGCCAAGCCGTCTCGACAAAGCGAAGCTGCTCATCAGCAGCCTCGTCGACGATATGACCGACGACAAGATCGGTCTCATAGTTTATGCCGGAGATGCCTTTACGCAGTTGCCTATCACGTCTGATTATGTCTCTGCCAAGATGTTCCTTGACAACATTTCACCAGCTATGGTCAATGTTCAAGGCACCGACATCGCCCGGGCTATAGAACTGGCATCCCACAGTTTCACCCAACAGGAAGGCGTGGGGCGCGCAATCTTCGTCATTACCGACGGTGAGGACAACGAGGGTGGGGCAGAGAGCGCCGCAGCAGAAGCCCAGAAGCGCGGAATGAAAGTGTACGTTCTTGGTATCGGAACGCCCGAAGGCAGCCCTATTCCCATTCGCGGCTCTAATGGCTATATTACCGATAATGCCGGAAACACAGTCGTGTCGAAGCTCAACGAACAGATGTGCCGCGACATCTCGCAGGCTGGCGGGGGGGCATATATATATGTTGACAACAGTTCGTCGGCAATATCTGCCCTACAGAAACACGTTGATAAACTGGCAAAAGCCGACATAGAATCAGTGCTCTATAGCGAGTTCGACGAGCATTTCAGAGATTTTGCCTGGGCGGCTCTCGTTCTGCTGCTGATTGAGACTCTGATTCTGTCTCGTCGCAACCGAGTTCTCAGTCGCTTCAGCATCTTCCCATCTGCAAAGGCTGCCTTGCTGATGCTATTCTTCCTCTCGCCTATAGCATCGGAACTCATACCTTTCTCATCCTCGAAAGCCTTTGCACAGAAGAAAAACGACCGCTATTTCATACGCCACGGCAACCGCCAGTACCGCGACAGCCTATACACAAAAGCACAAGTCAACTACCAAAAAGCAATAGAGAAAGATAACTCTAACGCTGTAGCACACTATAATCTTGGTAATGCTCAACTGATGCAGGGACAGCCGAAAGAGGCGATGCAGAGTTTCGAGACAGCAGCCCGAATGCAGACTGAAAAGTTGCGTGCAGCTCAGGCATACCACAATATGGGTGTAATACTTCAGAGTCAAAAGCAGTTCAAAGAAGCTATTCAGTGCTACCAGAACGCCCTTCGACGAAATCCGAAGGACGATGAGACGCGCTATAACCTCGCGCTATGTCTGCATCAGCTGAAGAATCAGAGCCAGGATGACCAAGGCGGACAAGACAACCAACAAGGCCAGGACAAGCAGAAGCAAGAACAACAAAAACAAGAACAACAGCAGCAGAAGCAACAGCAAGACCAGCAACAAGAGCAGCAGCAGCCCGAACAGCCAAAGATGTCGAAAGAGAATGCTGAGCAGCTCTTGCAAGCTGCTCAGCAAGAAGAGAAGCAGACACAAGACAAGGTCAACAAGGCTCAGCAGCGCCCGCAGCGGCGGCAGCTCGAGAAACAATGGTAAAGAGAGGAGAATAACGTCTTATTGATGACTGAATGTCATTGTGACGCGACGGCCTTAAGCCGAACTCCTCAGCATAGGCAGCTAACAGCTGAACGTTGGATGGATAATTTAGATAATGATTAAAGGATAGAGATAAAAGATGAAAAAGAACAGAATTGTAATTCTCTTTTCATTATTGATGGTGATACGCACACTCACGGCGCAGGTAAACGTGCGGGTGCAAGCTCCTTCAGAGGTCGTTGAAGGCGACCGCTTTCGCGTATCATATGTTGTGAACACTCAGGATATTGATGATTTCAGTGTCGGCGAGTTCCAGGGCGTGACGGTTGATTTCGGTCCATCCACAAGCCGCTCGTCGAGCTATTCAATGGTCAACGGCAAGACCACCTCTTCGTCAAGCACAACATTTACCTATACACTAAGCGCGCATACCGCTGGATCTTATCATGTGCCAGCAGCAACAGTCACGTCGGGCGGCAAGACCTACAAATCAGCTTCGCCAGCGTTCTCCATCCTGCCAGCAGGATCTTCATCTAAAGGCGCTTCACAACAAAGTCAGACAGGCGCGGCACATTCAGGCACACAAGCGGACCGGATGCACACCCAGAACGTTGGCGACAAGATTACTGGTAAGGATTTGTTTATAGCCGTAACTGCTTCAAAGCGGAAAGTATTTGAGCAAGAAGCCGTCCTGCTTACATACAAGCTCTACACGCTCGTCAACGTCTCGAGCCTCGAAGGAAAGATGCCCGAACTCGATGGATTCCATGTTCAGGAACTAAACCGCCAGCGTCAGCCTGAGTTGAAGATGGAACATTACAACGGCAAGAACTATGGCACCGTCGTCTGGAGCCAATATGTAGTATTCCCACAGCAGACGGGCACGCTCACGATACCTGAGATAAAATACGAAGCCACCGTCGTTCAGCAGAACCGCTCGGCCGACCCATTTGACATATTCTTTGGCGGCGGCTCTATGGTTCAGGAAGTCCGCAAGACTGTCATTGCACCTGCAGTAACGCTTCAAGTGGAACCCCTGCCTTCACCCAAGCCAGAAAACTACTCCGGAGCTGTCGGTAAGTTCAACATCTCCGCCACGCTTACGCCTCAAAGTCTCAAGGCAAATGATGCCACTACGCTTCGCGTGACAGTCAATGGCACGGGAAATATCAAGCTCATAAAAGCTCCGCAAGTCGACTGGCCTAAGGACTTTGAGCGCTACGACCCAAAGAGCGAAGAACATACAAGCATTGGTCCTTCAGGCTCAACTGGCAAAATTGTTTTCGACTATATCGCTGTGCCGCGCCACAAAGGGCAGTATGACTTAACCCCTGTGCAGTTCTGCTACTTCGACCCCGAGGCCAAGCAGTACCGCACACTCCAGACCGAGGCGTACACGATTGACGTCACACAGGGTTCTGGGCGCTCGAGCAACTCATCAGGATTGTCAAAGGAAGATATTCAACTGCTCAATTCCGACATTCGCTATATTCAGACTTCCGAGCCCACATATCTTAATGCCGATTCAACGTTGTTTGCTTCGCGCCGCTACTGGGCTATTTACGCTGCAGCATTCCTGACCTTCTTCGCCACCATCGTTGCTTTCCGTCGTCGCCTTGCCCTTAATGCCGATGTGGCACGCCGCAGAACTCAAGGGGCTAACAAGATTGCAAACCGCCGACTCAAAGCAGCACGCCGCATATTACAGCAAAACAAACCCGAGGCGTTCTACGATGAGGCAATGAGAGCTCTCTGGGGATACGTGGCAGACAAGCTGAATATTCCTACGGCACAACTCACGAAAGACAACGTGACACAGCAGCTACAACAGAAGAATGTCCAACCTGAAATAATATCCCTGTTTGTCCAAACGCTCGACGAATGCGAGTTCGCTCGCTTCGCTCCAGGTGATCCCGCAGCAAACATGGAGAACATATACAACGAAGCAGCACAGGTCATCACACGCCTGCAGGACGCATTCTAATACATTTCATTGTGGAGCCCGTTGCATTTTCAATGTAACGTTTACGTTTCTTCATTCATTCTTAGTTCAATATTCTATTCACTATTCTCACTTCTCAATGTCAAGAAACATTTTTGTCCTAATATTCTGTGCCTTCAGCAGTCTTGCGAAGGCACAGACGAATACTGACAGCACAACAACAGCCCCTGTCATCGAAGTCTGCAAAGCCCTTGCTGACTCAGCCTACGCCAACGAACATTTTGCTGAGGCAGCAGCCCTTTACCGTCAGCTCACCGATTCACTCGGCCCGAGTCCGCAGATCTTCTACAACATCGGCAACTGCTTCTATCGTCAGGACTCAATAGCTCAGGCCATTCTCTATTATGAGCGAGCACTTCTTTACGACCCATCGCACAAGGACGCACGCTTCAATCTCGACATAGCTCGTGCCAAGACTATAGATAAGGTTGTGCCGGCTTCAGAGATGTTTTTCGCCAAGATATTTCACTCTATAGTCCTCTCCCTTAGCATTACTCGTTGGGCACAGATAGCTATCGTGTCCTTCATCCTCGCTCTCCTCGGCCTCGCCCTTTACCTCTTCCTGCCAAGCCTTGCCGCCAAAAAGGCATCGTTTGTTCTCGCTATAATTCTGTTCCTAATCACCTTCTTTGCCAACATCGCCGCTTTCACACAACGCTCTCACATGAACAGCCGGACTGGCGCTATCATAATGACGCCCTCTGTGGTTGTAAAAAGTACCCCCGCAGCTGCTGGCACAGATCTCTTCATCCTTCACCAGGGAACCCATGTCGACATCCGTGACAATAGTATGAAAGACTATGTTGAAATACAGCTAACCGACGGAAAACAAGGCTGGATTCCCCGCAACCAGTTAGAAATCATATAAACCCAAGTAATCACATATCTCCCCACCTCTTCAAGAGAGAGTGGGGTAGCCTTTGTCAACACCCAACTTACAATGGACAGCCAACTTCTACTGCTACTCAACGGCAGCGACTCAGTATTATTGGACAATTGTATTCTACTTGTTACACGGACATCCACATGGTTGCCGTTGCTCGCATTGTCCTTGTTCATTGTTCTTTTCAATTCCGTACGTCACATCAGAAAGGGAGTCCTGTTATTTCTACTATTTGCTGTAGTTTTCGCGCTCGTCATCATTGTCTGCGACCAGACAGCCAGTACAATCTGCAAACCGCTTTTTGCCCGTTTGCGTCCAAGCCACGAGCCTGCGCTCCTCGGTCTCGTTGACCTTGTCAATGGGCGACGTGGTGGTGCTTTTGGTTTCTTTTCAAGTCACTCGGCAAACTCTTTCGGCGTGGCCACCTTCTCTTCCCTCGTCTTCCGTCGTCGTCTCGTCGGCGCTACTCTTTTCGTATGGGCAGCTCTCACCAGCTATTCCCGTATCTATCTCGGCCTGCATTATCCAGGCGATATTCTTGTTGGAGTGCTCTTCGGCATCGCTGTGGCTTACGCCGCTTATTATTATTTCCAAAAAGCTTCGGTTAATGTTCTTCACGCCTCTGTTGGCGCTCTTATTTTCTCACGCGCCCAAGCTCTGCTACTCTTATCTGCTCTCACCCTATCATTGGTAGCGATAGTTTTACGCGCCATGACGATGTAGCCCCCATTCACACTTCCATCACACGTCCAGATCTTTTGAGGTATAATCTCGGGCCACATGACTATGTTATGAGGAAATAACAAACGAAAAGGAGTAATAAAGGTATGAAGGAATTTGTCCTTAGAACTATGTTCTTCGTTATTTGTCTCGTGGCACTATGTTCAATGACACCAAGGCAGAGGTCGATGCGCATCGTTAGCTGGAACGTGGAGAATTTGTTCGACACGATTGACGATGCAGGCTTCCGCGACGAGGAGTTTCTTCCCACTGGCGAGCGACGGTGGACAGGAGGACGTTACTGGCATAAGCTGACAGACGTGGCACGCGTGTTAGCGGCAATGGCCGACAGTAACGGCGTGCCAGATCTGATAGGGCTTGTAGAGGTTGAAAACGATAGCGTCCTCACGACCTTAGTGCGACGAAGTTCCTTGCGGCAGATGGGCTACGAATACGTTATGACCCACTCACAGGACTCCCGTGGCATTGACGTGGCCCTACTATTCCAGCCGGCTCGTTTCCGCTTGATTGAATACAATTGTATTAATGTACACGCGCGAGGGAAGAATGCACGAACTACGCGAGACATTCTCTATGCTAAAGGTCTTGTGAAAGTAGACAAAGTTGTTGACACACTGCATGTGATTATAGTTCACCTGCCGAGCAAGGCAGGAGGGCGTGCCGGCGACAATCTGCGCCGCCAAGCTGCTACAACCTTGTGGGCGCTTGTGGATAGTATTAAGTTCAATTATCGCTTGTCGCGTGCCTGCTCAGGAAACACGGTTTCAGCGGAAGAGGTCGCTCAGAACATTGAAGAAGAGCCCCGAATCGTTGTCATAGGCGATTTTAATGCCACCGCTCGCGACCAAATCTTCCAAAACGCCTCATTACGTTTCGCAGACGACACAAAAGAGCCTGGTACTTACAGTTTCCGCGGATACTGGCAATGGATAGACCATGTGTTTCTGTCATCGTCGGTAGTGCCAGTTGCTCCTGCGCGCCCATTCAGCATGCCTTGGATGCTTGAGGATAATCTCACCTACGGCGGAATGATGCCATATCGCACTTATCGCGGTCCCATTTACCATGGCGGCATTAGCGACCACTTGCCAGTGGTAGTGGACGTTTCATTTAAATAAAGTAGTTAAGGATATTAGAAGAAAAGGAATAAAGACGTATGACTTGTTAGTGGGCTCTATCTGGGCGGTTGACAGACAAAAAAGGAACAACCTTAACGTCTTCTTTTCTTCTCCTCCGCAGTAGTCTCTTCATCAACATATCCTGCGGCACGAAGGATCATGGTTGTGGCGCCAATGGTGATGATGGTGCCGTCGGTGATGCGTAAGCGGTCTGTGACACTGAGGAAGGTGGTGCCGACAAAAGTGCCAGTGCCGTCGGTGCTGGCATCGCGCAGTGTATAGACGAATTCGCCATGACGATTTCGACTTACGTTAATGATGCAGTGCTTTGTATCGACACTTGGGTCTACGGTTTCAATTGGTGTATTAATGCCAGAGCCTCGGACATAGCGTCCTATGACATTGTCGCCTAAACACAAAGGGAGAATCTGCTTGTAGTGGAAGACATTCTCAATGACGAGCAAATGCCCGCAGTCGGGCTGCTCATCCGAGATTGGAAATTGAGAATTGACGCTTGAAGATTCTTCAGCTGTGTTGCAAGAGGCTGCTGGTGACAAGTGCTCACAGAGATTGGTTCGCAAGTCCTTCTCATCTGCAATACGGCGCTCATCCTTGCGTGTATTCAGGAGCTTAGACTTACCTATGCGGATTCCAAATTGCCGATGACATTCGTTGCACTCGAAGACAAGTGTCTGTCCTTCAGTGTAGCGAGTCTCATCGAAGGTTAAATAACTATCACATTTAGGGCAACGTATACGCTTCATAGTCTCAGCACCCAGACGTCTGCGAACTCATTTCCCATAGCTTTCAGTTCTCGCACCTGATTGTAGGCTTCAGTCTCAGTGGCAATGCCATCGGCCACGACTCGTACGTTCTTGCCAGACGTTATGACATGCGCTCTACCGATACCTTTCTCCGTTAACTCTGCAGCATAGCGCTCAGCATTTTTCAGGCTCACGTTGCTTGCAAAGACGATGGCAAAGTTGTTTTCAACAGCAGAAGCCTCAGATTCAGAAGGGGTGGGTACAGAATCTGCGGAGACCACTTTCTCAATAGGTGGAACTGGCGAGACTTCATTTTTCGTATCAGAGACCTGACTTGCCACTATACTCTTCCGTTCCACGACATTGGGATCAGAGTTCTTGCCATGGATAGCGAAAGTTTCAGAGGGGAATAGCGATGCATTCTGGAGATGGTGGCGACGTACAAGATCAACAGGCACAGCCAAGAGGACGGCAGCAAGCAGCACGGCAGCTGTAGCCAAGGTGTTACGTATGGCACGGCGGCTTACGCGCAATGTCACGAACTGATGCTGGTCGCTCTCGTGGGGATGCATACTATGGCGAACCTTGGTTATAGGACGCTTCTGCTCTGCGAGACGAGGTATGGAGAAAGCATCAAGACCGTAGAGAGATGGGGTAGTGGCACCTGCCTGACATGCAGAAAACTGAATTTCGCCGTCTTCATCCTGCGAGAAGATTCCAAGCGAGCCGAAATCCACCTGCCCCTCAGCCAACAACTGACCTCGCAACTGGTGCACCATTGATTGTATGGCACGCTTTCCCTCACTTTCGCTATAGTCGTAGAAGCGGCAGACGTGACGAAGAAGAAGATCGTCGCCGAGAGTAAGATCTGGATTAAAACGCACGAGACGCACGGGCGGGAAGAAAAGAGCTTCCGACTCTACGTAGCGCGCAACTTGGTCCTGAGCCATAAAGCCGCCGAAATGAGGGACGACAACGCAATCGTGGTTCAGTAGAAGATGTTCAATGTGTTGGTAAAGTGTATTCATCGCTACAAAATTACGCTTTTCCCGGGAAAGGACAATAACTTTTTCTGAAAAAATCAAATTATTCTTTGTTTTGTTCTGCATAGTCGGTTAAAATAAGTATTTTTGCACGGTAATATAATAATGTGTATGACTTCATTCCTCGTTTATAAGGCATCTGCTGGCTCAGGTAAGACATTCACCTTAGCAGTTCACTACATCAAGCTGCTTGTTCTGGCAGAGTCGCCATCCGAGTACTCGCACATCCTTGCCGTTACATTTACCAACAAAGCTACGACAGAGATGAAAGACCGCATCCTTTGTCAGCTGTATGGAATTGGCAATGGCTTGGCATCAAGCGACAAATACTTGAAAGCATTACGCAAGGCTATTGTTGATGAAGGCTCTGATTTGCCTTCGGACGATGAGCTGCGACGCCGCTGTAGGGTTGCCCTTCACGATATTCTTCACGACTACAACCGCTTCCGTGTACAGACCATCGATTCTTTCTTTCAGACCATACTCCGTGGCTTGGCCCACGAACTTGGCCTAACTGCAAACCTCCAAGTAGAGATTAGCGACAATGATGTGCTTTCACAAGCCGTAGACAGGCTGGTAGACCGACTACAGGATGATCCTATCCTGCTGGATTGGATGATGAGCCTTGTGCGTGATCAGATTGACAATAATCAGCGTTGGGACGTTACACGCAAGGTAAAAGCCTTCGGTAGTGCTATCTTCAATGAGGACTTCGTCATGCGTGGCGAACGATTGAGAAAGTTATTATCTGACGATGATGCCTTGAAGCAATTCATACACGAAGTGAGTGCAATCTCTAAGGCTGTCGAACCCACAGTGAAAGCCCTCGGCGATGCACTCTATAGCCTTATCCGAGATAAAGGCATAGACTTTACCGACTTCGCCTATGGCAAGGACTTAAGGACCTTTACCGAGAAGCTTCAAGCGGCAGACATGACGATAGAGCCGAGCAACAGGATACAGAACTGGGCCTACGACCCGCTGACACTTGTCAGCAAGACAAAACAGACAACACGCCCAGACCTCGTGGCTGCGGCTGACGAAGTTTCGAGCCTTTTGTCTGAGACTCTTCAGGTTTATGCTGACCAACAACGAGCTTACAACAGTTCACGTCTGGCTCTGGCCCACATCAAAAAGCTCCGCCTGCTCAGCGACATTGACAAAGAAGTGGCGGCTCTGAACACAGAAAATAGCCGCTTCAACTTAGCCAGGACGCCAGTCTTGCTCAACAGGATGATAAGCGAGAACGATGCCCCCTTCGTCTTCGAAAAGATAGGCGCAGCTCTGCGACACGTCATAATTGACGAATTCCAAGATACGTCACACCTGCAATGGCTTAACTTCCAGGCTCTACTTCTTGAGACCTTGGCCAAAGGCGGTAAAAACCTCATTGTGGGCGATGTCAAGCAAAGCATCTACCGCTTCCGCGGCGGCGACTGGCGTATGTTAAGCTCTATAGAGAAAGCGATGTCCGTAGCTCCAGACGTCCGACGGCTCGACTATAATTACCGAAGCCTACGCAACATTATCGATTTCAATAATGCCTTTTTTGAAAAAGCCATTCCTGAAATGGACCGTATATCCAGCGCTGACATAGGATTGCTTGGCGAAGAGTTCTCGTTTACTAAAGCTTACGCTGACGTGGAGCAAAAAATACCAGAGGAACGGCCAAAGACAGGCTATGTGCGGCTTACGACACTCTCTACTAAGGACTTCCCGAAACAAGAGGATTGGCAGGCAGAAGTTATTGACGACTTGATAAGCCAAGTGCGATCACTACATGAAAACGGCTTGCCATTCAACGCAATGACCATCCTTGTGCGAAAGAACTTTGAAGCCACCCCCATTATTGACGCCTTTGCCGCTGCAGGAGATCTTCCAGCCATCATCAGCGATGAAGCATTTTTCTTCTCATCCAGCCTTGCGATTGAGACTATTGTGACGGCCATGCGTGTGCTGACAGACGAAGCAGACCTCGTCTCAGCAAGTTTCCTCGCTACGCACTACCCAGAAGTTGAGTCCTTCGATGCTAAGGATAAAGAGCGCCTCCTACAAATGCCGCTTTACGAACTAACGGAGAGCTTATGCCGGCTCTATGCTCTCGACAGCCTGCAAGGGCAGGAGGCTTATCTGGCAGCCTTTTTTGATGCTCTTCAAGACTTTGTCCACAACGAGTCGTCAGATGTTCTATCATTCCTCCATTATTGGGACGAAAAACTTTCTCGGCAAACAATACCTGCAGCAGACATTGACGGAATACGTATACTTACAATCCACAAGTCGAAAGGCATGGAGTTCAACACTGTCTTCATACCCTTCTGCTGCTGGCCATTTGCAAAGGATAGGGCTGACGACCTCATTTGGTGTTGCCCTGACGAAAAGCCCTATTCCGACTTAGGCCTCATGCCCATAACCCCGTCAAAGCAAGCCGCCAATTCAGCGTTTGCTAATGATTACGCACGCGAGCATCTGTTTGCACGCCTCGACGAGCTCAATGTGCTTTATGTGGCTTTCACGCGAGCTTGCAAGAACTTGTTCATTTGGGCAACTGGTCAGGCAGAGGCCCTTGCTAAGCCTTCGGCTACTGTAGGTGATCTCGTGGCTTCCATTTTTGAGCAAGGCTACGAGATTGGACATAATGTCATTGAGGTTGAAGCGTCAGGCAATGAATCAGACAACCGCCTTCAGGCTACCCGAAAACGACTGGACGTCCGATTCACCAGCACTCAGATGAAAGCCAGCTTCCGACAGAGCAATCGCTCGCAGCAGTTCTTAGCCGATGCACTGGAGACTGACACAGAAAAGCTTGTCGAGCGCTCGCGCCAACGACAATATATCGAATTAGGAAGCCTGCTACATAACGTACTCCAGCAGATGACTACACTGGCAGACATGAAGCATGTGCTTGATGCACTCGAACACGAAGGCATTATTACTCGTACGGCCTCAGACGGAACTTACGTAAGCGCGCAGCGAAAGGATGTGGAAAGATGGATAAAGCAAGGCTTTAATAATGAGATAGTATATGATTGGTTCAGTGGCAGATGGAATCTCTTCAATGAATGTACCATTGTAAGCCGTAGCGATAGCGAAGGAAGATATGAAGAACGGCGTCCAGACCGCGTAATGTTAGCGCAAGACAACAGCAGGGTTGTGATCGTAGACTTTAAGTTTGGCAAAGAACACTCGGAGTGCCACAAACAGGTATACGAGTATATGTCTTTGCTTCATAAAATGTACCCGGAAGCAAAAGTCGAAGGTTATCTTTGGTTTGTCTATCAAGGCAGAGTGACACCCGTGACAGCCTCTTCTGCTACAGCTAAGACGCCGACGCAGATGACATTGGATTTCTAAACATTGGAACACTACACTCACATTAATTATGACAACCTTTCTCGAGCATGTAGCCTCATCGCTGATAAACCAATATGGCTCAAATCTGAGTTCTCTGACCATTGTTTTCCCTGGCAAGCGTGCAAGCCTATTCCTTAACCAGGCGCTTGCAGACGCATCTGAAAAGCCTGTATGGGCTCCTTCTTACAGGACCATCGCTGAATTGTTTGAGGAGGTGTCGCCATACGCTCTTTGCGACCAGATTGAATCCATATGCCGGCTGTACCGCTCGTATGTCAAGTACGTAAGAGATCCACAGACTCTTGACCAGTTCTACGGATGGGGCGAGGTGCTGTTAGCTGATTTCGACGATGTTGACAAGCATTTGGTCGATGCTCGTCAACTGTTCACCAACATTCGCGACATAAAAGCCTTAGACTCTAATGATTATATTACGCCCGAACAAGAGGAGGCTCTGAAGTCGTTCTTCTCTGGGTTCTCGATAGAGAACAACACCGCATTGAAAGAGAAATTTCTGGAGTTGTGGAACGCCATGCATGACATCTATTCCGACCTGAACGAAAGCATGCGCGCCGAAGGCCTGCTCTATGAAGGTGCGATGCAGCGCGATGTGGTCGAGAGGCTTAAGGCCTCCCGTTTCACCTCGACTGGTTCTCCGTCTGAGACAATTCCGCCTCTGCCTTCAGGACGTACTTTCGTTTTCGTCGGTTTCAATGTATTGAACGACGTTGAGAGATCTTTGTTTGATGAGCTCCAGCGTCGCGGACAGGCCCTCTTTTTCTGGGATTACGATGTGATGTACCTCCAAAAGGTAGTAGGCAAGACCCACGGAGCTGGTCACTTCGTGCTCGATAACATCAATCGCTATGGCAACGAACTGAGCGACGAATGCTTCGATAATTTCACAAAGCCGAAACGACTTACAATAGCTGCCGCCTCGAGCGAGAACATTCAGGCTCGCCTGCTACCACAATGGCTTGAGGAGAACCTAACGTCATCAGAAAAGGCGCCAGAGGGCGAGAGCTATGCCGAGAGTCAGACGGCCGTGGTGCTCTGCAATGAGCAACTGCTACTGCCAGCCCTCCACAGTTTGCCCGAAAGCGTGAAAGAAGTAAACGTAACGATGGGATATCCTCTCGCCGACACACCTGTCTTCAGTTTCGTTACGAGCCTCGTGGCCCTTCACACCGAAGGATACGACCGCGTGCACCACCGCTTCCGTCCATCGCTCTTGCGAGCTTTTGAGCATCATCCTTACACCCGCTTACTTGGTGACGAATGGCGTAGCGAAGTACGCAGTGGTGCCGACCTGCTTGCTTTTGCCAGCGAACTTCTGACACTCATAGGGCGGAAGGTTGCAGACGATGTGCTTGCTGCCGAAGCTGTTTTCAAGGCATTCACTTGCCTCAACCGCCTTCATGACCTTATGAATGGTACAACGCCCTTACTTGAGGTGAACGACAACACACTTCGACGTATCGTACGTTCGATCCTTTCACAGCAGAGCGTACCATTCCACGGCGAACCAGCCGTAGGGCTTCAGCTGATGGGCCTACTCGAGACTCGCGCTTTGGACTTCCGTCATATCCTGATGCTGAGCGTAGGTGAGGGTTTCCTGCCTAAGAGCGTAGCCGATAGCAGTTTCATTCCATACCACCTAAAGGATGCTTTCGGGCTCACGACTCTACGACATAAGATTGCTGTCTATGCTTATTATTTCTACAGGCTGATACAGCGTGCTGAGCGCGTGACATTCGTCTACAACGAAAGCAATACCGGCATGAGGCAGAACGAGATTTCGCGTTTCCTCCGCCAACTTGAAGCCGAGACCAATTTTGAAATACGCCACCTGCAGCTTAATGTCGGGAACCAGCCGGCCCTGCCCGAGAGAATCGTTGCAGAGAAGACCAACGAGGTCATGTCTGCCCTCATAAGCCGATTTGACAACACTGATATTCACGATGGTCGCGAGCGCTTGCTCTCGCCCTCGGCCTTAAACCTTTACACCACGTGTCCGCTCAAGTTCTACTACCGCTACGTACGAGGACTTAAGGTCGATGATGAGAGCAAGGGCTTTGATGCCATCACTTTCGGCAATGTATTCCACCGTGCAGCCGAACTGCTCTACCGGGAACTTACTACAGCAGGTTCTGTAGTCCGTCAGCAGGACATCGAATCAATGCTTGCCGAAGGTGCACTCCGCTTAGATGCGTTCGTGAGTCAGGCTTTCCGCGAGGCTTATTTCCAAGGCCGCATCGAAGATTATGATGGAATTCTCACCATAGCTCGTCAAGTCATGACGACCTATCTCATCCAGCTTTTACGCCATGACCTGCGGCTTGCTCCCATACGCATCATAAGTCTCGAAACCAAGTATGCAACAACGCTTCACGTGCAGGCCGATGGCCACGACCTCCTCATCCGCACGGGTGGCATCATCGACCGCCTCGACGAGGTTGCCGATGAGAACGTTGAAGGCGGAAGAGCCATCCGCGTCGTCGATTACAAGACAGGCGGCACTGGCGGAACGGTGAGTGAGTTGGGACGGCTGTTTAGCAATGCCGGCCAGACGGAGCACTATTTCTTTCAGACGCTGTTGTACTCAACGATTGTTGCCGAATCTGAGCAGCAGCCAGTGCAGCCTTGCCTTTTCTATGTCCATAAGTCAGGGGCTCGCGACTATTCAGCCAAGCTTAAGTTACAGCGCCGCACTATAAACGACGTTCGCCACCCGTTGTCGGATGGCGAACAGCCTTTATCGGAATTGTTTTCTGATCAGCTGGCGATGCTTGTCGACGAGATTTTCGACCGCTCTGTGCCTTTCACACAGTGTACTGACGCCGAGCATTGCCGCTTCTGCGACTATCGTTTGCTCTGTGGGCGGCAATAGTTATTGCAGGGCGCTGCTGAAGCTGTTGAATATTTCCTCAACGCGGTCGATGGTCTTCGTACGGAACTTGCCGCTCCGGGGGAAGAGTTTTGTGCCAGCCTTGTTGATTGCAGCCTTATCGGAGATCCACTCCTCTGCCTTATACTCCTCGCCGTTGTTGCCTTCCTGGTCAAAGCCGTAATAGTAGCTGATGCCCTTGATTACCACTTTAGCCTGGGTCGGACTGATAGCTTCAGCTGTGACGAGGTAGCGGAAATAAGTATGGTCCCAATTGAGGACCTTTTTCTTGAAGGTCATTATTTCCTCTACGCGGGCTACGATAGTGCTGGCTTCGTCGGAAATAATGCGTGTACGGAGGTCCTGACGTCCGTTGGCTACGAGCTCTTTTACTACAGACTGCAGGGCAGCGTAGATGTCGGCCTGGCTCTTGCCAGCTACATCGAATGCTTTAGTGAAGGTCACTATGCCGTCTTCTTCGGGCACGGCTCCGCGCAGGTACTTGCTCTCGGTCTGGGCTATTGCCATCAGGGGCAAAGCCATCATAAACATTAAAATAATCCTTTTCATCGTATCTTTGTTAATTGATGTTTTGCTATTAATCGTTTAGGAGTTAATATAAAAAAGGTTTGAAGCTCAAGCATCACTCATAGCGAATAGCCTCAATCGGATCGAGGCGTGCGGCTTTCTGTGCGGGGAAGTAGCCGAAGCCCACGCCAATAGCCACGCAAACGGCAAAGCTTACTATGACACTCCAGGCAGGGATGACGGCAGGATAGCCCACAATAGTGTTGCAGCCCCACGTGAGCACGGCTCCGAAGAGCACGCCGAGGACGCCCCCCGTAAGGCTTATGAGTATGGATTCGATAAGGAACTGATTGCTGATGTCGAGCCCTCGTGCACCAACGCTCATTCGCAAGCCTATCTCTTTGGTTCGCTCTGTGACGCTGACGAGCATGATGTTCATGATGCCTATGCCTGCCACGAGCAGCGAGAAGGCAGCTGCAACGACAAGAATAATAGTGATGGTGTCCATCGTCGATGACATGGTCTCCATGAATTCCTGTTGAGAGCGTATGGTGAAGTTGTCAACCTCGTCGGCCTTGAGCTTATGTGTCCGGCGTAGTATTTCGGTGAGGTCTTCGATGGCTGCGTCAGAGAGTTCCTCAGTTACGGCAGAGCAAACAATGCTGTTGAAATGAGTCTGGGCGGCCAGACGCTTCATGACGGTAGTGTAGGGGGCAATGATGACGTTGTCCTGATCCATTCCCCAGTTGTTGTAACCTTTTGACTTAAGCACACCAACAATACGGAATGGGATGCTCTTGAAACGTATGGTCTTGCCAACAGGGTCTTGCCCGTTTGGGAAGAGTTCCTTGACAACGGTAGCACCGACTATACACACTTTGGCCGATTTCTTGATATCCTCTTCTGTGAAGCTGGTACCTTCGACGATGTCCCAGAGCTTTATGCTGAGGTAGTCGGGCGATTCTCCGTAGCATGTTGAGGTGGTATTGTTGGCACCGAATATGACCTGCCCGCTTGTAGTCACTTCAGGGCTAACCTTCGTTACGAACTTGGCTTCGGCGAGGATGGTCTCGTAGTCGACCTGCTTGAGCGTCTGCATGGCAGACGGGTCCAAGCGGACGCCACCTCGCATGTCGGCGCCGGGGCGTATGGTGAGCAGATTGGTTCCCTGCTTTGAAAGTTCCTCACGAATGCTTAGTTTGGAACCTTGGCCGATGGCCATCATGACAATGACAGCTCCGACACCGATAATGATACCGAGCATTGAGAGGAACGAGCGTGCCTTGTTACTGAGGATGGCCTTAATGGCTATTTTGAATAGGTTGATGTAGGACATTTTTATTAATTCACAATGCACAATTCATAATTCATAATTGGCTGTTCATGGGTTGCAAAGAAGACCAGTTGATTAAGAATCATGAGTTGTCATTGTCTGGGGGAAATTGTGAATTATGGATTATCAATTATGAATTGACTTTAGTCGTCCTGTGGTGCGGGCAGCGCTGCAAGGGCTTCGGCTGCACTGAGGATGTTGGAGTTCAGAGTGTCCTCGCGAATCTTGCCATCGCGCAAGACTATGTTGCGCGAACTGTACTGCGCAATTTCGGGATTGTGAGTGACGAAGATGATTGTTCGCCCCTCAGTGTGAAGCTTCTGAAAGAGCACGAGCACTTCGTAGCTGGTGCGAGTGTCGAGGTTACCGGTGGCTTCGTCGGCAAGAATGACGGCAGGGTTATTTACCAGTGCACGGGCTATGGCGACACGCTGCATCTGTCCGCCTGACATCTGGTTGCTCTTATGCTCAAGACGATCGCCAAGGCCCACGGCCTGGAGCGCTGCTACGGCAGCTTCGCGACGCTGCTTGGCCGAGTATTCCTTATTGTACATCAATGGCAATTCCACATTCTCAACGGCTGTCGTCTTAGGCAGCAGGTTGTAGTTTTGAAAGACGAAACCAATCTTGCGGTTACGAAGCCGGGCTCGCTGGCTCCGGCGCATGGTGCGCACGCTGACACCGTCGAGGTAGTACTCCCCACTCGTGGGCGTGTCAAGGCATCCGAGCTGGTTGAGGAGAGTTGACTTGCCTGACCCGGAAGTTCCCATGATGGTCACGAATTCGCCCTCGTGGATCTCGAAGCTGACACCGCGAAGCGCCTTGACGGTCTCGTTGCCAACTTGAAAGTGGCGCCTCACGTTGTCCAACTTGATGACTACTTTTTTGTCGTTCATTTCTTTTGGCTGTTGCCGTTCTTTTGGTTTTGGTTGTTGCGGTTGTTGCGCGGTCCGGGCATGAAGGGGTTGCTCTTTTGCTGCGAGTCAGCGTTCTCCTGCGCAGCATCGAAAATCATCTCGGCAAGCACCTCAGTGCCGGCTTGTATGCCACTGACGATTTCAGTCAGAGTGCCGTTTGAGACGCCTGTCTCAACAGGAAAAGCCTTGAATGTCTTGCCATCACGCACCCAAAGTTTCTGGCGGGCGTCGCAGGGTTCTATGGTTTCGTCGTCTGCAATCAGGGCCTCGTTGGGCGAGAAGCGTAGAGCCTTGGCTGCCACGGTGAGCACATCGTTCTTCTCGAGCGTGAAAATGGTGACGTTGGCCGTGAGACCAGGCTTCAACTTAAGGTCGGCATTTGGTGCGCTGATGACAACCTCATAGGTGACGACGTTGCTTTCCGTCGTTGCCTGCTGGCGTACTTGGGTGACGCGGCCCTCGAAAGTGTCGTTAGGGAAGGCATCGACTGTGAAGCTTACGCGCTGGCCTTCCTTCACTTCGCCTATGTCGGCCTCATCGATGTCGGCGATGACGCGCATGTCAGTAAGATCCTGGGCAATTGTGAATAGGGTAGGGGTGGAGAACGATGCGGCCACGGTCTGACCTTCCTCTACGGCTTTAGAGAGCACTACGCCGTTAATGGGCGATGTGATAGTGGCATAGCCGAGGTCGGTCTCGGCGCGCTTCACGCTCTGGCGAGCTGTTGTCACCTGCTGCTGGGCCTGAACGTATGAGAGGCGAGCTTGCTCGAAGTCATTGGCCGAGATGAGTCCTTTGTCGTAGAGGGTCTTCTGCCGGTCGAAATTTGCTTTCTGATAAGCCAAGGCGCTCTGCATGCTGGTTAGGTTAGCCCTCTGGCTGGCAAGGGTACTGGTGAGATTCGTCTTATCGAGCTCTGCAATCACCTGCCCGGCCTTCACCTCGGAGTTGTAGTCAACATAGATCTTCGCCACGATGCCACTGACCTGCGTACCTACCTCCACGCTCGTTACGGGCTCGATAGTGCCGGTTGCGGTCACAGTCGTAGAGATATTGCCGCGCTCCACTACTGTCGCTTCGTATTCAACCTTGGTTTTCTTTGAGCAGCCGGCAAGCGAAAAGGTCAGGACTGCTAAGGTAACGGGCATGAGAGCCCGGAGTGTCTTGTTTCTCATATATGAGTCTGCTTCTGTTTGATTTTATTTGTGCAAAGGTAGCAATTATTATGTTCTCGGACTGTTTGGCAAGCTAAAAGTTTAATTGTTTTAAGAGGCTTTAACACTATTGGCACACATTAATTATTATTGCGCGCGTGTGAGTAATAGATAATTATAAGCCTTTTCACATAGAAGTTACGGACATAGAAAATCAAGTCGTTGCAGATGGCTGTCAGAACCCTTAAGGGTTATGGCCTGAACCCTCAAGGGTTTTGCCAATAACCCTTAAGGGTTTTTTCATAAACCCTTGACCTTTTTGGCTGACACGGCCAACCAAATGCCAATGATTGTAAAGAAATTCACGCAGATTCATAAAAAAGCAGCCGTCTGAATGCTTTGGCACACCTTTTGCAAGTCCGGAGTTTGTAAGTTTAACTCTATAAACAAATAATATCATGCAAAAAGGTAATATCGGAGTAACGACAGAGAACATATTCCCTGTAATCAAGAAGTTCTTGTATTCAGACCACGAGATTTTCATCCGCGAGATAGTCTCTAATGCCGTGGATGCTACGCAGAAGCTGCGCACGCTGGCCGCCAAAGGAGAATTCCAGGGCGAGGTCGGCGAGCTGAAGGTTAACGTGACGGTGAACAAAGATGCCGGCACCATAACAGTATCGGACCACGGCATAGGCATGACAGCCGAGGAGATCGACAAGTATATCAACCAGATAGCCTTCTCGGGCGCAAATGATTTCCTGGAGAAGTACAAAGATGATGCCAACGCCATTATCGGCCATTTCGGTCTCGGCTTCTACTCGAGTTTCATGGTCAGCGACCGCGTGGATATCATCACCAAGAGCTATCAGGAAGGTGCACAGGCTGTGAAGTGGAGCTGCGACGGCTCGCCAGAATACACTCTTGAGGGCACTGAGAAGGATGAGCGAGGCACTGACATCATCATGCACCTGAGCGATGACTGCCGCGAGTTTCTTGAGAAAGAGAAACTTGAAGGACTGCTGAAGAAATACTGCCACTTCCTGCCGGTTCCAGTAGTGTTCGGGAAAAAACAGGAGTGGAAGGAAGGCAAGATGCAGGACACCGACGAGGATAACCAGGTAAACGACACTACACCGCTGTGGACGCGCAAACCCGCCGAACTGAAGGACGAGGACTACAAGGCTTTCTACCGCCAACTCTATCCCATGGCCGACGAGCCTCTGTTCTGGATTCACCTGAATGTAGATTATCCGTTCAACCTCACAGGCATTCTATACTTCCCTAAGATCAAGAACAACCTTGACCTCCAGCGCAACAAGATTCAGCTCTACTGCAACCAGGTATTCGTAACCGACCAGGTTGAAGGCATTGTGCCGGACTTCCTGACACTGCTGCACGGCACTATTGACTCGCCAGACATACCGCTCAACGTCTCGCGTTCCTACCTGCAAAGCGACTCGAACGTAAAGAAAATCAGCGGATACATCACAAAGAAAGTAGCCGACCGCCTGAGCTCAATATTCAAATCAGAACGCAAGGACTATGAGGAGAAATGGGATGACCTGAAAATCTTCATCTCCTATGGTATGCTCACTGAAGACGACTTCTACGAGAAAGCCAAGACTTTCTACCTGCTGAAGGACACAGAGGGCAAATACTACACGCTGGAAGAATATCAGGCGCTAACGAAGGATCTGCAGACAAACAAGGACGGGCAACACGTCTGCCTCTACGCCGCCGACCGCGAAGCACAGTACACATATATTGATAACGCGCGCGCAAAGGGCTACAATGTGCTGCTCCTCGACGGGCAGCTCGACACGCCCGTGGTGCAGATGCTGGAGCGCAAGCTTGAGAAGACAACATTTGCTCGCGTTGATGCCGATACCATAGACCGCCTCATACAGAAAGACGAGCCGAAGGGTGAAGAATTGTCAGCCGAACGCTCTGCCAATCTGTCAGCAGTCTTCGAGACTCAGTTGCCAAAGACGGAGAAAATGTCTTTCCATGTTGAGACCCAACCGATGGGCGAGGAAAGCATGCCGGTTGTAAT
Organism: Bacteroidaceae bacterium; assembly: GCA_017469685.1. GTDB lineage: Bacteria > Bacteroidota > Bacteroidia > Bacteroidales > Bacteroidaceae > Physcousia. The sequence continues at coordinate 2,579 of JAFUFW010000068.1, read as the reverse complement.
CACTCAGAGCGAATATATGCGACGCATGAAGGATATGGCACGCATACAACCGGGCATGGGCTTCTACGGCGAGATGCCCGACATGTATAACCTCGTGCTCAACACAGACAACCGCCTCATTAAGGATGTACTCGAACAGAGCGAACAAGCTACGGCCGAAGCGCTGAAGCCTATCGAGGCTGAACTGCGAGGGCTGAATGCCCGCAAGAGCGTCCTCCAGGCCGAACAAGACAAAAAGAAGTACGACGAGATAACAGACGAAGAGCGCAAAGACATGGACGACTGTCGCAAGGCAATCGAAGCGGAGGAGCAGAAGCGGCGAGACGTGCTCTCTGGCTACGCACTGGACAACGAGCGCGTACACCAGCTCATTGACTTAGCATTACTGCAGAACGGATTGCTCACGGGCGAAGCTCTCACACGCTTCGTGAAGCGCTCTGTCGACTTGCTCTGAACCGTGCGACGACTCCTTAACGCCTGTTAAATCTCCCGGAATGTTTGCGCAGATGAGCAAAACAGCTTAACTTTGCAAACGTTCCGAGAGATACTCTTCTTTCTGCAAATAATATTTATGTAAGACTACGAACCGACAAAAGAATTCATGGATAATAAGCTCTCACCACAGATAACTCAAATCCTCCACTTCGGAAAGGAAGAGGCCGCACGCCTCAACTGTCCGTACGTGGAGCCTGCACATCTGCTGCTGGCAATGCTGCGAGAGACGGATTCTAACGCTATGGTGCTCTTTCAAGCCTTCAGCGTGGACACGCTAATGCTGAAAGCCAGTGCTGAAGCTGGGCTCGGAGGAGATGCCGTCAACCACGACCCGATACTCAGTGCTGCCTCAAGCCGCATCATCAAGTTAATGCTTTTAGAGGCCCGGGCCATGAAAGCAGAGCAGGCTAACACTGAGCACCTGCTACTGGCTATGCTGCGTGATGGCAACGAAAGTATCTGCCAGCTACTCAACAAATTCGGCATAGACTACCAGAACGTCAAGAACGCCTTAACCCAAAAGCAGAATCCACAAGCATCATTCGGCTTCACCGATGAGGAAGAAGACGACGAAGAGGACGACGATTTACACAACACAGGCCGACCAGGGCAGCAGTCTGCCGGACAGCAGACTGCGCGCAAGAAGGCGGACAATGGTAATGGTACACCAGCTCTCGACACTTTCGGCACAGACCTTACGAAGGCAGCACAACAGGGGTTGCTTGATCCTGTCGTAGGACGTGAGCGAGAGATAAACCGAGTGGCTCAAATACTGTGCCGCCGAAAAAAGAACAACCCTATTCTCATCGGTCTGCCTGGCGCAGGGAAAAGCGCCATAGTGGAAGGCCTGGCCCTTAGAATAGTGCAGCGAAAGGTGGCACGCCTGCTCTTCGACAAGCGCGTCATAGTGCTCGATCTGGCAGGAGTGGTTGCAGGAACCAAGTACCGCGGTCAGTTCGAAGAGCGCCTCAAGGCTATCATCAACGAACTGCAGGCTCACAAGGAAATAATACTCTTCATCGACGAAATCCACACCATCATAGGCGCCGGTTCGGCTGCAGGAACGATGGATGCAGCCAACATGCTTAAGCCAGCCCTCGCACGAGGCGAAGTGCAATGCATTGGAGCCACAACAATCGACGAGTACAAGAAGAGCATCGAGAAGGACGGAGCGCTTGAACGCCGATTCCAGAAAGTGATGGTAGAACCTACTACCGTCGACGAAACCATCGACATCCTCAAGAATATCAAGGACCGATATGAGGACCACCACAACGTGCGCTACACGGACGATGCCCTCATTGCATGCGTAAAGCTCACAGACCGCTATGTGACTGACCGCTGCCTGCCCGACAAAGCAATCGATGCGATGGACGAAGTCGGCTCAAGGGCACATCTTGTAAACATTCCCATCAACAACGAAATTACGCTTAAGGAGGAGCTTTGCCAGCACTTGAAGGACCTCAAAGACAAAGCTGTCCAAGAGCAGAACTTCGAGCTTGCGGCTGAGTACCGCGACCAGCTCGCCAACGAGCAGGAACGCCTAAAGCTGATGAAAAAAGACTGGGAGCACCAGTTGCGAGAAGTGCGAGAGGAAATCACTGAAGCCGACGTGGCTGACATCGTGGCTGACATGACAGGCATTCCCGTACAAAGGGTGGGGGCAAGCGAGAACGAACGGCTGCGCAACCTCGGACCCGAGCTGAAGGCCTCCGTCGTGGGGCAAGACGATGCCGTCGACAAGCTCGTTAGAGCCATCCAACGCTCACGCGTAGGACTGAAGGACCCGAACAAGCCCATCGGAACATTCATGTTCCTCGGCCCTACAGGCGTGGGAAAGACATATCTTACCAAACGGCTCGCCGTCGAGCTTTTCGGCAGCGAAGATGCCCTTATTCGCGTCGATATGAGCGAATACATGGAGAAGCATACGGTGAGCCGAATGGTAGGTGCGCCTCCGGGATACGTTGGATATGAGGAGGGCGGACAGCTAACAGACCGGGTGCGCCGCAAACCTTACTCTATAGTTCTGCTCGACGAGATTGAAAAGGCTCACCACGTCGTCTTCAACATCCTACTTCAGG
>JAFUFW010000067.1 GCA_017469685.1 Bacteroidaceae bacterium | reverse complement strand
TCTTTGTTCATCTGCAATCCTTATTAAAAGGCTGCAAAATTACAAATTCAAATCGTCGCGCACTTAAAACTGCTCGTAAAAGACTTTATTTCAGAGATTTCAAAGAACGATTAGTCCACTTTAACGGGACAGTAGTGAATATAGAAAGAAAATGAACGGAAAAACGGTTATTCGCTATCTGTTGATAGCTCTCGCCCTGACACTGTTTCTGGGCACCTTCGTCTTTCTCTACCTTAATTCGCGTCCAAAGCCCGAACGCTATGAATCGTTCGTGCCTGTAGTGACCGATATCCGCAAGACATCGATTGTCACTGGAAAAATTGAGCCGCGAGACGAGGTGGCGGTGAAGCCGCAAATCTCTGGAATCATCACTGAACTGCTGAAAGAAGCTGGTCAGAATGTTGTGGCTGGTGAGGTAATTGCTAAGCTGAAGGTAATACCTGACATGAACCAGCTTGCGAGCGCTCAGAGCCGTGTGCGTCTCTCGCGTATGAACTGCGATCAAGCCAAGACCGACTACGAGCGCCAGAAGACTCTCTTTGACAAGGGACTCATCTCTGCTAACGACTACGAAAAAGTGCGCCAGACCTACAATCAGGCGCGCGAAGAAGTCAAAGTGGCACAGGAGCAGCTTGAGCTAACCCGCGACGGAGTGTCGGCCAGCAATGCCTCGTCGAGTAACACCCTCGTGCGTTCTACAATCAGCGGAATCATACTCGATATTCCAGTGAAGGTGGGTAACTCCGTAATCCTGAGCAACACCTTCAACGACGGTACCACAATAGCCTCTGTCGCAGATATGAGTAATCTTATCTTCCGTGGAAATGTCGACGAGACAGAAGTGGGGCATCTGGCGGTTGGTATGCCTATGCAGATTACCATCGGTGCCATGCAGGATGTTCGATTCACGGCTGCTCTCGAATATATAAGCCCCAAGGCGACGGCTACCACAGGCGGAGCCAATCAGTTCGAGATTAAGGCTGCCGTGCGGTTGCCAGAAGGAGCTACATTCGAAGCTATCCGTAGCGGATACAGTGCCACAGCTCAGATTGTGCTCGAAGAGGCCAAGGGCATTCTTGCCATCCCCGAGGCAGCCATCGAGTTCTCAGGCGACAGTACTTTCGTTTACGTCGAACACGGAAGCGGGAACGCCAAAACTTACGAACGTCGAGCCGTGCGCACCGGACTCTCCGACGGAATTAATATTGAGATTAAGGAGGGATTAAAGAAAGATGAATCGGTAAGAGGTGGAAAGATTATCACTGACAAGGATAATAATGCTGAAGTATAACATAAAAGAAGGATAATAAAGAACAAGGAGGCTGCGTCGGAAATGAACGACGCAGCCTCCTTGTTCTTTATTATTACGATTAATTGAACTGATACTATCTTTTGATAACCTTAGAGACTTAGACTTAAGCCGCTGTTATTTCTTCAGCATCAGTTCTACAGCCTTCTCCAACTGTAAGTCGCGGCCATGTAGCATGTCGCCGGGCTGGCTGATGATAAGGTGGTCTGGCTCGAGCTGCAGGTTCTCGAGATAGCGGCCCTGGCGGTCCTTCATTCCTACCTGGGGAATGCCGAATACTATGTCGTCGATGGTCTCCCACCACACGGCCGTCATAGTGCCAGGTACAGGTGCACCGATGAGTTTGCCGATGCCGAGTTCCTTGTAAAGCCAAGGCGTGCCATGGGCGTTGCTATAGTCGTCCTCGCATATAAGCATGCACGAAGGCTTTGTCCATCGGTTGTATGGATCATCTCCGATGTACTGTCCACGTGGAGTGTACTTGGCGGCTGCAGTGCCCGAGAGCAGTTCGCATACATCGTTGTGGAGCCATCCGCCGCCATTGTGGCGCACGTCGACGATGACGGCTTCGCGGGTTCGGTTCTTCTCTGAGAGAAGTTTGCGGTATAGCTCATGGAAGCTGGCGGTGTTCATTTTCTCGATGTGTACGTAAGCCAGACGACCCTTTGAGAGGCTGTCCACGAGTTGCTCGTTGCGCTCCACCCAGCGGCGGTAGAGGGCTTCGCTGTTGCTGGCTTCGAGGCGCACTGTGTAGTCCTTAGCCTCGTCCTTTCCGTTCTTGATGGTCAGGCGGGTGTATCGGCCTACTTTACCATTAAGTAGCGGGAAGTAGTCTTCGCCGGCTTTGATCTTCTGGCCGTCGATGTGGGTGATGACGGAACCTGTGCCTACGCCCTTTTGGCGGGTCAACGGTGTGCCAGGTAACAGTTCCAGAATGCGTAAGCCGTCGCCCTCGTAGTTGTCGTCGAGGAAGGCGCCGAGTGTGGCGGTGGTCAGCGTATTGCCTGTGCCGCCTCCTGGGCGGTAGCGGCAGCCAGTGTGTGATACGTTCAGCTCACCCAACAGTTCGGAGCACATTTCGGCGAAGTCGCGGGTATTCCCAATGTGCGGCAGGAAGCGTGCATAGCGGGTGTGAAGCATATCCCAGTCGGCACCATTCATCTCTGGGTCGTAGAGCTTCTCATGAGTTTGATGCCAGATGTGCTCGAAGGTCTGCTTGCGCCAGCCAGAGGGATAGTCGTTGTGGAAACATTCGAAGTCGACATCAGTTATCTTTCCGCCGCCGATGTCCAGTTTCTTGATCTTTCCTCCCTGGGCGTAGTATGCTGTCTTACCCTCGTCGGCCAGGTCGAAAGATGTGAAGGCCACGCCTTGTGCCTTGATGGTGGTGGAGCCTTTGTCGAGGTCGCGCTCCCAAAGGGCTGTTCCGTTGGGGTAGTTGGAGGCTACGTAGTAGAGCTTCGTGCCTTCTTTGTTGATGACAGCATCGCCAATGCTGCCGCTATTGAAGGTCAGGCGCACGGTGCGGAGTTCAAGATCCTTTAGATTCATTTCAGGGTTCAGAGCCTTGATGCTGTCAGCCTTGTGCTCTTTCTCCTCACGTTCCTTCTTGACTTTCTCTTCCTTCTCGTCGGCTTTCCTCTTCTGCTCGTCGGTCATCTTGGCGCGTTTCTTGTCGGCCTTTTCTTTCTTCTCTTTGTCTTTCTTATCAGCCTCTTCTTTGGCTTTCTTCTCCTTGTCCTTACGTTCCTTCTCCGCCTCGTCGAAGCGTTCGCGTTCCTCCTTGTTCATGTTGAAACGCTCGTAGGCCTCGTCGCTGAGGAAGGTGATGTAGAGGTCTCGTTCGGCACCCCATGAGCCGTGGCTGCGCATTCCAGCACGATCGCTCTGGAAGATGAACGCCTTGCCGCCGAGCACCCAGCGTGGGTTGCCTTCGCTGTAGCCTGAGTTGGTCAGGTTGACAAGTTTTCCTTTGCCGTCGGCAGGCACCAGAACGACGTCGTTCAAGTTCCAACCGCCTGAACCGATGTACTCCGAAAGCAGGTACTTGGAGTTCGGTGCCCACGAAAAGGTCTGGTCGCCGTCGCTGTAAGAGTACTGGTATTTGGCGGGCATAACTGTAGTAATCTCCTTCGTCTTTGCGTCGAGCACGCATAGCTCGTGGCGGTTGCGTAGGAATGCAATCTTCTTACCGTCGGGCGAGTATTCGGGTTCGAAGCAGGTCTGATCCTCGGGTGTCAGGCGCTCCTCTTTGGTCAGTTCTGTAGCGTAGGTGAAGAGTTTCTCGTCCTTGTCCTTGATGCTGACGCGGTAAAGAGCCCATCGGCCGTCGCGCTCGCTGTCGTAGACGAGGCTGCGGCCATCCTCTGCGAATGTCACGTGGCGTTCACGTGAGGGGGAGTCGGTGATCTGCTTCGTCGTCTTGTAGTCGAGGCTGGTAACATACACATCGCCTCCGAGGACGAACGCAATCTCCTTGCCCTTTGGCGAGTGGCAAACCTGCGTGGCTCCGCCGTTGAACACGAAGTGCAGGGCGTCCTTCTCGTTGGTGTCGGCAATGATGTCTATCTTTACTTTCTTGGGACTACTGCCGGCCTTCAATGTGTAGAGCTCTCCGTCCCATGAGAAGCAAAGTGTGCCGTCCTGCGAGGCTGTCAGGTAGCGCACAGGCATTTCCGTGAAGTTTGTCAGGCGTTTAGCCTTGCTGCCTTCTGTCAGCGTCTGGCTCCATACGTTCAATGTCCCGTTCTCTTCTGAGAGCCAGTAGAGGGTGTTAGTCTTGGCGACATATACTGGGCAGCGATCCTCACTCTTGGTGGTCGTCAGCTGGCGGTAGGTTGGTAACGTTGGTTGCGACTTACTGGCAGCAGACTTGGCTGGTGTCATCTGCCACAGGTCGCGGGCGATGCTACTCGTGTGGTGCTTGCGCATCGGGTCTTCATAGCCCTTGATGGCGTCGAATATGAGCGAGCCATTGGGTCCGATGGTGACGTTCCCGACCGAGATGTCAGAGACGCGTACGGGGCGTGAACCGCTCTTCGTTCGCACTTTATATAAGTGAGTATAGGTTCCTGAGGGGAACTGGCGGTCGTCAACAGTGGGCATGCCGCTGGTGGAGTATAACACCTCGTCCTCGTTGAGGTAGGCGAGTGGAGATTCTGCACCGGAACTGGTGGTGAGGCGAGTCAGTCCTCCGCCGGTAGCCGACATCTCGTAGATGTCGAGGCTACCTTCGCGCTCACTGGCAAAGGCAATCTTATTGCCCGATGGGCTCCACACGGGTGAGCCGTCCCACGCCGCGTTACTGGTCAGCTGCCGTGCCTGTCCGCCTGTTGCTGGCACGGAGAATAGGTCGCCCTTGTATGCGAAGATGATGGTCTGACCGTCTGGCGATATGGCTGAGGCACGGAGCCAGAGGGGGGAAGACCCTCCCTCCGCCCTCCCTTGTAGGGAGTGGGCGGTTGCCAATGCTATTGTTAGACAAACTCTTACGAGATAAAATCTTTTTATGCTCATGCTTGATTATACTTTTTAGTTTCCAGTCCTGTTAAGTAATTCCTCCCCTCCTTACAAGGGAGGGGCAGAGGGTTCCTACTTAATACCCAAACACCTCTTCCAGACTAACCCTTCTAACCGGCCCCACTCTTAACAGGCTGGACAGGTCGAGCTCCTTTTCGTTGCCGAGGATGACGTAGCGTCGGGGCTTGCGGGCCATACGTTCGTCGGCAAACTTCACGATGTCATCGAGTGTGATGTCGGGCAGAGCATTGTAGATGCGTTCGTTTATGTCATAGTCGATACCGCGGTCGCGGGCTGCCAGCCAGGCGTTGAGGACGGCATCACGAGTGGTGCGCTCACATGCCAGCTGCTTTGTCAGGCTCTGCTTGGCTATCTCGAAAGCCTTCTGACTCTGTGGCAACGTGTCAACGATCTGGGTGAAGGTGCGTATGCAGTCCATCATCTTGTCGTTCTGCGATATGATGTGTGTGAAGCTGTACTCTGGATGTCCCTTGCGCTGTGGCACGTTGAAGTAGTAGGCTGCGGCGTTGTAGGCCAGTCCGCGGCTCTCTCTCAGTTCTTGGAAGACGATGCCGTTCATGCCTGATCCGAAGTACTCGTTGTAGAGGGCAGCAACGGG
>JAFUFW010000066.1 GCA_017469685.1 Bacteroidaceae bacterium | reverse complement strand
GTCCATCTTCGGCATCATCACGTCGAGCACACACATGTCATACTCGTCCTTGATGAAGGCCTTGTAGCCAGCCTCACCGTCGGGACAGAGGTCAGCGTCATAGCCTTTTGCCTGGAGGTATTCGCGCAGGAGCATGCCGAGGCTCTCATCGTCCTCGCAAAGCAAGATTCTCAGTCTCTGTTCTTCTTGTGCCATAGTTGTAATAGTTTTAGGGGTTTATAATATCTGGTTATTCTCGTCGTTCCAGACGCTATAGATTATCTGGACAGCCTGGATTGTAAGTTTATAATGTATTATCTGATTTGACCTCTAATCAATCAGCGGAAGCGAAATCACGAAGCGTGTGCCTTGGCGAAGCTGGCTCTCAGCCTTGATGGTGCCGTGCATCAGGTCAACCATGCTCTTTACGTAGGCCAGTCCGAGCCCGAATCCCTTGACATCATGCTTATTACCTGTATGGACACGATAGAACCTTTCGAAGATTCGTTTCATGTCCTCGCTTCGCATGCCAATACCATTGTCGGCCACGGTCACGACGAGTCGGTTGTCCTGATTGCGCGTTGACACCTTCAGCTCCAGCGGAACGTCGTCGCGGCGATACTTCACGGCGTTGTCCATGAGGTTGAAAATGACGTTGGTAAAATGCATTTCATCGACATAGATTGCTCCATCCTCGGCGTCGAGTGCTGCGGTGAGAGTGCCGCCGCTCTGTTTCACCTTCAGCTGGAATGTCTTCACGACGTCGTCGATTACTACGTTGGCATCTATTTCCTTCTCGTTGAAGCGTATGTTGCCGCGCTCATAGAGCGACATCTGCAGCACCTTTTCCACCTGGTAACGCAGGCGGCGCGTCTCGCTGACGATTACTCCCGAGAGATTATCGAGCATGGCATCGCTCTTCTTGATGCTCTTGTCGCCGAGCATCTGCGCGGCGAGCGAGATGCTTGAGATGGGCGTCTTGAACTCGTGGGTCATGTTGTTGATGAAGTCGTTCTTCATCTCGGTCTCACGCTTCTGGCGCACGATGAGCCACACGGTGAACAGGAACGTCAGGAAGAGCAGAATGGTGAACACCAGCACGGGCAGCATTTTGCCTGCCACGCCCATGATGTAGGAGTTCATCGTCGGGAAGTGCACGCGCAGGAGTCCCATCTTCTGGGAGGGGTCGTTGCGGAAGAGTGTCTGGGTGTAGGAGTAGTCGGAGCCTTCGTCGGCATAGTCTTCGCAACGATACACCTCACGCCCCTCGATGTCGTAGACAGAGAAGTGGTAAGGCTGGTTGATGCCTGCCGATTCGAGCTCGGAGCGGAGGTTGCTGTCGAGCAGGCGGAAGTCCACTCGCTCGCGGAAGTCTTTGTCGCTGGCGTTATAGAGAATGGTGTAGATGACCTCGTCGAGTACTCCCTTCTGGTATAGGTAAGAGCTCTTCACGAAGTCCTGGAAGCGCTGGTTGGCCAGGTCGATTGAAGCGTCGGGTCTCAGCGAGAGCTTGTTCTTGCGCATACCGGCCGCTGCCGACAGCTGCGGCTGCAGGCGGAAGGGGTCGGTCGGGGTTGCTGTATCGGCAAGGTTAAGGGTTGCTGACGACTGGCGGCTGTCAGGCTGTCCGGCGAGGCTGTCGGCATTGTAGCCCGACCGCCTTGCCACTTCCTCGAGGTAGCGGAATGTTTCGTTGCGTTCCAGGTCGCGGCTCGTCTGGTCAAGTGCGCGGAACACAGTTTCGTCAAACTGCTCCTTACGCATCTTAACCATCGAACGTATGATGCGCCCCTGCAGGAAGAGCAGTCCGAAGAATGATGCTCCAATTATCAGGCTTATGATTGTTATTGTAGTTCGTCTCATCGATTGTCCTTTATGTTGCAAAGGTAGTCATTCAGCTCAAACGGCCGATAAGTTTGAACAAATAGCTGCTATGGAATTTAACATAATTAACTATACAATTGCTATATTTGTGCATATTTGCAATTTTACAAACTACTTTGAGCGTAAAAAACGAGAAAAAGTGGTGGCCAGAACTTTTTTCTTTCCCTGCGATGTCAGCAAATGAGAAAATAATGCTATCTTTGTGGCAAAGGGCAGCCCGGCCGCTGTGCCCGCTCTGCGGTGACGCACGAAGCCAGAGGTCTGGAATGCCTTCCCCGTGGTCTGGAAACCTAAACACTCATACGCTATGTTAACAAAACGCTTCAATCTTTTCCTGCTGGCGGCCCTGCTGGCCATCCCCTCTACCCTATCGGCCCAACGAGCTTACAAGGGAACGCCCACAAGGCTGTTCACGACCTACGACTCGTATGGCGTACCCTATCGTATCCCGGCCATCACTACTACATGCAAGGGGAGCCTCATTGCCGTTGCAGACCGCCGCTACTGCGGCTTCGACATTGGCTTCGGGCAGATAGACCTGGTAGCCCGTACGAGCAAGAACAACGGCCGGACGTGGTCTGCCGACACCGTTATCCAGCGGGGATCAGGCATTCAGGGTTCTGACGACTGCGGTTATGGCGACGCAGCCTTGGTTGCCGACCGCACGAGCAAGCGTGTGCTATGCATGTCGGTGACCGGCAGCACACCATATATTAAAGGTACGCGCGCGCGACCCAACCGCGTGGCCCGATGGTACAGCCCAGACGGTGGCCGTTCGTGGACGAAGGCCGAGGACGTGACCGACGCTTTGTATGACCTACTGCCTAACACACGCACTATGTTTATAGGCTCTGGGCGTATCATGCAGAGCCGCGTGGTGAAGAAAGGGAACTACTTCAGGCTCTACTGCTCGGTGCTCACTCGCACGCAGATGGACGACCGCGACGTAGCCTGCAACTATGTCATCTACAGCGACGATTTTGGCCAGACGTGGGGCGTGCTTGGCGGATCGACACTCGACGGGCACGACAGCCCCTGCATCGATGGCGACGAGCCCAAGGCCGAGGAGCTGCCCAACGGCGACGTCGTGCTCTCGTCGCGCAAATGGTACGGACGCTTCTTCAACATCTTCCGCTTCGCAGACATCAGGGCCAATCAGGAGCGCGGCTCATGGGGCACCTGCGTAGCGTCAGACCAAGTGCCGGGCGGCATAAAGGTCGGAGCCAACTCGTGCAATGGCGAGATAATGCTCATCGATGCCACCAATGTAGCCACAGGCAAGGCCGCCAAGCTGATGCTGCAGTCGCTGCCCTGCGGCGAGGGACGCACCGACGTCGGCATCTGGTTCAAGGAGATTATCCCCAACGGCATATACAGCCCACGCGCCTTTGCCCACGCATGGACACGCGGTCTGCAGGTGAGCGACACCACCTCGGCCTACTCGACGATGTCTGTGCAAAAGGACGGGCGCATAGCTTTCTTCTATGAGGAGGAGGCCAAGGACAATGGCTACTCGATGGTCTATGTGCCTCTGACGATTGAGGAGATAACCCTCGGCCGCTACAAATAAGGCCCACTCCGAGAGTGAGCCTGGGGGTGGGTTCAAAAACCCTTAAGGGTTATGGACAAAACCATTAAGCCTTCCGCCCGAAACCCTT
>JAFUFW010000065.1 GCA_017469685.1 Bacteroidaceae bacterium | reverse complement strand
GGAGGGAGAGGAGGGAGAGGAGGATGGAGTTGAAGAAGAAGCGGATTGGAGGAAGGCAGCAATCTTGTTGCGTACGAAGTCCATCTGCGGTGCAGCGAGGTATGCTGTGTTTTTCTTGAGGACAAGGTCGATGGCGAGCACGCTGTGTTGGTAACTTGAGAGTTCGCATTGGCGCTGCTTGGCATGCACGGCAAGCGACTTAATCTCGCGCTCACGCTCCTTGCGCAGTTGGGCACAGATGGGTTCGAGCAGAGGCACTACAACATTTTCGAATAGCGTGTGGCCTTGAATGAAAAGGTAAGTAGTGTCGGGAGTTATGCCCATATCCTTTAGGTCTTGCTTCACCGTTTGGTAGTCTTTCTTTGCTTCGGGGAAATGGTTTTGCATCCACGACATCTTTTGGTTGACACGGCGACGGAGCTGTGCGAGGGACTCTTCGGGGCGGGAGGCGTTGATGCTGCGAAAACCTATGAAGCCGCAGAAATCGAGGAGCGAGAAGTGCTTGTACTTGTCATGACGATAGCACCATACGCTCCAGACAAAAAGGGGCCAGATTATCTGGCTATATTCGCGCATGAACTCTTCGTAGTCGAGCATGGGGCGGTCGTTGAGCGTCGCTGTGACGACGGCTTGACGGAGCGACGGAGCCCAGCACTGGAAATTCTCTATAGCGTAGACGAAGGTGTGAATGACATATGGGGAATGGTTGAGCAGGCGGCTCGACTCTGTGGTATCGCGCAGGAGGTAGTCGTAGTCAGCATCGACGCAAGCTATCATGGCATCGCCGAGCTGATTGGCGTCGAAGATATTTGTGAGTGCCTGTTTCTTGCCCTTTCCGAGGGTATCGTGCGACGGCAGCTTAACCTCAAAATAAAGCTGGGGCGTCTCAAACTCAGCAAGAATAGAGCGCCAGAAGGCCACATCATCGAAGCTTTCAACATAGGCCACAATGCGCTTGCGTGCCGACGACGGGCGCAGGCGGTTGGCAGCTTCGATGTAAGCTGAGTTAAGATTTTTTGTCAGGCGTTTGGACATGATTTGATGACGAATGATGAATGATGAATATTAGTCACTTCGAGCATGGAGTTATTCGTCATTCGGTCACGATAATATCTTCGACATCGGTCACGCAATCAGCCCATCCGCTCATGATGACAGCCGGTGAGTGTGTGGTAAGGATAACCTGAGCGGAGGGGTTCAGTTCTGTGATGAGCTCAAGAAGACGCTGCTGCCATTCGATGTGTAGGCTTATTTCTGGTTCATCCATGATGAGAACATATGGCTGACGATCCTCAACAAGGACAGTGAGGAGAATAATGAGCATCTGTTTCTCGCCTGACGAGAGTACGTAAGGGGTTATACGTTCGTCGAGGTGGTGAAAGAATATCTCGTTGCTGTCGCGATCTATTTTCTTGCCTGTAGCCTCAAAGAGTTCATCAACAAGGTCTTGGAAATGCACTTTCTCCTGAGCTATCTCGGACGCTTTCTGCTGTGCATCGGGGTCGGCAGCAGTGAAGAGCGCCACGATGCGGTTGGACTGATTCACCTGATAGTCGAGGAAGCGGCGCTGAAGCTGGTAGAGCTGCCAGTCGAGCTCGGTGGTGAGGCGCGCTTCCATGACCTTGTTAAGTATGTCGGCACTTACGAGCGGACGGTCAACACCTCGGATGACATCGAAACGCACGGAGTTGGCCTCCTCGGGCTCGAATGTCAGGTGCACGCCCAGATTGTTGTAGTCGCGCTCAAGTTCATCCTTACCTTGCGTAAGGCGCCGAATGGTCTTTCGTAGGATGGTGCTCTTGCCTACGCCATTGATGCCGCTGAGGACGTTTACGCCGGGCCTAAGATCCCAGATAATATGGCGTGTGCCTCGCCATAGCGACTCTATCTCTATGCGCTTGATGTAGTTGGCAGTCATAAGCTGTTGTCTTAATTATGTTTTCGGGGGTAAAGATAATAAAAAGATTAAAGATTAAAGATTAAAGAATAAAGTTTTTAGGCTAACATCTTATTTTTAGCATCTTTTTACTTACCTTTGCGACCAAATCTTATAAAAGCATGGACTACATTTTCGAGACAAGAATGGAGGTGCGCGACTACGAGTGCGACATCGAAGGCATCGTGAACAACGCCAACTATCTCCACTACGCCGAACACACGCGCCACCTCTTCCTGCGCTCTCTCGGCGTGAGCTTTGCCAAGCTGCACGAACAGGGCCAGGACGCGGTTGTTGCTCGCATGAAACTGGACTTCAAGACGCCGCTGCGCTGCGACGACCGCTTCGTCTCGCGCCTGGCGCTGGAGAAGGACGGCGTCAAATACATCTTCCATCAGGCCATCTACCGCGAATCGGACATGGCGCTGTGCTTCAAGGGCGACATTACGCTGGTGTGCCTCATCAACGGGCAACTGGCCCGTGAGTCAGCCTACGATGAAGCATTCGCACGCTTCATTTCCTGAAGACCTTCTCCTCAATCGTCTGGAAAACCACGAAGAGCGATGGGACGAAGAGGATGAGGGCGATGGTGCCAATGAGCATACCGCCCACGGTGCCCACGCCCAGCGAGATGTTGCCGTTTGCACCGGCGCCCGTGGCAAACATCATGGGTAGCAGGCCGAAGACCATCGTCAGCGAGGTCATCAGGATCGGGCGCAGGCGAACCTTGGCCGCAGAGAGAGCGGCACGGGGAATGGACATGCCTGCGCGACGGCGCTCGCTGGCATACTCAGTCAGCAGGATGGCCGTCTTCGAGAGCTGGCCGATGAGCATGATGACACCTGTCTGCATGTAGATATTGTTCTCCAGACCGAACATCTTGGCAAAGAGGAACGAGCCCATCAGGCCGAAGGGCACGCAGAGGATGATGGCCAAGGGAATGAAGAGGCTTTCGTACAAGGCACAAAGAATCAAGTAGATGAAGATGATACAGATGGCAAAGACCAGCACCGTGTTCTGTCCTGCCGAAGCTTCCTCGCGGCTCATGCCTGCAAACTCGTAGCCATAGCCTTCGGGCAGGATGCGGGCAGCCTCCTCGCGCACCGCCTGCAAGGCCTGGCCGGAGCTGTAACCCTTCTCAGGCATACCGCTGACCTGAATGGCGGGGAAGAGGTTGAAGCGGGTGAGGTTGGCCGTGCCGAGGATGGGTTTCAGCTCTACGAAGCCCGAGACGGGAGCCATAGAGCCGTCACTCGCGCGCACGTACATATTATTTAAAGACTGCTCGTCGAGGCGCGCCGTCACCTCGGCCTGCACCATCACTCGGTAGAGTTTCGAGAACTTGTTCATGTTGGACGAATATGAACCTCCGATGTAACCCGAGAGACACGCGAGGACATCGGAGGGTGAGACACCTGCCCGCTTGCAGCGCGCGGCATCGACGGTGAGGCGATACTGCGGGTAACGGTTGTTGAAGGAGGTCTGCGAGCGCGAGATCTCAGGGCGGGCCTGCAGGGCTGCGATGAGGCGGTTGGTGACAGCCATGAGCGAATCGACGCCGCGGTCCTGATGGTCCTGCACCTGCAACTCGAAACCGTTGGTGGCGCCGTAGCCGCTGATCATGGGCTGCGTGAAGGCCATGATCTTAGCCTCGCTGATGTCCGCAAGCCGACGGTTGACCTCAGCCATGACACTCTGCAGGTCATCGCCCTTACCCTTGCGCTCGTCCCAGTTCTTCAGTC
Organism: Bacteroidaceae bacterium; assembly: GCA_017469685.1. GTDB lineage: Bacteria > Bacteroidota > Bacteroidia > Bacteroidales > Bacteroidaceae > Physcousia. The sequence continues at coordinate 3,540 of JAFUFW010000065.1, read as the reverse complement.
GCAGCAGGAACATGCCGTTGTTGGAGCTCTGCCCGGCCATCCTGCTGACACCCACGCTCTTGGAGTAAGCCTTGATCTGCGGCATATCCACGATGCGCTTCTCCACGCGGTTCATCATCTGGTGCGTCGCTTCCTTGGTGCTGCCCGGCTGTGTCTGCACGGTAACATAGATGACACCCATATCCTCGTCGGGCACAAGTGCCGTCTTTGTTGTGCGCATGAGGTAGAAGAAGGTGATGAGGGCAGCACAAATAAAAACGCCTACCAGCACTCTCCTCTTGACAAAGAATGAGACACATGACTCATACCCTCGGACAAATGCTGAGCCCATAGAAGACAGCCTTTGCAGCGCCCCATTCCCTTGACTCTGTTCACTCCCGGCCATTGCTCTCTTTACCTTTAATATTCTCGCGCACAGCGCCGGGCTGAATGTCAAGGCATTGATCAATGAGATAAGCACGGCCACGGCCATGGTCAGGCCGAACTGCGTGTAGAAGATGCCACTGGTGCCGCCCATGAAGCAGACGGGAATGAACACGGCCATGAAGACGAGGGTCGACGTGATGAGAGCAGTTGTGACTTCGTTCATGGCGGCGAGGGTGGCCGAGGAGCCGCTTGCGGCACCCTGCTCCATCTTAGCCTGCACCGCCTCTGCCACCACGATGGCATCATCCACCACCGTGCCGATGACCAAGACCAAGGCAAAGAGCGTCAGGGTGTTGAGCGAGAAGCCGGCGATATAGAGGAAGGCGAAGGTGCCGACAAGGGATACGATGATGGCGACGAGGGGCACAAGCGTAGCACGCCATGAGCGCAGGAAGAGCAGCACGACGAGCACAACGAGGACGGCAGCCTCGAAGAGCGTGCGCTCGACGCTGTTGATGCTGGCATCGAGGAAGTCCTTGGTGGACATCAGGTCAATCAGCTCCATGTCGGCAGGCAGGTCCTTGCGGATCTCCTCTACGAGCTTGTCGATGGCGATGATGATCTCGTTGGCATTGGAGCCTGGTGTCTGCGAGATCATACAGGTGGAGCCCGGATGACCGTTGATCTCGCCCTCGATGGCATAGCCTTGAAGGCCCATCTCCACGCGGGCGACATCCTTCAGACGCAGCACGGTACCGTCGGCGTCGGCGCGGATGACAAGGTTCTCATAGTCTGCCTCTTCCTCATAGCGCCCGCGATACTTCAGGACATACTGGAAGGTATTCTCACTCTCCTCGCCCAGCGTGCCTGCAGGACTCTCGACGTTCTGCTCGGCCAGCACGGCGGTAATGTCGGAGGGCATCAGATGATGCTGCGCCATCTTGGCCGGATCGAGCCAGATGCGCATGGAGTAGTTGCTGCCATAGACATCCACCTCGCCCACACCCGGTACACGCGAGAGGCGCGGCTCGATGTTGATCTTGAAATAATTATTAAGGAAAGCAAGGTCGTAGGTGCCACCGGGACTGTAGAGGCCAAGGCTCTTCAGCGTAGATGTCTGGCGACGCATGACGGTGACGCCCGTTCGCGTGACCTCGGCAGGCAGCAGGCCTTGCGCCTGAGCCACACGGTTCTGCACGTTGACCGTCGCCATGTCGGGGTCGGTGCCTTGCTTGAAGAAGACATTGATGCGGGCCGAGCCGTTGTTGGAGGCATTGGAGGTCATGTAAAGCATATTCTCCACACCGTTGATAGCCTCCTCGAGCGGCACGACGACCGACTTCTGCAGCGTCTCGGCATTAGCGCCTGTATAGTTGGCTCCCACGCTCACCGTGGGCGGTGCGATGTCGGGAAACTGCTCAATGGGCAACTGCGTGAGGCCAATGGCACCCACGATGACAATCATCACGGAGATGACTCCAGCGAGTATCGGACGGTCTATAAAAGTCTTAACGTTCAGCATTTATTCTGTGTTTCCGTGTGCAAAGATAAACAATGTAAAGAGAATAGCTAAAAATGAAATAAGAAAAATTAAAAAGCAGATGCAAAAAGCAAAAAACAAACGTCCAAAGCCTAAAATATTATCACTTTTCACTACCTTCGTGCCCAAATAATAGACGATGACAGAGAGCCCTATTACCATACTTCAGAGACAGCGCGCCCTCTTGCAGACGGAATATGCTTATGAGAAGGCTGAGTTCCAACGACTGACCGAAGCCACGGGCATCGGGCATAAGGTGCGTCGCGGAGTTGCATGGTACCCGCTATCTATTGGCAGAAGCTATCACAATTCGCTGGATCAGTTGGTGGTGGAGGTGACCCGTTCCGAATCCGCATCCGCGGATTCGGAACGGGATGAGCCATCGCTCTTTGAGCCCGGCAAGCCAGTCTGCTTCTTCTCGCAGGATGCCAGCGGAGACCGCCACGGCACGGGCGGACTGCTGCATTATTATAAGTTCGTGGCGCAGGTGAGCTACGTCGAGGACGACCGCATGGTGATAGCCCTGCCCTCACCCGATGCTCTGGAACAGATCCGCGATGCCTACCGCCTCGGCGTGCAACTGTATTTAGACGAGCAGACCTACCGCCTGATGTTCGAGGCGCTGGACGAGGTCATCACCGCCAAGACGGGCCGCCTTGCCGACCTGCGCGAGATGTTCCACTCTACCCTGCCCTGCGGCAAGTTCACCTTCGACGCCGTACGCTTCCCGTGGCTGAACACGAGCCAGCAGGCAGCCGTGAACGAAGTGCTGTGGGCCAAGGATGTGGCCGTGGTGCACGGCCCTCCCGGCACGGGCAAGACGACGACGCTGGTCGAGGCCATCTACGAGACTCTGCGACGCGAGAACCAAGTGCTGGTGTGCGCCCAGTCGAACATGGCCGTTGACTGGATTGCAGAGAAGCTCGTCGACCGTGGCGTCAGCGTGCTGCGCATAGGCAACCCTACGCGTGTGACAGACAAGATGCTCGCCTTCACCTATGAGCGCCGTTTCGAGAGCCACCCGCTCTACACCGAGTTGTGGGGCGTGCGCAAGGCCATCCGCGACATCTACGCCAGCAAGAGCGGCAGCAGCGAGAGCCGCCACCAGAAGATCGCCCGTCTGAAAGAGCGCGCCACCGACCTCGAGTACACCATCAACCAGGCGCTCTTCGGCGATGCCAAGGTCATCGCCTGCACGCTTGCGGGTTCCGCCAACCGTCTGCTCACAGGCATGAAGTTCGGCACCCTATTCATCGACGAGGCGGCACAAGCGCTGGAAGCTGCCTGCTGGATTGCCATACGCAAGGCACACCGCGTCATCCTCGCTGGCGACCACCGCCAGCTGCCGCCAACCATCAAGTCGCCCGAAGCGATGCACGGCGGGCTGGACAAGACGCTGATGGAAGCCATCGTGGAGAACAAGCCGAAGGCTGTCTCGCTGCTGACGGTGCAGTACCGTATGTGCGACGTCATCATGCAGTTCCCCAACCGCGAGTTCTACGAAGGGAAACTGCAGAGCGCACCGGAGGTGAAATACCGCGGGATATTGGACTGGGATACGGCGATTGAATGGGTGGAGAGTCCTGTTCTCAATGCCGTGGGCGCCGAGAACAGGGAGAGTGCCGCTGGTCTAT
>JAFUFW010000064.1 GCA_017469685.1 Bacteroidaceae bacterium | reverse complement strand
TGCTCTTCGACAACGGAAAGGTCTACGTCGCATGTGGTATAGGTAATATCTACATGTGCGAACTTGACGAGGATTTCAACTTCAAGCAGGAAAAGAAAGTCATCGCCGACAAGTCGGGCCTCGAAGGCTGCCACCTTTACAAGAAGGACGGCTACTACTATATCTACGCCACCTACGGCGGCTGGCCCAGCGGGCAGGCCGTGTTCCGTTCGACAGACATCTTCGGCCCCTATGAGGAGAAGATGCTCGTGGAGAAGACTATCAACGGCGTGCCAAACACCATACACCAGGGCGCTCTCATCGAAGACACGGCCGGCAAGTGGTGGACAATCATGCAGCAGGACCTCGGCTTCTTGGGCCGCTTCCCCAACCTGCAGCCTGTGAAGTGGACCGACGGCTGGCCCGTCGTAGGCAACAACGGTATTCCTTACGACACTTACACTAAGCCCAAGGCCGTTGGCGACAATTCCGTGAAGCGCCTTCCCTCTACCGACAACTTCCGCTGCTATCCCCTCGGACAGCAATGGGAGTGGAACCATAATCCCGACAACTCGGCTTGGAGCCTCTTCGAGCGGCCTGGATGGCTGCGCCTGAAGACGACAAACATCGTCAGCCGCCTCACTCAGGCCCGCAACATGCTTACCCAGCGCATCTTCATGAACAAGGACAAGGCCACGACGGGCACAGTCCGCCTCGACGTCCGCCGGATGCAGGAGGGCGACCGTGCAGGCATCTGCGTGTTACAGGATCCGTATGCCATGATCGGCGTCGAGGTCAAGGACGGCAAGCACCAGGTGTTCTGGCGTCAGGATACCCTGCGCGTCGACAACAATTTCACGCCGAAGGAGGCTGTCAGGGCAATTGATGTCGACAGCATAATATATCTGCGAGCCTCTGCTGACTATTCCACCAGACAGTCGAAGTTCTATTATTCGCTCGACAACAAACGCTGGGTGGCTCTCGGCAGCGAGACGCGCCACGGCTTTAATCTCACCGTGTTCGTTGGCGCACGCTTTGGCCTCTATTACTATTCCACGAAGACCAGTGGCGGCGCCGCGGACTTCGACTGGTTTACGACTGAGGATTCTTTTGATGAGGACGAGGTATATCCAGCATTCGAGGCCGTCCTCGACGAGAAGATGCTCACAGCCACGAAGATAACGCCAGAGAAGAAAAGCCTCGAAGTGATGATTGGCGGCTGGTGTTCGCCTGCCATCACAGCCACCTTCCTTGATAAGCACAAGGAGAACGTCACGTCGCAGACCAGCTATGAGCCCGACGCGCCAGGCATCGTAGAATTCCGTGGCGGCCAGATGACCGGAGTAGGGCAGGGCACTACACACGTGGATGCTACCTTCACTGATGCTTTTGGCAATAGCCTGACAACAGATTTCATTGCCAAGTCGACTTACTTCCCGCTCGATGCACAATATATCGTGACAGATGTCGAGGGCAGCAATTCCTACACAGCCAACTCGCGCTACGGTGTCTTCAAGTTCAGCGCCGAGGGTCAGGCTGGCTGGGTCTATACCAAATCCATCGACCTCTCAGCCTATCGTTTCCTTGTCGTTCAGCTCTATACTCGCCAGACTGCCGACGCTCACCTTAATATATACACCACGGCAAAGACCACCGGCGCCTGCTTCTCATCAGAGAAGTTTGGCGGCGAGAAGGAGATAGTCATCGACCTCGAGAACGCCACCTACACCTCCAAGACCAGCAACGGCCGGCCTCTCAACCGCAAAAGCATCCGGATGGTGACGTTCACGGGTAGCATGGCAGGTAAGCCACTATACATCCAAGATATGTTTCTGAGCAACGACCCGCAGTACGACGTCACAGGTGTAGTTGACCTCACGGCAGCTCCGTCGCCGAAGGCAGCAGTCGACGTCTGCGCCCTCTCTGGCCAGCTGCTGCGCCGCAGTGTGCCGCGCTCTCAGGCCCTCGTCGGGCTACGCCCTGGCGTCTATATTGTCGGAGGCAAGAAGATAATCAAACAATTATAGACAATGAAGCATCTGTTTATTACCATTATGCTTGCATCGGTATCTGTTGCCACAGCCACAGCCTCGGCTCAAGGTCTTAAGGATGCCTATAAGGACTACTTCACGATCGGCGTTGCTGTGAACCAGCGCAACGTCACCAACCCCGACCAGCAAGCGCTCATCTGCCGCGAGTTCAACAGCGTCACGGCGGAAAACGATATGAAGCCGCAGCCTACGGAGCCACGGCGTGGAGAATTCGACTTCACTCGTGCCGACCGCATTGCCGACTTCTGCCGCCGCAACGGCATCAAGATGCGCGGCCACTGCTTGATGTGGCATGCTCAAATCGGCGAGTGGATGTATAAGGACAACGACGGACATCTGGTGTCGAAGGATGAACTGTTCAAGCGTATGCGCGAACATATACACGCTGTGGTGAACCGCTATAAAGACGTGGTCTACTGCTGGGATGTCGTCAACGAAGCTATAACCGACGACCGCAACGCTGAGAATCCTTACCGCCAGTCGCCGTTCTACCAGATTGCGGGCGATGAGTTCATCGCCAACGCCTTCCGCTTTGCGCGCGAAGCTGACCCGACGAACCTGCTCTTCTACAACGACTACAACGAGACCGACCCCGTGAAGAGCCGACGCATCTTCGACATGGTGAAGAAGATGAAGGCCGCCGGAGTGCCCATCGATGGTATAGGGATGCAGGGACACTATAATATCTATGGGCCCAGGGAAGAGGAGATTGACGCCGCCATTAAGCTCTATAAGCAGGTCGTGAACCATATCCACGTGACGGAACTCGACGTGCGCGCCAACGAGGAGATGGGCGGCGCATTGCGTTTCAGCCAGGAAGGTATGGAGATAAGCGACTCGCTCAAGCAGCACCTGGCAGACCAGTATGCCCGCATTTTCCGCGTGCTTCGCCAGCACAAGGACGTCATAGAGAACGTGACGTTCTGGAACCTCTCTGACCGCGATTCGTGGCTCGGGCCCCGCAACTATCCCCTCCTCTTCGACACCGACTATCAGACAAAGAAAGCCTACGACTATGTCCTGAACAAGCGCAACCCAGAATGGCAGTTGCCGGACAAGCCAAAGCCTCAGCCACGCCCTGAAGGGCAGCGGGCTCAGCAGCGCCGCGGGCCCCGCGCACAGCAGGCTGAGCGCCCGCCCTTCCAGCCAGCGCTGGCGTTCCCTGAGAACGCAAACGTGAAGGAGGACTTCAAACCCTCGGCTACCAACCTGGCCCGCCAAGACTATCCACAGGTCAACTCGCAGGGCTACGTCCGCTTCCGCATGTAACTGCCCGAGGCTAAGAGTGTGGTGAGCGCCACGAACTGTTGGCCCGACAACGCCGCCAATCATCATCTTCCACGGCGAGAAGGACAACGTCGTGCATGCTGCCAGAGCCGTAAGTTCTACGAAGTACTGAAAGCCGCAGGCGTTAGGGTCGAGGCTACCTTCGTCCCTGAGGGCGGACATGGCATGGGTATGTACAGCGACGAGAACCTGCAGAAGATGATACGTTTCCTCAATGAGTGTCGCGGGCATCGCAAGCTGCAGTCTATCTTCCATCCTCAATCTTCAATCTTCAAAAAATCTTCAATCTGCAATCTTCAATCTTCAATCTTTTATTACCTTTGTGCCCGCAACAATGCGTTTAGCACAATGAGAGCCATCATTATTAACATCTTTCTTATTCTCACCTTGCTCTTAGGTGGGGCTTCAAAGGCCTTCGCTGACGGCTTCGTGTGCTATGGTGTCGACCGTCTTGGCTCATCCACCGTCACGGCTATCGCCCAGACTCCCGATGGTCTGCTATGGGTGGGCACCACGCGCGGCCTCCTCCGGTTCGACGGCTATCGCTTCACCCGCGTGCCACTGCACCCGGCCGATGGCAGCGTACGGCCGGCTGAGATATCTTCTTTTTTTATTGACCGCGACACTCGCCTTTGGGTGGGCATGGACCACGGCCTCGCACTCTACGACAGCTCGACCGACGGTTTCTGCAGCGTTGCTTTTCCCGACAGCCTCATGCCCCGCGTAGCCCGTATAGGTCTCAACAGCGCCGGACAACTCTTCGCCGGCACGATGGGCTACGGTACGTTCGTCGTAGACATCAACACTTTGCAGGCACTGCCTGCTACAGCACGCCTGCCCTGGCCCGACCAGCCTTTTGTGGAAAGTCTTGAAGCGAACCTGCCGCCAGATGTTGGGCTAAATATCGAAGACAACCGACTCATGGCGTCACTGCGCGACCGCAGCGGAAACCTCTGGCTTGGCGTACAGCGCCAAGGCTTGCTTCTGCTGACGCCCCGCCATAAACCTCTGTTCAGCGCACTGAATACTGACGACTCTGCCCTGGACACCAGGTCGCAGCATCTCCTACGCCCCGTACAGCAACCGCCTGCCACTGCCGACGCCCTCTTCTTCGACCCGTCGGGCACCGTCTGGCTTGGCTCCGCCGACGCCCTCTGGCTCCTTCGTTCAGACTCTGCGTCTTGGCAGCGCGTAGAGGGCCTGCCGCAAGACCGCGTCAACGTCATCTGCCCTTTGGACGAAGAGGTCTTGGCCGTGTCGGTGTATGGCGAGGGGCTGGCTCTTGTTAAGCGGGCTACGGGGCAGGTGGCACGCCTCTTCACCATGCACGATGCCGACTCGCTCGGCCGCGGCCGTCTGTGCAACGACTGGATTATCAGCCTCGCCACCGACCCTGCAGGCCGTCTGTGGATAGCCACCTCATCCGGCACTTGCTGCTACGACCCCGCCGCAGACCGTTTCCTGACCGATGACGTAGGCGTGATAGCCGATGGAGAGCAGTGCACAGCCCTCTGCGCCCTCGCCTCAGGAGATGTGCTCATAGCTTCCGAACACGGCCTCATACGCCGTACGCTGCAGGGCAAGTTGCGCCCCGAGCAAGGCACCGAGGCGTTGCAGGGCAAGAGCATCGCAAGCATCATAGAGGATGCCGCGGCCGACATCTGGCTCAGCAGCGACGACGGACTATGGCGCTGGAGCCCGCGCAGCCACAGCCTCGTCTCCTACGCCCACTCTCGCGAGCTGCTTCAGCACGAATTCATGCAGGCACCGGCCATGCAGTCGCCTGCCGGAAGCATATTCTTCCGCACCGTCGACGGCTTCCTCGAGTTCCATCCCGACAGCGTACGTGCCTTCAGGCGCGAGGCCGGAGAGGTGCATCTGACCAACTTCCGCATCGGCGACACACCGGCCAGCATGCTCACCCGCAGCAACGGCAAGCCCGTAATGCTCAGTCCTGTAACCGAATGTCGGAGCTTCGACGTCAGCTACGTCGATGCCACCTTCAGCCTCGAATTCTCTCTCCTCGACTTCACCGACGTCGAAGGTGTCAGTTTCACCTACCGGATGGACGGCGACCGCCAGTGGCAGCAGCTCTCGAAGGGCGAGAACACCATCTTCTTCAACCACCTTGCGCCCGGAACCTACCGCCTCCACGTGCGCGCACTTGCCGACGGCGAAGTCACCCCGACGGCCTATTATCTCATTCGTGTCCGTCCGCCATGGTGGCGCAGCCCGCTGGCCTACATCATCTATGTGCTCATCCTCGCGGCACTGGCAGCCGCCGCCGTCGTAACCTACCGCCGCTACACCCGCAACCGCCTTAACGAGGAGAAGCTGCACCTGCTCATGAGCGCCATCAACACCGCCAACGCTCCCCTCTCGCTCGACGATATGCGCCGCGCCATAGGCTCCTTCGTGCAGAACCGTCAAGAGCAGCAGCGCCACTACGGCAGCGCCGAGAACGCACTCGAACAAATGGACCTGCAGCAGCTGCGGGGCAACGACGAACAGCTGATGGACCGCGTGATCCAAAGCATCAACCGCCACCTCGACGACAGCGAGTTCAGCGTCGAGCAACTATGCACGGAAGTGGGCATCAGCCGCGCACACCTCCACCGAAAGATGAAAGAGCTCACCGGCATGCCCGTAACCGAGTTCATCCGCAACATACGCCTCGAGCAGGCCGCACGTCTGCTGCGCGAGCACAAGCTCAACGTCACCCAGGTGGCATATTCCGTCGGCTTCTCCAACATCGGCTACTTCTCCACCGTCTTCCGCAAGCGCTTCGGCGTCTCGCCCCGCGACTTCGCCTGACCGCTTTCAAAGGGCTGAATCCGCTGACTCAGTAGGCTGAACGAGCCAACTCATACGGTCGTTCTGCCAACTTATACGGTCGTATCTGCCTACACGCCCGGTCTCATTCGCCGATACGTCCGCACGTGTGAGGTGTCCCACCATGGTGATCCACCCGAATGTCTTAAGACAATTTCCCAAGAACAAGCCTCGCAAAGAATAATATTCTATTCAAAACAGACTTCAGGCTTCAGCCGAGGATGCAGGATGCCTGAAGTCTGTTTTGAAAATAATATTATTTCTATCATCTCCTTCCCGTCAGCCGCTGCAGCAGACGGCGTTTGTGGAGGACGACGGTGGCAGTGGCATCCATCATCCAAGGTTCTTTGCGGCGGCTGATGCTCCACATTTCATCTTCGTGCCGACCTTCGCTCGAGCGGCAGTCGCCTACGCGGAATACGATGGGGTAGAGGCCCGTGGAGTCAGGCCGCAGGGGTAATTCCTCGAGCGTGCCCGTGTAGTAGCCCCAG
>JAFUFW010000063.1 GCA_017469685.1 Bacteroidaceae bacterium | reverse complement strand
TATCAGAAAAGAGAAGGAAAAAGTGTGCGTATTACACGAAAGAGCCTTACCTTTGCATTGTCAAACAGAAGACAAGGCCTCGTGAGAGGCTTCGAAAGATATACGGTTTTTCATGGTATTAGGTTAGTTTTAAAGGTTTTCATCCAAAGAGTAGCAACGGCTACTCGACTTTAGGTAAGTTAGTTAAGGTAAGTTGATTGCAGGATTGCCCTCACTTCCATGAGGGCTCCGACAGAATAACGCAGGCACAACTGTCGCAGTGATGCGGTAGAAAAAGCAAAGAGACATATTTCATTGTTATGTGCATCAAAAGGTTATTCTGAGAGATTCAACAGAAAGATTTGTTCATAGCTTGGAAGCGGCTCTTCGTGAGAAGGGTCGCTTCTGTTTTTATATCTTTTCCTCAGCCACTGCAAACTATGATTAATCAAGAATTCATTATTTACTTCAAAAAAACTCCGATCTCTAATCCCTAATCATTAATCTTTTCTTACCTTTGTGGCCTCAAGCATAACACAACTGGCAGTTAATAATTAATATGCGGAATAAACCCGCATCACCAGATATGAAGACATTAGAACAGATTTTCGCGGCCAAGCTTTTGAAAGTTAAGGCCATCAAATTGCAACCCACCAATCCGTTCACTTGGGCCAGCGGCTGGAAGTCTCCCTTCTACTGCGACAACCGCAAGACGCTTTCCTACCCCGAGCTGCGCTCGTTCGTGAAGATTGAGCTTGCGCGCATAATCCTCGAGCGCTTCCCCGAAGCCGACGCCATTGCCGGCGTAGCCACTGGTGCCATACCTCAGGGCGCCCTCGTAGCTGATGCCCTTTCGCTGCCCTTCGTCTACGTACGTTCGAAACCAAAGGACCACGGACTCGAGAACCTCATTGAGGGCGAGCTGAAGCCTGGCATGAAGGTCGTCGTCGTCGAAGACCTCATCTCTACAGGCGGCAGCAGCCTCAAGGCTGTTGAGGCCATACGCCTCGGCGCATGCGACGTGATAGGTATGGTTGCCTCATACACCTATGGCTTCGATGTAGCCAAACGCGCCTTCCAAGAGGCAGGTGTAGAGCTGGTGACGCTCACCAACTACGAAGCCGTAGTTGCCGAAGCCCTGCGCATAGGCTATATCAAGAAGGAGGACGTAGCGTTGCTCGAAGAGTGGCGCAAGAACCCATCGGAATGGAAACATTGAATATTTGAAGGATGACAAAATACGAAAGTAATGTTAAGCAGGTGCACTATCCGCAGGCCGCAATCTTCGCAAAGCTCTCGGATCTGAGCAACCTTGAAAGCATAAAGCAGCGCGCCGCCGAACCAGAGTTCGCCGACCGCCTCCGTGCCTCCGGACAAGTTCCGGAGGACAAGATAGACAAGATTGTTGAACTGGCTTCGAAGCTCGAACTGACGCCCGATGCCATCACAGTCCACGACACGCCCATCGGCAGCATTGCCCTGCGAATAGTGGAGCGCGACGAACCCAAATGCGTCAAGTTCGCCGTTGAAGGGGCTCCCGTGGCAGCCAACCTGTGGGTGCAGCTGCTACCCACTTCGCCCTACGAGAGCAAGATGAAATGCACCGTGGGCGCCGACCTCAACTTTTACATCAAGCAGATGGCCAAGAAGCCGCTGCAGGAGGGTATCGAGAAGCTGGCCGACATGCTCGCCATGATTCCCTACGGAATGTGACTTCGCTCCTCAACCATTCAATCCTGAATCCTCAAGTAAGAACTATTTATGGCAAGTAAGCTTTGGGAGAAAAACGTAAGTGCGACCGCTGAGATAGAGCGCTTCACTGTAGGGCGCGACCGCGAGCTCGACCTGTTTTTGGCCGAGAGCGACGTGCTCGGCTCAATGGCGCACACTACGATGCTCGAGAGCATCGGACTCATCAAGCCCGATGAGCTGCAGGCGCTGCTCGCCGAGATGCGCAACATCCTCACTGACATCCGCCAAGGGCGTTTCGAGATTGAGGAGGGCGTGGAGGACGTACATTCCGAAGTGGAACTGCTTCTTACTCGCCGCCTGGGCGACGTAGGCAAGAAGATTCACAGCGGCCGCTCGCGCAACGACCAGGTGCTGCTCGACCTTAAGCTGTGGACACGCCGCCAGCTGCGCCAGGTGGTGGAGCTCGTGAGCCAGCTCTTCACCGTGCTGCAGAAGCAGAGTGAGCGCTACCGCGACGTGCTCATGCCCGGCTACACCCACCTGCAGGTGGCCATGCCCTCGAGCTTCGGACTCTGGTTCGGGGCCTATGCCGAGAGCCTTACCGACGATGTCCGCTTCCTTCAGGCAGCCTATCAAATGGTCGACCGCAACCCCCTCGGCTCAGCCGCCGGCTATGGCTCCTCGTTCCCCCTCGACCGCGAACTCACGACGCGCCTCTTAGGCTTCGAGTCGATGGCCTACAATGTCGTCTACGCCCAGATGGGGCGTGGTAAGATGGAGCGCAACGTGGCCTTTGCCCTCGCCTCCGTGGCGGGCACGCTCTCGAAGCTCGCCTTCGACGCCTGCATGTTCAACTCGCAGAACTTCGCCTTCCTGAAGCTGCCAGACGACTGCACCACGGGCTCCAGCATCATGCCACATAAGAAGAACCCCGACGTCTTCGAGCTCACACGTGCCAAATGCAACAAGCTGCACGGGCTTCCCACACAGCTCACGCTCATCGCCGGCAACCTGCCATCTGGCTACTTCCGCGACTTGCAGATCACTAAGGAAGTGTTCCTGCCTGCCTTCGACGAACTGAAGGACTGCATCCGCATGGCTATATATATTATTGAACGCGTGCGCGTGAACGAGCATATCCTCGACGACCCGCGCTACGACCTTATGTTCTCGGTCGAGGAAGTCAACCGACTGGCTGCCAGTGGCATGCCATTCCGTGATGCCTACCGCAAGGTTGGGCTCGACATCGAAGCCGGACGCTTCACGCCAGAGAAAGAGATACACCACACTCATGCCGGCAGCATCGGCAACCTGTGCAATGCCGAGGTGCGTGCCATCATGGACAAGCTCCTCGCCGACTTCCACTTCAAACGTGCCGAGGAAGCAGAGAAAAGGTTAAGTGAGATCTGAGAATTGAGCATTGAAAAATAAAAGTTTCCATAAGAGATCCATATCCCACCCTTCGTTACTCATACGAAGCATACTTTCATTCTTCAATCTCAATTATTCATTTCTCGCTCTTATTCTATTCACTCTTCTTTTCTCTTCTTCCGAATTATTCACCTCTTGCCAGAAAGCTGACAACATATATTACACAGGCGCTCGTGTCAGCTTCACCTACACCTACACCAACACCGTCCCCGAACTCAACGCCGCCCTCGGAGGCTTCGGCGAGTTCTGCACCATACGCATGGACGGCGCCAACTTCATTTTCAC
>JAFUFW010000062.1 GCA_017469685.1 Bacteroidaceae bacterium | reverse complement strand
CGAGCACGACCGCGCCTCAATCAACTTCGTCGACCAATTCATCGACGAGCAGGTAGAGGAGGAAAAGACCGTCCGCGACATCCTGAACCTCTTCCGTCACCGCGACGGCCACACCGTTGCCACCATCGACGACATCGTGGGACAGGTGAAAGAGTAAACAGAATCGACTAATAAACAAGAATGGGGCTTCTGAGCCCCATTTATTGTATCAACTGACAACTATAGCGTTGCTGTTAAGGAAAGAGAGCGTTGTGCTTTGCACATACGTAGGATGTCCTGAACGTTGCTGATGATAGTAACAATGCCTACCGTCATCAGCAACGAGAGGGCTGTTGCGGCTATCCAGCGGGAGTTCTGGGCAAACCACAGCAAGACTCCTGTCTGCGTCTCGAAAGAAAAAAGGGGTTCATCAATGGGCGTGGACAGGACAAATCCTATGGCGACGGCACCGCTGATAACGCCTACTACGAAAGTTGCTACCATCAGCATCTTGTAACGGCGGATGGTTGCCTCCTGATGCTGTTTGAGATATTCAACGGCGTCCAGTCGCTTCGTAAGCGCTGCCATGAAGTCGGCATTGTCCGAGAAATGCGGTTTCTGTGCAAGGAAAAGATCCTCAAGTGCTTTATCTTTTGTCATAACTTCAGTTTCTCCTTTAGTTTGTCACGTCCTCGTGAGAGTTGCTTCTTGACGGCATCCTCCGAGGTGTCTGTAATTTTGGCAATCTCCTTAATATGATAGCCATTGAGGTAGAAGAGGGTGATGGACGAACGTTCCTTGGGAGGCAAGGTGCGCAGGGCCAAATAGAGATCCTGATGCTCGAACTCAGAGTCGGCGCTGGTGCTGCTGACAAGTGTCCGCGCCTCATCGAGGCTTTCCGTACAGCGCAGGCTCGCCTTATGGTTGAGAAATGTATGATAGGCTATCTTGAAAAGCCACGAACGGAACTTCCCTTTGTCTTGATAGCCAGCACAAGAGAGGTAAGCCTTCACCAGCGTGTCTTGTGCCAAGTCGTCGGCATCGCCCTTGTTGCCGCAACAGAGGGCGAGCAAAAAGCCTCGTAATGCCTCTTGCTCACGCTCCACATGTGCTATGAAAACTTCACGTGTCACGGTTTATGCCTGCTCTAACATTCGTGCTTGCTCTGCCTCCATCTCTTTAGCCAGCATCTTCTTGCCCACGAAGTAATTAATGAGGAAAGCGATGCCTACGACCAATAGGATAGCACCTGCCAAATAGAGCATCCTAAGGTCTTTTGAGTCCATTCCGCCCAAATAGTCTACATAGATAGCACACAATAAGAAGCCCATACCAAGCAAGGCTGTGATGTTTCCTGTTTGCAGTTTCGAGAGCAGTTTTTCTTTTATCAGTTTTTTCTTAGGTGAAATCTTCTCCATCAGTTCTTCGAGATCCAAATTCGGATTCTTCTCGATGGCAGCAAGTGCAATCTGCGTACGAGTGTTGGTCTCGTTCATTTCCTTGCGAATTCCCATCCATATTGCAAAAATAGGGAGAACGCATCCACAAGCGATAGGTATTAAAGCAAAAATAATCTTGTACATTTCTTTTCTTTTTTTATT
The DNA here is from genome assembly GCA_017469685.1 of Bacteroidaceae bacterium. Classification (GTDB taxonomy): domain Bacteria; phylum Bacteroidota; class Bacteroidia; order Bacteroidales; family Bacteroidaceae; genus Physcousia. Next base: position 2,094 of record JAFUFW010000062.1, on the reverse strand, counting down.
GTTATACTTATGTTTCTTTCTGAACCGGTTGCACTTATATAACAAGTTAGAAAAGCAAAAGGTGACATTACAGGGTTCAACATGACGTTAATTCCATTTCTGAGGGCAAATATACGAATTATTCCCGAATTAGAGAACGAAGTAGTAAAAAAGTTGTATCTTTGCATTGTAAATAATGTAGATGATGGATAGAGAAGTTAGGAAACCGACAATACATAGCATGAAGCGGCGCAGCCAGGCTCATGACTACGACCGCTGCGGGTATTATCATATTACGATGAGTGTAGCCAAAGGGCTCCGACAGCCGTTAGGAAAGGTTGTGGGGCGGTTGGACAAGCCAGACGGTGACAGCGAGGCTCCACATGTGGAACTGACGCCTATTGGGCGGATGGTGGAGGAGGAGCTGCGAGAGAGCATCCGTAGGGTGTATTCAATGCTGGAGGTGCAGGATTATGTCGTGATGCCTGAGCATCTGCATTTCCTGTTGGTGGCGCATCGTGATGTGGTGTCACGAAGTGGTAAGAAGACGCATCTGGGGCACGTCATTGCGGGGTTTAAATATGGATGTAACAGGCGGTACTGGATGATGACGGGGGCATTGGCAGAGGGCAAAGACGGCCAGAAGACCGAGAAGAACCTGGCGACCGAATCGCCAGGTACAGTAAAGGCAGGCACGACGGAGATTGCAGAGAGGCGTGAGCGGAATAGTGTACTTGGCGATTCGGTCGCCAAGGAACGGTTGGTGGCTATGAAAGAACTGGCCCCGCTGTTCGATGCGGGCTATTGTGACGTGATGCCAGTAGATGCAGAGCAATTGGCAACGCAACGAGCCTATATCCATAGCAACCCTCGCAGCCGCCTTCAGAGAATGATGAACCGAGCATGGCTACAACCACAACGGCACACCATAGATACGGCTGTCAGCCCTCGAGCTCTTTATGACTATTTACAGCGCGAATGTCCACAACAACTGACGGCAGATGCTGTAGCCATGCTGGAAAAACAGATGCTACAGGCCAATGGGCGGGTGATGTGCGACAGTTATGGTGATGCGCAACTATTGCAGCGGCGACTGTTGCCGGTGGTTTGCCATCGTAAGGATGCTGCTTTGTTTGCACAACAGAAAGCCCGCTGTCTGGCAGAGGCAGCATCAGGGGCTGTATTGGTGTCAGCCCGTATCTCCAAGGGCGAACAGGAGATTTTAGACACGGCTCTGCTGTCGGGCTATCCCGTCATTCGGATAGAGGATAATGGTTTCGGTGATATTTATCATCCGTCTGCTGATCGGATGGATGATTGTGCCTCAGGGCTTCTGCTGCTGATAACGCCTTGGACTTACCAATACAGAAGTCACGAAGAAAGCATCAGCGTTCCTTTCTGCAAGACAATGAATTGCGTCGCACAAGCGATATGTAAGACGAAAGATAGTTGGTGGAAAGAACCATAAACCTCTAAACAAAAGAGCGCCGCATGATTTCTTTGCGGCGCTCTTATTATAATAAGGTGAAACCTTTAGTCAGCCATCTTTGCCTTGATCATCTCGCGGTTCAGGCGGGCGATGTTGGCGATGGTCTCGTTCTTCGGGCAGACAGCCTCGCAGGCGCGAGTGTTGGTGCAGTTACCAAAGCCGAGCTCGTCCATCTTGGCAATCATGTTCTTCACACGGCGGGCAGCCTCTACGCGGCCCTGAGGAAGCAGGGCGAGCTGAGAAACCTTCGACGACACGAAGAGCATGGCGGAGCCGTTCTTACAAGCAGCGACGCAAGCGCCACAGCCAATGCAAGAGGCGCAGTCCATAGCCTCGTCGGCATCCTCCTTCGGAATCAGGATAGCGTTTGCATCCTGAGCCTGACCGGTGCGGATGGTGGTGTAGCCACCAGCCTGGATGATCTTATCGAAGGCGTTGCGGTCAACCATACAGTCCTTGATGACGGGGAAGGCGGCTGAGCGCCAAGGTTCGACGGTGATGACGTCGCCATCGTTGAAGCGGCGCATGTAGAGCTGACAGGTGGTAGCACCGCGCTCTGTCTTGCCGTGAGGCGTACCGTTGATGTAGAGTGAGCACATACCGCAGATACCCTCGCGGCAGTCGTG
>JAFUFW010000061.1 GCA_017469685.1 Bacteroidaceae bacterium | reverse complement strand
TCCAGACGTTGTAGTTGCCGGAGGACTGCCCCTTGACGAAGCCGATGTCGTTGGAATCGCTGACTTTGTTGTCTCTGTCCACCTTCATGGAATCTGCAAGCAAATGCCCGGTGCCGCAGATGAGGGTGGTGCGTATGGCGGGGGAAACATAGATTTTGTTCATGGATGGAAAGATGTTTCTGATGGTTGTTTCTTGTTTCTTGGATGGGGCATGGCTCTCACTTCATCAGGATCTTCCTGCCTCCGACGATGTAGACGCCCTTGGCAGGCTTGCTGACGCGCTGTCCGGCAAGGTTGAAGATTTCAGCCGTCTGCTGTCCGCCCTCAGCCGTGGGCTGGACTGCGCCGATGCCTGTGATGGGGTCGAAGCTGAGGGCAAAGCCCTTGACGGCACCGCCGGAGGCTGGCACCTCGAGGTAGGCCTTGTTGGCACCGAGGGTGATGGTGGTCGTGCCGCTGTTGTCGAACTTGTAGAAGCCGATGGCATCGTCGTACTTTCCTAATGCGAAGTAGGGCGACGCCTCGCTGAGGTCGAGGGTGCGGCTGACGAGCGTGCCGCGCAACAGGTTGGTGCCGGCGTACGCTTCCACGCTGGAGGCATAAGGAGCAAGGATGGAAGTTGCTTTCTCGCTGTTGACGATGATGGCTGGTGTCAAGGCCGGAACGCCGTCACTCAGTTCCACCATTCGGGCAGACCCGCCGGACACCTCATCAACGACGAAGGCTTTCGTGGCTGCGGGGAGGCTCACGGCATACGGCATGAAGAGCGTAGCATAGGAGGCCTCGCCCACGGCTGTCATCGTAAGTTCCTTGGCCGCCTTCAGCTGGATGACGAAATTCGTGATGCAGAGATAGTTGGTGCTGGCGCTGCTGCCATAGAAGTTAAAGGATGTGCTGGTGGCATTCACGTTGTCCACGGTCAGCGTGCCGCCGCTGGTGCTGGTCGTAATCTGGTTGCTCTCATCCACCCAGAACTTGTAGGTTTGGCTGGCAGAATAGTTGCAGCCCGTGATGGTGTAGCTGTCGATGACGTAGCCTGCAGGCGCTGTGATGGTGATGACATCGGTGGCTCCGTCGGCGCTGGGGCGTAAGGTCATAGTGCGTGTGTCATACACTGTTGCTTTATCAAAGCCGTAGCCGTTCGAGGTAATAGTAAGGCCGGCAATGCCGGATGCAGCATTGGACGTCCAGGTGCGCGGCCACTGAGAACCCGTGTTAGAGAATGTACCCCAGGCGTCACAGCCTGTTGTAGAACCTGTGCTGGAGTTCTTCACCGTGGCGGTGGCGGGATAGGCGGTGTTCACGAGCGAGTCGTACCATCCCAGGATCTGTTCCTTGGTGATGGTGATGAAGTTGATGGGGTAGTGGTTCTGGCTGGTGTTGTTGCCGGCAGCATTCAGGCTCTGGTCCTCGAAGAGGAGCGCCAGGTCGCCGTTGGGCAGCTTGCTCATCGTGACGTAGCGCGTTCCTTTGCTCTGTAGCTGCTCTGCCTGGAACCAGTTCTTGCCGGCGTCAAAGCTCATGTATAGGTTGAGGTTGGCGTGCGTGCCGGTGGTCATGGAGTGGAGCAGTATGTCTTTCTCGCCGTCGGCGTTGCGGCTGTAGTAGAGGATGTCCTGATTGTTGTCATTGCCGCCGTTGTGCAGCTGGGAGTTCTGGTACTGGGTTCCCCATGTGAAGCTGACCGTGCCATCGTCGTTCTTCGTGTAGGTGCCGAAGTTGAATCCGCGTCCGTAGCCTTGGCGGATGGAGGCAATGAGCGAGCCGTCGTTCAGCAACTCCAGCTTGGCCTCGTTGCCGTTGTTGTACACCACTTGGTCGTCGATGGTCCAGTGCTCGCCGTTGTCGGTGGAGTAGATGACGAAGTTGGTGTTGGCGCCATTGTATTTGGAAACGACGAGATACATCATGATCCCTTCTGTGGTGACGATGCCCTGGCCGGAGGTGATGAAGAAATCGCCGATGCTGGGCTTGATGGTCAGTTTGCCATTGCTGCTTGTTACGAAGCTGGGGGCAGACCAAGTCACACCATTGTCGGTAGATTTCGATACGATGAATGTTTTCAAGCCTCCACCAAAGCCGAGATTGCCGGAGCATGATGTAAGGACGAGTGTGCCGTCGGCAAGTTTGAGCAGTGTGGGGTCGCCGTAGCCGGTGGTCTCGGCAGTGCTGTTGTCACCCTTGGCTACCACAACCGGGTCGCCCCATGTCTTGCCGCCGTCGGTACTGCGACGGACGACGATGTCGATGACGTGACCGCCTCCAATATCCGTATAGCTGCCGTAGCGCTTATCCACGGCTGCGATGATGCTGCCGTCGTCGGCCACCGCCATGGCGGGGATGCGGTAGACGTGGCTGCCGTTGTCCCAAGGCAGGAAGGGATAGCTGTGGGTGTTGAACACCATGGCGCCGCGGTCGGCGGGGTTGCCTGCCTCGGTGAGGTCGAGGGTGGTCTCAGCGCTGTTGCGGGTATAAGTGATGCCCGTGACGGCCGCGTCGATGACGGCGCCGAGGGTGGCTCCGGCCTTCACGGTGGCTCCGAGCCAGTAGTAGTGGTTGCCTGTGGTGAGGTTACCGATGGCGAGGGTGGCCGTGGCGCTGCTGCCGTCGATGGCGGTCGTGGCCACCTGTGTCTTGGTGGGAGCGCCGGAGTTGCCAGCCGAGAGAATCTCGGGTGAGTCGGAGCTGGCCTCATAGAGGGTCAGGGCGGAGATTTGGCTCTCAGCGCCGTCGAGCAGGCTGACGTTGAGGGTAGCGCCGGTGGCATCGGCGAACGGTGCGGCATTGACACGCAGCAGCAGCACTTCGCTGTCGCGCCCAGCCGTCTGCCAGCCCTGTGCCACGCTGACGCCGCCGGCTACGATGGCCAGGTTGGGGTTGTACTCGAGGGTGACGGTCTTGGCGCTGGCATCCACGGTGACGCTGGTGGCACCTTCCAGGGTGAAGTCCGAGCTCTCGGGTGTTACACCCGTGGGCAGGAAGATGTAGCCGTTCTTATAGACGGCGGTGAGGCCGCTGACATCGCTGCGCGTGCAGGCAATCGTTGTTGTCTCGGGAGCTTCGTCGCAAAGGATTTGCCAGGCGACGAGGCCGGCCGCGGTGAGGTCGATGGGATAAACCGTATAGGCTGTACGCATTGAGGTCGTCTCGCCAATGAAGTAGTTCGCATTACTATTATACGGGTCGGCGTAGTAGTTATTGTTGTCCTTGAAGTAGTTGCCATTGTCATAGCCGGCTTTCACATTCCCCGCCGTTGTCGAAGGCGTGGGGAACTTGTTGCTGCCGTTGTTGACGAGGTAGCGCCCGTCGGGCAGCTGCCATGTGTTCGCGTCCCAACTGGTATGATGGAGATAGGTGAAGAAGGTGGGGTCGGTGATGGCGGGTTGCACGTCTACGTCGCCCGTGAAGGTGAGTGGGTAGAGGCTGTTGTAGAGGCTGCTGGCTTCGTAGAGGTAGCGTCCGGCATAGCTGGCGGAGCCTGTCTTGCTCTTGATTTGGATGGCATACCATCCGGAGGTGGAGGGGGATGCCGTGAGTGCCGTCTGACTCTTCACCAGCTTGTTCACGGCAGCCGTGGCAGCTGTGTTCTGGTTCTGACCATCCACCTTGGTGATGGTGAAGTTGCCGCCCACGTCGTTGTAGTTGATGATGGGGTAGGTCTGGCCATTGCTCACCGCAAGGTAGGCGGCATTAGTTCCGCTGACGGGGGCCGTGGCCATCTGAATCTTGTAGGTACCGTCGGACTGGCTGAGAAGTTTGACAGCCACGGCGTTGCTGCTGAACTTCCAAGGGTTCTGAGCGCCTTGGGCAGAGCCCGTGGGCACGGCAAACTTGCCGGCTCCCACGTTGTAGAGGTAGTATTGGTCTTCGGTGCCCGTGGGAACGATGACCCACTGGCTGTTGGCCTCTGAGGCATTAAAGGTGCCGTTCTTGCCGCTTGACCACACATATTCGGGATTGCTCGAATTGTAGATGAGGGCGCCGCGGGAAGGATTGGTATTGTTGATGGTATAGACCTCGTCAATCGTGGGCTCCCAGGACGGCACGAGTTCTATGGGATAGAAAGCCCAGTCGTTGTTGCCGTTGGTGGCTGTGGGAACGTCTGTTCCCCAGCCTACAACCGTAGCGGGGTCGCCTTGTGTGAAGTCGTTGGCGTCGAGAATGACGCTGTTGGAGCTGCACTGCACATAGAAATGGCCGTCGGTGGAAGCAATCTTCCCGATGGTGAACTGGTAGTCCGGCAAGGAAGCGGTGGGGACGTTGGTGCTGGCTGTTATCTGGCCCACCATGTTGCCCAGTCCAGTCTGCAGGATGTACTTGCCGTCGGCACCGCTGATGAGGCGCACGCAGAAGCCGGCCTTGTCGGCAGCTGAGCCGCTGGGCTTCGTCAGGGTGTGCTTCAGCGTGTGGGAGGATGCGTCCTCATACACATAGCTGGTGCGCGAGCGCTGGGACATCACATACCATGTGTTGGTAGACAGCGAAGCTGCCGCGGTGCTGCTGACCTGTACGTCCTTGCCGGCAAACTCAGACAGAGCCGTCGAGGAGAGGACAACCTCTTGAATCTTGAACTGGTTGACGTTGGCCGTGCCGCTGCTCCAGCAATGCACACTGCTGCCCGAGCGGTTCCAGCTGTGTAAGGTTCCGTTGGCATCAGGAGCACTGGGGGCGATGTTGCCGCCCGACTGGAAATTCAGCGTCCAGGCGCCGGGGGTGTCGGAGCCGGCATAAGTATTGGCATTCTCGGTCGGAGGCACGCCCCAGTATTTGCCGGTGTGGTAGTTCTGCACCTTCCAGGTGTTATCGCCGTTGCTGGTGAAGATGTACACGGCTGCGGTGGTGGGGGTGTTGTCATCTTTACCCGTATAGGCAGAACCCGTGTCTTTCATGTAGCCTGAATTGCCATTGCCTACGTAGTAAACCAGGTAGGCTTTTCCACTGACAAGACTACTCTCGTTAGTCACCAGGCTTCCCACGGTGACTGCCGTCTGGGAATAAAGATCATTGCCCACTCCGGTCACGAGCAGGATCAACGTCAAGAATAATTTATTAGCATTCATTTTGGTAAAAAAGTTAGTTTCTGCGCATACTTATAAAAAATCATGGCAAAGATAGAAAGAAATATTGAAAGAAGAAAAAAAATAAAAAAAAAGACATGACGCAGGCATAGGAAGTTGTATTTCAGACTCCTCAAACGCACAAATGCCAGTCAGCGGCCTTTGCTGACTGGCATTTATATTAATGTGTAGATGCTTTTCTATTAAAGCTATACGAATTTACTTCAGACGCTTGTAGGCATAAGCTGCCACGTCGCCAAGTTCTTCCTCGATACGGATGAGCTGGTTGTACTTGGCCATACGGTCGGTGCGGCTCATAGAACCTGTCTTGATCTGACCGCTATTGGTGGCAACGGCGATGTCGGCGATGGTAGCGTCCTCGGTCTCACCGGAGCGGTGGCTGGTGACGGTGGTGTAGCCGTGACGATGAGCCATCTCGATGGCCTCGAGGGTCTCGGTGAGGGAGCCGATCTGGTTCACCTTGATGAGGATGCTGTTGGCAGCGCCGAGCTTGATCCCCTTCTCGAGGAACTTGGTGTTGGTGACGAAGAGGTCGTCGCCTACAAGCTGGCACTTGTGGCCAACCTTTGCGGTGAGCTTCACCCAGTTCTCCCAGTCGTTCTCGTCGAGGCCGTCCTCGATGCTGTCGATGGGATAGGTGTCGATGAGGTGCTCCAGGAATGCGATCTGCTCTTCTGCGCTGAGGCACTTGCCGTTGGGATCTTTCTGCTTGCCGTTCTTCAGCTGCTTGTAGTTGTAGAACCAGTTGCCCTGCTCGTCCTGCACAGCAAATTCGCTGGCAGCGCAGTCCATGGCAATCTTAACGTCCTTGCCCGGCTCGTAGCCAGCTGCCTTGATAGCGTCGCAGATGATGGTCAGAGCGTCCTCGATGCCATCGAGAGCGGGAGCGAAGCCACCCTCGTCGCCTACAGCGGTGGAGAGGCCACGGGCCTTGAGCAGCTTGGCGAGGTTGTGGAACACCTCGGCACCCATGCGGATGCTCTCCTTGATGTTGGGAGCGCTTACGGGACGGATCATGAACTCCTGGAATGCGATGGGAGCGTCGGAGTGAGCACCGCCATTGATGATGTTCATCATGGGCACGGGCAGTGTGTAGGTGTTGCAGCCGCCGATGTAGCGGTAGAGGGGCAGGCCGAGGGCGTTGGCAGCAGCCTTGGCAGCAGCGAGGCTGACGCCGAGGATGGCGTTGGCGCCGAGCTTGCTCTTGGTGGGTGTGCCATCGAGGGCGAGCATCTTGTAGTCGAGAGCGCGCTGGTTGAGCACGCAGTCGCCCTTCAATGCGGGAGCGATGATCTCGTTGACGTTCTTCACGGCCTTGAGGGTACCCTTGCCGAGATAGCGGTTCTTGTCGCCGTCACGGAGTTCGAGGGCTTCGTTCTCACCAGTGCTGGCACCGGAGGGAACAGCGGCACGACCCATTACACCATTTTCGAGAATCACGTCGACTTCTACAGTCGGGTTGCCACGAGAGTCAAGAATCTCACGGGCGATGATTTTTTCAATCTTCATTGCTTGGGGATTGTTTTTTTGTGAATGAATATATGAGTTTTTGTTTATTGCGGTGCAAAGATAAGGATTTAAAGTGAAAAGCTGTAATGGAAAAGTGAAAACTTTTTCCCTTAACACTCACTTTTAGCATTATTTATATCAATGTGTATGGACTATCTCTGTTTTTGCAAACTCGGCATTGCGCTTATCTGTCTGCGTAACCACACGGGCTGCCAGCTGCAGGAAGGCATTACCTGTAGGCGTTTCGGCGTGAAGGGCAGCAGGCTCGCCAGCGTCGCCGCTCTCGCAGACGCTCTGCACCAGTGGGATCTGTGCCAGCAGCGGCAAGTTCATCTCCTCTGCCAGCTGCTTCACACCCTCGCGGCCGAAGATATAGTAGCGGTTGTCCGGCAGCTCGGCAGGCGTAAACCAGCTCATATTCTCCACCAGACCGAGGATGGGCACGTTGACCTTGTCGTTGGTGTACATATTTATGCCCTTACGCGCATCGGCAAGAGCTACCTGCTGGGGAGTCGAGACGATGATGGCGCCCGTGACGGGCAGCGTCTGCACCAGGGTCAGATGAATGTCCGAGGTTCCCGGAGGCGTGTCAAGGATAAAGTAGTCGAGGTCGCCCCATGCGGCTTCGCCAATGAGTTGCTTCAGGGCGTTCGAGGCCATACCACCGCGCCAGAGGGTGGGTGTGTCAGGGTCGACGAAGAAGCCGATGGAAAGGACTTTGACGCCGTACTTTTCTATGGGAACAATCATTGCCTTCCCGTCGATCTCCTCGCTGTAGGGGCGTGCATCTTCGACATGGAACATCTTGGGCACGGAAGGGCCGAAGATGTCGCAGTCGAGCAGACCTACACGATGCCCGAGGCGTGCGAGGCCTATGGCGAGGTTAGCTGCCACGGTGCTCTTCCCTACTCCACCCTTTCCAGAGCTCACGGCGATGATGTTGGCCCCCTGAGGCCCCCCGGCGGGGTGAGTTGCCTCGCTACTTGACTGAGCGCCCCCCGCCGGGGGGCAATGGTGGGCGATTTCCACCTCCACCTCTTTGCCTACGTAGGCATGTATAGCTGCCTCCGACGCTTTGACTAAGGACTTTAGGAACGGATCTGTTGGTTTGCCGAAGATGAGGGAGAACGAGACATGGAGGCCGGAGATACGGATATTGTCCTCCACCATGCCCATCTCCACGATATTCTTGCCCGTGCCAGGGTAGCGCACGGTCTTGAGGGCGTCAAGGATAAGTTGTGGATAGAGAGTCAATTGGATAACGGATTAGGGATTAGGGACTAAATTAGCGGGGCACCTCTACTTGCTGGTTGTGAGCGAGGAGCGTTTCTCGCGGCTGTAGCTTCGGTAGTCGTCGAGCTCGATTTCCACATCGGGCTCTATGAGTTCGCCTGCGGCCGGCAGGCGAAAGCGAAGGTATTTTATCGTGATGCCGCGGTCGATCCACATCTGCTCGTAGTAGGTGCGGATGGCAATGTCGATGCCTATGCCGCTGGCATTGGCATCGACATTGCCACAGTACTCCACGGGAAGGTGATTGACCTCGCAGACGTACTTGGTGTAGGTGAAGAGGAAGTTGGAGTCGGTCTTAAGGTGTATGAGACCGCCGTCGTCGAGGAAGTGGCGGTAGCGCTTGAGGAAGTAGGATGAGGTGAGGCGCTTGGTGGCTTTCTTCATCTGTGGGTCGGAGAAGGTGAGCCATATCTCCTGCACCTCGCCGGGAGCGAAGAAGCGGTCGATGATCTCGATATTTGTGCGCAGGAAGGCGACGTTCTTAAGCCCTTCCTGCAAGGCTTGGGTGGCGCCTGTCCACATGCGTGAGCCCTTTATGTCGACGCCTATGAAGTTGCGGTCAGGATAGCGGCGAGCCAGCCCCACGGCATACTCTCCCCTGCCGCAGCCCAGTTCGAGCACGATGGGATTATCGTTCTTGAAGAAGTCCTTGCGCCAGCGGCCTCGCATCTCAAACGGCACGTCTTCGACTACCGAGAAGGGGTACTCGAAGACGTGGGGATAGCTTGCCATATCGGCGAACTTTGCCAGTTTACCTTTCGACACGTTTATTTATTATTTTGCCACAGACTACACTGATTAGACAAATCATTTGAAAGCTTCGAACCAGTTGATTTTTATTTGGATTTCACCAGTTTATGATTGCCGAGGGGCGTATCTGTGTAATCTGTATAATCTGTGTTGATAAATGTATTTATTCAATCACTACTGTTGTCCAGCCATGCTCGTCGGGCTCGATGCCGTATTGTATGTCAACAAGCTTCTTGTAGAGCTTGGTGGAAATGGGGCCGGGCTGGCCGTCGTGCGAGAAGACGTAGCTCTTGCCCGTCTCGGGGTCGTCGATGCGCTCGATGGGGCTGATTACGGCTGCCGTTCCGCAGGCACCGGCCTCCTCGAAGGTGCCGAGCTCCTCGAGTGGTATCTGGCGGCGCTCCACGCGCATTCCGAGGTCCTCGGCCAGCTGCATGAGGCTCATGTTAGTGACGGAAGGCAGGATGCTGTTGCTCTTCGGGGTGATATACGTATTATCCTTGATGCCGAAGAAGTTAGCAGCGCCGCACTCGTCGATATACTTTTTCTCGCGGGCATCGAGATAGAACTCGCAGGAGTAGCCTTGCTCATGGGCCCATGTGTTGGCACGAAGGCTGGCAGCATAGTTGCCGCCTACCTTGTAGCAACCAGTGCCGAGCGGTGCCGAGCGGTCGTAGTCACGGGTGATGACGTAGGGGTTCGTGGCGAAGCCTCCCTTGAAGTAGGGCCCTACGGGCGTGACGAAGATCATGAACAGATAGTCGCTCGCGGGATGTACGCCCACCTGCGCCGTCGTGCCGATTAGCAGCGGACGTATGTATAGCGTGGCGCCGCTCTCGTATGGCGGGATGAAACGCTCGTTCAGGCGAACCACTTTCTTCACCATCTCCACGAACATATCTGTGGGCACCTCAGGCATGACGAGTCCGCGGCAGGTGGCCTGCAGGCGCGCTGCGTTCTCCGTGGCACGGAATATGCGCACCTTGCCGTCGGGGCAGCGATAGGCTTTCAGGCCCTCGAAGGCCTCCTGCCCGTAGTGGAGGCAGGTGGCAGCCATGCTGAGGTTAATAGTATCCTCTGAGTGGACTTCTATCTCCCCCCAGGCGCCGTTGTGGTAGTTGCAACGTACGTTATAGTCGGTCGACATGAAGCCGAAGGACAGATTACTCCAATCAATTTCTTTCATTTTAGTCTTGTGTCTGGTGTATCCGGCTGCAAAGGTAGTAATAAACTTTGAACGAGGAGCCATGAACAGAAACTTTTTGTCTCCCCAGCTCGCTTTTTCTCTCATTCGTTAATAGCAGACTTGAATCTATTGCCCATGAGAACGGATGCTTAGGGAACAATTGTCTGAAGGCTTCTCTTATGAGGCCAACAAAAAAAGGTGTCCCACCATGGTGGGACACCTGATTAAGCCGGTCGTATCAGCAGATTACTACGGCCGTGTCTGCAGGCACGTACTATTCCTCGCCCAGCAACTGCTGCACTTCGGCGTCGGCCTTCGTCAGCTTATCCTTGCAGAAGGCCAGCAGTTGCTGAGCCTCTTTCAGTTTCGTTGCGAGTTGGTCTATAGGCACATTGCCCGCTTCCATCTCGCGCGCCAGAGCCTCTAAGCGCTCCATGGCAGCTTCGTAAGTCAGTTCCTTTTCCATTGTTTATTTAATGATTAGTATTCTTCCGTCGTGAACGAAGACACCCTTGCACAGCTGCCCGTTGACGCGACGGCCGCTCCTGAGGGAAAATGACGTCCTGTGTCAAAGCCGGGAGGGCGGTCAGGCTAAGGCTTAAGAATGTGGCTAATACCCTGTTCATAACGAGTATATCTATTGTGTGGCTGATTTCTCTACTACCTCCGAGCAGACGGTGCCGTCGGTAAGGCGGGTTGTGATGACGTCGCCGGCCTTAAGTTCTGTGGCAGACCGCAGCAGGCGACCGTCGGCAAGGTAGGTCAGTGAGTAGCCACGGCGCAGCTGAAGCGCCGGGTCGAGAGCGGACAGACGAGCCTCCAGACTTTGAGCCTTGAACTTCGCGCCCTGCACCTTAAGCCGCGAGGCCTGGGCGAAGCGCGAGACGATGAGCTGAAGACGATGACTGCCGTCGAGGAGTTGGTGGCGGGGAGCTGAGGCAAGGCGCAGGGCAAGACGGTCGAGGCGGTGGCTGTGCCGTTCGCGCACGAGGGCGAACGAACGGGGCAGCAGGGCCAGCAGGCGGCTGAGCTGCTGCTTCGAGGCTTCAATCCGCTGCTGGGCAGCCAGCACGATTGTGCGCTGCAGCTCGTCTATCGCAGCCAGCTCCTGGGCTCCGTGGTCGATAAGTAAGGCTGCGGCAGCCGTAGGGGTCTTGACACGGGTATGTGCCACGAAGTCGAGAACGGTCTCGTCGCGCTCGTGGCCTATGCCCACGACCACGGGCAACGGCATCTGAGCCACGGCAGCAGCGAGGGCATAGGAGTCAAAGTCCGAGAGGTCGCTCGTGGCTCCGCCGCCACGGATGATGACAACGCAGTCCCAGCGGTCGGCCTCGTCGCAGATAGCGCCCAAGGCCGCCAGCACGGAGTCCTCGACATTGACACCCTGCATCACGGCAGGAAAGAGCCGCACGTCAAATGATAGGCCATAGTCGTTTGCGAGAAGTTGGTCGCAGAAATCACCGTAGCCGGCCGCACCGGCAGACGACACAACGGCTACACGCTTGAGCAGACGCGGCAGCTCCAGTTGCCTGTTATCCTCGAGGATGCCGTCGGCCTCCAGCTGAGCCAGTATCTCGCGGCGGCGGCGCGAGAGGTCGCCCATCGTGTAAGTGGGGTCTATATCTACAATATTCAGTGAGAAACCGTAAAGCTCATGGAAAGCAATGCCTACGCGCACGCGCACCTTCAGCCCACTCCGCAGGCGCTCGCCAGTGGCTCGTTCGAACAGAGGTGCTAATATATTATATGTACGCGCCCACGCGGTCGCACGTGCGCGTGCGATAATATTAATGCCACGCGAGTCCTTCTCGATGAACTCGGCGTAAAAATGTCCGTTCTGGGCCACGCGAGCCTCCGCGAGTTCAGCCTCGAGCCAGTACTCGTCGGTAAACGTCAGCTCTATAGCCTGCCGCACCATCGAGGTTAGTTCGTAAAGTCGGAGAGTCTCTTCCATCTGTTGTCTTAGGCATTTCCGCCACAAAGATAATGCTTTTTCTGCGCTTCAGCACAAGAATGTGATTAAAAAAACTCCGGACACCCATGTCGGGGTGCCCGGAGCATAAATATTGTTCAGTAGGCTGCGACAGTGTCGCAACAAACGAAACTGCGGAGGTTTATTTTACAGAAACCTTCTTGCCATTGACGATGTAGATGCCAGCACGCTGG
>JAFUFW010000060.1 GCA_017469685.1 Bacteroidaceae bacterium | reverse complement strand
ATTTCAGGATTCTGCTCAACTGGCCTAAGGGTTGTTGGCTGGAATCAAAGGTCACGACACGTTTCTGGATAGTTTCCATCATGATGTGCGCCCTCGCCATCGTAACATTAAAGATTAGGTAGTATGAAGAGAATAGTTATACTTGGAGCTGCAGAGAGTGGAGTAGGGGCCGCCGTTCTGGCTAAGAAGGAGGGCTTCGACGTTTTCGTAACCGACATGGGTGCCATAAAGCCGCACTACAAGCAGATGCTTGACGAGCGCGGGATAGCTTGGGAAGAAGGGCGGCACACTGAGGACAAGGTGCTCAGTGCCGACGAGATAATCAAAAGCCCTGGCATACCTGACACCGCACCGATGATTGAGAAAGTGAAAGCCGCCGGCATACCCATCATCAGCGAGATAGAGTTCGCCGGACGATACACCACTTCGCAGATGATATGCATCACGGGCTCAAATGGCAAGACGACCACTACGAGCCTCATCTACCATATATTCAAGCGTGCGGGCTACGACGTAGGGCTCGCCGGCAACATAGGCCGTTCTCTCGCCTTGCAGGTGGCTGAGGAACCGCACGCATACTACGTGATTGAGCTCTCGAGCTTCCAGCTGGATAATATGTACGACTTCCGTGCGAACATAGCTGTCCTCTTGAATATCACGCCCGACCACCTCGACCGCTACCACAATTCCATGCAGGAGTACACCGACTCGAAGATGCGCATACTGCAGAACCAGACCAAGGATGATGCCTTCATCTTCTGGAATGAAGACCCCGTCATTCAGCGCGAACTGGAGAAATACCACATCGAAAGCCGTATGTGCCCCTTCAGCATACTCAAACGTGAAGGAATGATTGGCTATATTGCCGACGGTGAATACGTCATCGAGCGTCCTACGCCTTTCAATATGGAGCAGGAGGATCTGGCGCTCACGGGCAAGCATAATATGTACAACTCTTTGGCCGCTGGCATAGCAGCCGACCTCAGTGGAATCTCAAACGAGGTCATCCGTGAGAGCCTGAGCGATTTCGAGGGCGTGGAACACCGCCTGGAATTCGTATGCAAGGTGCATGGCGTGACCTTCATCAACGACTCGAAAGCCACCAACGTCGACGCCTGTTGGTACGCCCTTGAGAGCATGACACAGCCCACGATCCTCATCCTCGGAGGTCTTGACAAGGGCAACGACTACAATCAGATACGCGATCTCGTGCGCCAGAAATGCAAGGGACTGGTCTACCTCGGCGTAGACAATAGTAAGCTGCATGCCTTCTTCGACCCGATGGGCCTGCCTGCGACGGAAGTCCATTCGATGAAAGACTGCGTCGAGGCTTGCTATCGCATGGCCGTGCCTGGCGATACCGTGCTACTCTCGCCTTGTTGTGCCAGTTTCGACCTCTTCAAGAATATGGAAGACCGTGGTGAACAGTTCAAGAGCCTCGCACGAGCTCTTTAGCACACCATTGGATATATACCGATGCACTTAGGCTATAACCAAAGAAACAAGAATCAGATAATGAGCATAAAAGAACGGACAGAGCACCTTAGCACGCTTTTCGAGGGCGACAAAGTACTGTGGATGGTACTTTTCTTCCTATGCATCATCTCCATATTGGAGGTCTACAGCGCATCAAGCAACATGACCTTCAATAAAGGGGCTTATTGGAGCCCTGTGCTCATGCACAGCGTCTATCTGGCTGTAGGCGTGGGCGTGGCCTGGGTAGTGCATCGCATCCCTTGCCGCTACTTCGGCTGGGTGGCTGCCGCCGGCCCTGTCATCAGTGTGCTCTTGCTCATAGCAGTGTTCTTCTCGGGTAGCCTCAACGGCACCAACCGTTGGATGTCCATTGGCGGCATCTCGTTCCAACCGTCCGAGATAGCCAAAGGCTCGCTCGTGGTAGCCGTGGCTTGGATCCTAAGTGTCATGCGCGATGAGAACGGAGCCACCTCGGCAGCCTTCAAGTGGATTATGGGATTCTCCGTGGTCATCTGTGGCCTCATCGTTTCTGAGAACCTCTCTACGGCCATTCTCACCTTTATGGTCGTCCTTCTTATGATGTTCGTGGGCGGTGTTCCCTGGAAGTATCTCGGCTCTTTGATTGGGCTCTTGGCTATAGCCGGTTCATTGGGTTATTCCATACTTCGGTTCACGCCTGAGTCTACGCTCACGCAGCTGGAGCAAGTGCCAGTGCTGAAGCGCTTGCCTACGTGGGCTCACCGCGTGCGGAACCACACTGAATTTGCCGAGAACCCCGAAGACTTCGACCTTACGATAAACCCACAGGTTGTCCAGTCCCATATCGCCGTCGCCTCAAGCAATATCTTAGGTTGCGGGCCGGGTAATTCCTCTGTGCGCGATTTCCTGCCGCAGGCTTATTCCGATTTCATCTATGCAATCATTATCGAGGAGCTTGGGTTGGCCGGAGGCTTGTTCGTGCTGCTGCTCTATATAGCTCTGTTATACCGAGCGGCACGCATAGCGGGCCGTTGCCAGAAGAATTTCCCCGCATTCCTCATCATGGGGCTGGCTCTGCTGATAGTGACTCAGGCTATAATCAACATGATGGTTGCCGTAGGCATCTTCCCCGTGACCGGTCAGCCGCTTCCGCTCGTCAGCCGTGGAGGCTCGTCCATCATGGTGAATTGCGCTTACATTGGAATGATGCTGTCCATCAGTCGCTCGGCAGCCATGACTCCAGAAAAGAATATGTCGCCAGCAGTCCTCGGATAAGGGCTTGGGCTGCATAAATTTACTTTTTCAAAGAAAAAGTCAGCATGAAAGGTCTTTCTTTCAATATTTATTGTTAATTTTGCACGCAAATAGGGGCTATTCGGCCCTGGTTGGTTATTAATCATGGAAAAACCTCTGAAAGTAATCATAAGCGGAGGCGGCACAGGCGGCCACATCTTCCCTGCCATAAGCATTGCCGGGGCTCTGAAGGAGCTGCGGCCTGACACGGAAATCCTCTTCGTGGGCGCAGAAAACAGGATGGAGATGCAGCGCGTGCCGGCTGCCGGCTACGAGATAAAGGGCCTGCCCGTGGCAGGCTTCGACCGTAAACACCTGCTCAAGAATATCAGCGTGCTCTGGAAACTTATGAAGAGCCGCCGTATGGCCCGCCGCATCATCAAGGACTTCCAGCCCGACGTGGCTGTGGGCGTAGGCGGATATGCCAGCGGGCCCACGCTCAATGTGGCTGCTAAGATGGGCGTCCCCACGCTCATCCAGGAGCAGAACTCTTATGCCGGCGTTACAAATAAGCTGCTTGCCAAGTCTGCCAAGCGCATCTGCGTGGCCTATGAGGGCATGGAACGCTTCTTCCCCGCCGAGAAGATAATGCTGACAGGCAATCCCGTGCGCCAGGCTTTGCTCGACTGCAAGCTCACGCGTGCAGAGGCCATCGAGAAACTTGGCTTCGACCCTGTCCGTCCGCTCGTCCTCATCGTGGGCGGAAGCCTCGGCGCCCGCACCATCAACGAGAGCGTTATCAGCCAGCTGAAGCTTATCAGCGAAAGCCGCGTGAACATCGTATGGCAGACAGGAGGCTACTATTTCAAGGATATAAGGCAGCAACTGTCGGAACTCGGCTGCCCGCAAAACCTGAAGGTTACTGATTTCATCAATCACATGGATGAGGCCTATCGCGCCGCAGACCTTGTGATAAGTAGGGCAGGTGCCAGCAGCATTTCTGAACTCTGCCTGCTTGGCAAGCCCTCGATACTGGTGCCTTCGCCTAATGTTGCCGAGGATCATCAGACGAAGAATGCAATGGCTCTGGCCAACCGCGGAGCAGCCCTTTTCGTCAGCGATGCCGATGCTCGCGAGAAATTACTGCCCTTGGCCATCACTACGGCAAAGGACATAAATACCCTCAAGCAGATTGCTGAGCAGGCAAAGGCCATGGCCTTGCCCGATTCAGCACGCATAATCGCTGAGGAAGTGATTAAGTTAGCGAAAATTTGAAGATGAAAACTGGCGAGAACGTTATGCAGTATAAATCAGTATATTTCATAGGTATCGGGGGCATTGGCATGAGTGCCATCGCACGTTACTACCTCAAAAAAGGTTTGGCGGTGGCGGGCTACGACAAGACGCCCACGCCGCTGACCCGCGATCTTGAAGCTGAGGGCGCGCTTATCCACTACAGCGATGATGTCACTCTCATCCCAGATGCTTTCCGGGACGAGGCCTCGACGCTCGTCGTGTTTACGCCTGCCGTGCCTGCTGACCACACTGAGCTGCAATACTTTCTGACACATCACTTCGACGTACAAAAGCGTGCGCAGGTGCTGGGTACGTTGACACACTCCCATCGGGGGCTCTGTGTGGCCGGCACTCATGGCAAAACCACAACCAGCGCCATGACTGCCCACCTGCTCCACCAAAGCCATGTCGACTGCAACGCATTCCTTGGAGGCATCACTAAGAACTACGGTACCAACTACATACTGGCTCCCGAAAGCGACTACGTGGTCATTGAGGCCGATGAGTTCGACCGCTCGTTCCATTGGCTTTCACCTTACGCTACAGTCATCACAGCCACCGACCCCGACCACCTCGATATCTACGGGACAGAGGACGCGTATCTCGAGAGTTTCCGCCATTATACAGAACTCATCCATAAAGGCGGCTTCCTCGTGCTTCACACGGGCTTGAAGATGAAACCTAATGTGCAGGAAGGCGTGACAACATATACCTACTCGCGCGACGAAGGCGACTTCCATGCAACCAACCTGCGCATCGGCGGCGGCGAAATTACCTTCGATCTGGTTTCGCCACTTGGCAACATCAGCAATATCAGCCTTGGTGTTCCCGTCGGAGTCAATATTGAGAACGGTATTGCTGCTATGGCTTTGGCCCAGATAGCAGGCGCCACGGCAGAGGAAATACGGCAGGGTATGGCTTCCTTCAGGGGGGTCGACCGCCGCTTCGACTTCCATGTGCGCACAGCCTCTAAAGCCTATCTGAGCGACTATGCCCACCATCCGGAAGAGATTCGCCAGAGCATAAAGAGCATCCGTGAGGTGTATCCCGGCAAGCGCATAGTGGGCATCTTCCAACCACACCTTTACACTCGTACACGCGATTTCTTTCGTGAGTTCGCCGACGCCCTTTCGCAGCTCGACGAGGTCATCCTCACAGAGATATACCCCGCCCGTGAGTTGCCCATTCCCGGTGTCACCAGCCAGCTCATCCTCGACAATCTCAAGCCTGGCACAGAGCATCGTCTCATCCGTAAGGCAGACGTCCTCGACGTAGTGCGCGAGACATCTTTCGATATACTCATTACCCTTGGCGCCGGCGATCTCGACGACTACGCTCCTGCCATCGCAGACATCGTCCGTGAAGGCGTGACGCCTGAGACCAAGTAACCATAGACGTTCCATACAAAAGCCACCCGAAACAAGACATGTTCAAGACCCTCTTCAAAATATTCATCCTTATTGGCGTAGCAGCATACTTGGTGTTTGCCATCGTCACCTTCAGCCATCCCGCTGAAGGGCAGGAGTGTAAGGGCTTGGATATTGTCGTTGACGACAGCCATAATACAGGCTTTGTAGGCGAGAACGAGATCCGGGAGTGGCTGGTCTCTCATAAGAAATTCCCTGAAGGCGAGAAACTTGCCGAGATAGACCTTGCTGCCATGGAAGCCGTCCTCGAGGAGAATCCTTATATCGACAAGGCGCTCTGTTATGCCACGGCAGAGGATAAGGTAGCCATTCGCGTGACGCCCCGCATACCGCTGCTGCACGTCATCAATCAGAAAGGCGAGGATTTCTATATCGACAACCAAGGAGGTACTATGCCTCGCGGGCACCACACCGTCGACCTCATCGTCATGACTGGCAATGTGCCCCGGTCCACGGCCGGGAAACTCTATTCAGGCCTGGCGCGCACCATAACCTCAGACCCTCGATGGTCCAAGCAGATCCAAGAGATTCACGTGGACGCTTCGGGCGAGATAGAGCTCACACCCGCCGGCATGAACCACACTGTCGTGCTGGGCGATACGTCAAAGGTCGCCGACAAGCTGTCGCGCCTTGCCACTTTCTACGATGAAGGTCTCACCAAGGCTGGCTGGAACACCTACAAGACCATCAACCTCAAGTTTGACGACCAGGTAATTGCCACGCGGCAATTATCTTCGCAAAAGGATTAATGATTAACGACATATAATTATGGGAACAGAAAAAAACATCGTCGCAGTAGAACTTGGCTCGTCGTCCATACGGGCTATGATCGGGCAGAAGCTGCCCGACGGCACCCTGCACGTGCTCGGCTACGAGAAGGAGACGGCTCCTGACAGTATCCACAAAGGCGTGATCTACAACATCGACAAGACGATTCAAGCCGTTGCGGCCATCATCAAACGCATTGAGGAGCGGCAGAAAGTCTTTGTCAATAAGGTCTATGTGGGCGTCAACGGACAGTCGCTGCGAACGGTTGCTAACACTGTTCGCCGTCAACTCGACGTTAAAGTGGCTATAAGCGAAGATATTATCGACAATATCAACGATGACAATCGCAGCCAGCAATACCCTGATGCCGAGATCCTCGACGTAGTGCCGCAGGAATATCGTGTAGGCAACCACCAGACGACAGCTCCCGTAGGTATCATGGCCGACCGCATAGAAGGATGCTACCAGAACATCGTAGCACGTCGCGATCTCTGCGAGAAGATTCGACGATGCCTGCAAGGTGCTAAGCTCGAGGAGGCCGGGGTCTTCATCACGCCCCTGCTGCTTTCGGGCTATCTCCTCACCGATCCTGAGAAACGTTCGGGCTGTGCGCTCGTCGACTTCGGCGCTGAGACAACTACGGTGGCCATCTACGAGAAGAATATCCTGCGTCACCTCGTAGTCATACCCCTTGGAGGAAATAACATCACCAACGATATTGCATCCATACTTCATATCGAACATGAAGAGGCTGAAGTCTTGAAGAAAACCTATGGCAGCGCTTACATTGACACCGACAGCCAGGAGGCACGCACCATAAGCTTAAGCAACGATCGCCATATCGAGCTCTCACGCCTCACCGACATTATCGAAGCCCGCCAGCAGGAGATTCTCGACAATGTCTGGGCTCAGGTCAAGGACTATGCCGACCGCCTGCTCTCAGGCATTATCTTCACGGGCGGCGCTGCTAACATGCGTAGCATGGAGGTAGCATTCAACAATTATCATGGCTTCGACAAGGTGAAGACGCGCATCATGCCGCCGACGCTCGACTATACCACCAACCTTAAGCTCGATCCTCAGAGCAACACCTTGGCCACGCTCGTTGCTATGCTGCGCCGTGGCGAGGAGGACTGCACCGACGAGAAGCCTGTAGAGCCCGATCTCTTCGACGACAAGCAGAAGGAGGATCCTACGTTCGTGGGCACACCTTCTGGCAATGGCGACGGCGTAGTGAAGGGTGGAAAGGCTCCTGCAGGCGAAGCTGCAGTGCCGGGGCCCGACGATGTGTCAGAGGCTAAGCTGGAGACGGAGGCCGACGACCAGCCCAAGAAGCCTAATGCATGGAAGCGGTTCTGGAAAAACATCACCGACACTGCCGGCAAGTTGGTAGAAGAAAACTAAGCTAAGAACAATAATACGAAATATTATGGATCACAATGATATCGGTGCTTCAGGCATTCAGTTCAATGAGCCTACAGGCATACAGTTCAACCTCAAGGTGAACAACCCCAGCATCATCAAGGTCGTTGGCGTTGGGGGGGGGGGGCGGAAATGCCGTCACTCACATGTACAACGAAGGCATCCACGATGTTACCTATGTTCTCTGCAACACCGACAGCAAGGCGCTGGCCGACTCGCCGGTGCCCACCAAGCTGCAGATGGGCGAAGGCCTCGGAGCCGGCAATCGGCCTGAAGTAGGGCGCAAGGCTGCTCAGGACAGCATCGACCAGATAAAGCAGCTCTTTGCCGACGGCACACGCATGGCTTTCATCACTGCCGGTATGGGGGGGGGCACAGGCACAGGCGCTGCGCCTATCGTGGCCCAGTGCGCTCGTGAGATGGACATCCTCACCGTGGGTATCGTCACTATCCCTTTCCGCTTTGAGGGGCACAAGAAAATCGATCAGGCTCTCGACGGCGTAGAAGAGATGTCGAAGCACGTCGATGCCCTCCTCGTAATCAACAATGAACGTCTCCGCGAAATATATCCCGACCTCACTGTGCTCAATGGTTTTGCCAAGGCAGACGACACGCTAAGCATCGCTGCCAAGAGTATTGCTGAGATTATCACCATGCGCGGACTCATAAACCTCGACTTCCAGGACGTCACCACCGTGTTGAAGAATGGAGGTGTCGCCATCATGTCGACCGGCTTCGGCGAAGGTGAGAACCGCGTGACGAAGGCCTTCAATGAGGCTCTCCACAGTCCGCTGCTCAACAAGAACGACGTCTTTAACTCAAAGAAAGTGCTCTTCTACATCAATTTCAGCCGCGGCAACGACAGCGACCAGCTGACGATGGAGGAGATGAACGAGGTGACGGAGTTCATGAGCAAGTTCGACCAGGACACCGTAGAAGTGAAATGGGGACTTGGCACCGACGACAGTTTGGGCACAAAGGTTAAGATCACGCTGCTCGCCTCGGGCTTCGGCCTGCAGAACGTGCCTCTCATGGATGGCCAGATCGGGGGGCGCTCCATCCGCGAAGCCGATGAGGACCGCCTACGACGCGAAGAGGAAGAGGAGGAGAAGGCCAACCGACGCTCCACCTACTACAAGGAGGACGAGAACAAGCCCGTAAAACCGCGCCGCTATATCTACATCTTCACCGACGATGTTCTCGACAACGACGACGTCATCTCCATGGTGGAGTCCACTCCAACCGTTGAGCGAAACAAAAACGAGCTGAAGCAGATACAGGAGAAAGCTGCCAGTGAGCAAAACGCTGAGAGCGAAGCCGAGAGCGCCGCCGATCAGGAGCAGACGTTCACAATCCAGTTCTGACAGATAAACATTCATCAATAAAACAAAGGGAGAGCGCCACTCGAGTGGCGCTCTCCCTTTGCTTGTTTATGCATTTTCTTCTTCGTCTCCAATCCCCGTTCCCCTGTTCAATCACTTCTCACTTATGCTCTGTATGTCCTCCACCGAGATAGTGCCAGTGATGACGATTACGCTCAGGTCGGCATCGTCGCCCGCAAAGACGACGTAGGAATTGCGCCCGCCAGCGAACTCGCGAAGGTAGATGGTGGCATTGTCCTTGCCGCTCTCTTTTACCTCCATCAGCGCCTCATAGTTGTCGCGCTTGAAAATTTCCTGACAGCCTTTGTGCAGACGGCCTGACGCTTTTGCGTTCTCGGCCGTGAGAATCTGTACGCTTTCCAGCTTCTGGCTGAGCTTCTTCAGATCCATGTTGCCGGCATCGAGTTTCGGCAGCAGGCGTATCATTGTTTTAGAAATGTAGATGCTCTTGATGCCGTCGACATCGCTGAACTTGTTGATAAATTCCTTCTGGGCGAAGATTGCGGCTGTGCTTGCGAGCAGAGCCAGTGCTAAGATTATCCGTCTCATGATCAGTAGTGTTATTATTTTGAACTTTGGTTAATTATTCAATGCGCCTATGATATGTGCCGTAGTGTGCTTGGCTTTTTCCATGCCTTCTACACCTTTGGCAAACGTCGTGGTGAGGGCTGTCAGCGCCCGTTCTGTCTGCACTCGAGCTTCTTCGGGGTCGTCTACCTCTATGGCGCGGCCCGTCTTTCTTGGCGAGAGCAGGATGAAGGCTGCTGCAGCAAACACGGCCGCAATGGCCATGCCTGTGATCCACAGGCTGCGCCGCGTAGAGGACTTCTGCTGGCCCTGTCTTGTGGCCGCCTCCTCGGCTTCGAGCTTGTCAATCAGCGCGCTCAGCCTCTGCTCTAAGCCTACGGGCACTTCGGCCTCATGCTTCTCAATGCCGGTGAGCGGCGTATTGCTTCCTGGCGTGTCGTTCAATGTCTTCATAGTCGTATCATTTTCTTAAGTTTTTTCTTTGCCCGGCTCAGCAGCACGCGAACGTTCACGGCGCTGAAACCCGTTGCCTCCTCAATCTCCTCGGCCGACCGTTCCTCGATGATGCTCATGCGAGCCACCTGCTGCTGGTGCTCAGGAAGGCTGTTGATAGCAGCCTCCACGGTTCCTGCGGCTTCCATGTTCTCCATCGTCGTGTGGGGCTCGTGCCCGTCAACCACCACCAACTCATCGGCTCTCATCCCTGTTGTGGGCTCTCGCTTTCGGCGCAGGTCGTCGACACACAGATTGCGCGTCAGCGTAATGCAGTAGGTCTCTAAGCGTTCGTCTGCGGCAATTCTCTCGCGAGCCAGCCACAGGCGGATGAAAGCCTCCTGTACAGCATCCTCGGCATCTTGGACGTTGCCCAGAATGCTGTAGGCCGTGCGGTACATGGCGCTGCTCATCGGCAGGAAAATCTCTTTGAACGTCGTGGCTGTCATCGTTTTCTGTTCGCCTTCCTAATATAATAACGTATTCCGGAGCCTTTTTGTTACGCGTCAGAGAGAAAAAATGAAAAAAAAGCAAGCTGCAACAATTATTTCGCTTATCTTTGCACTCGGATCCCGTCTGGTCGATTCACAATTCAAAAAGTCTTTAACACCTATAACTCCTTAACTCTCATGATTGGTGGAATCATCGTAGGACTCATCGCCGGAGCCATCGCCGGCTGGATAATGCGCGGCGAAGGCTACGGATGCCTTTGGAATATCGTGCTCGGCCTCTTCGGCGGCACCGTAGGCGGTTGGATATTCGAGAAACTCGACATCACATGGCAGGGCACCATTGGCTCTATCGGCACGGCTGTCATCGGAGCCGTAATCCTCATCTGGCTATTTCGCCAGCTGACGGGCAAAGGCAAGTGACCTCCTTTCAGCAAGCGTCACTCCCCAAGTAACGCTCAAACATCACTTTGTAAGCCTCGGCCTTCTTTGTCAGTGCCATAGGATAAGCGCGCGACGAACTTGGCAAACGATACAACTCAACACCTTCGATAGGCGAGGGCAGGGCGGTGCCGACAGCTGGCAGCACGGCCCTGCCCTTGTTGTCTGTCATGCCTAAGGTCAGGGCGAGCGTCTCCGCAGCCTTTTCGCCAGTCGTCACAATAGCCTTAAGCGCAGGCAGATGAGCCGCCATGGCCCTGATGTCCGTAGGCACAGCCACCTCTAAGAACTTATCCGACGCATTGCCTGCAAGCCTTCTTACGGCCAGCGCAGTGTCAAAGAATCCTATCCCCTTGGCTTTTAGGTGCTCAACAATCTCCCGTAGCCGGAAAGTCTTGTGCGCAGCATCCACAAAATGCAAGGCATCGCCGTAGAATACGGAGCCCTCTATCCGCCAATGGTCGTTCGTGAAGTTCGGGTAAAAGAAATCCATGCACCAACGCTTCCGTTGAGGCGGAAACGAACCTAAGAACAGCACCCGCGTTCCGCTCGGCAGAAACGGTATCAGCGGATGCCACTCCACAGCTGCGTCACCGCCAGCGTGCCTCACCGATTCCGGGCTAATCACCGCCTCCGGAACATCACGCATCATGAACGCACCCGCCGTCCAAGACTCCCTCTCTGTAGTCCTGAGCGCCTCGTCAGCCATTTGCAAGTAAAAGTCAATAGCCTTCATCATTAGTCAATAGGCTTCTTCATTTCGCCTGCAAAAGTAACACCTTTTTTCCAAACAGCCTCTCTTCGAGGCCGGAATTCATCCTTTACCCCAGTCGTACCTCACTTCCGCAAACCCCTGCGGCCGAATTGCACTATACACCCGCCTGTACCCGTCAATTCATCTGCCTGTATCCCCCAACGCACCCGCCTGCATCCCCCAACACATCCGGTTGCATTTGCCTACACGCCCAGTCTCATTCGCCGATACGCCCAGTCTCATTCGCCGATACGCCCGCACGTGTGAGGTGTCCCACCATGGTGATCCACCTGAATGTCTTAAGACTTTCCGCCAAAAGTTATAAGACTTTCTTTCGAAGGTCTTTATACAATTTCCCAAAACAAGCCTCGCAAAAAAACATTTGATTTTCCGTCTCACCACCCTGTGCCGCCTGCCTCCTGCCATTGCCAATGCTCTCGCTCCACCATATAGTTAGTTAATTCAACTTTCGGAAGTTGTATTTTCACCACAGATTCCACAGATTGAACAGATTATCATTTCACATTGCCATCAAAATTTTATTCTACATTTCACAGATTTCAGAGCGACGCGCTACGCATGGCGTCGAATGTCTGCAGGTCGTACTCTTTCGGCACCTGCGGTGCCGCTGAATCTGTGTAATGTGTTATAAAAATATCAAATCCAGAGGACCTGAATCCGTGGAATCTGTGTAATCTGTGGTTGAGAAGTTAGTTGAGGAACCCCCTATTTAGCAAAAGAACGTTTGATTAAAGGCCTATAATCCGTGTTGCGCGCAATCTCCTTGCCTCGTTCTGTCGCAAGCTTTTTCGGATCAGGCGTAATGCCTACCCGCCACAGATCCAATCGGTCCGCATCAAAGCAGGCGTCGATGGTCGGATTGCCCGTTCGGTGCTTCTTAGTGTGCAGCCGGCAGGCTTCCTGCAGCAGAAAGAACTCCTCGTCAGTGACCTCTTTCAGATGCGTTGCCCTTATCGTTTCCAGCCATTTAGCCGCACGTGGACCATGTTCCATGTCTGCGCCATCGTTCTTCCTGCACGAATCATGAAGATAGGCAAACAAACCCACCACCAGTGCATTTACCTCAGGAGTCAGCAGCAACAGCCCATTCCTATATACCCTGTCCCAATGCCTCACGCCATGCAATGCGCCCAGCCTCCACCTTGAACGCGCAAAATCCCGAATCTCCTTTATAAGTTTCTCCATATCTCAAAAACGTTTTTCTTCTATTCATTATTATCTCTTCTTCCACATTCCATCTCTTATTGTCTGCAGGACTCGGGAATGTTACATGTTTCATGCCATTCTGCTTTACTTCCCTTCTTTCTCCTTGTTAATCAGTTCTCTGATGGCCCTGTCGTAGTCGCTTTCGTACTGTTTCATCTCCAGCTTGCGATACTTCTCAAACTCAGCGATGGCCTTTTGCTTTGCCTCCTCATGGCTTATGGCTCCTTTTCCTACCAGCAGTTGCCTTCTTGAGAGTTTCATCAACTCGTCCAACTTCTCTATCCACCCGATCATCCTCATGGGTAATTCCTGAAGCGCCTGAATTTCAGCAAAGTCCAGATACTGTGACACCAGCAAGTTCAGATAAGTCAATTCCTGCTCCGTCAGGTAGTTCTTGGCTATCTGCACATCCTCCCTTGTGATGTAGTTGCCCTTGAAATTCGTCATTCCCACCATCGGTTTTTCCGCATCCACTCTGTCATAGATCAACTCAGCGGCCGTATGTTGATGAGCCGCATAGTGCAACTTATTCTGCACCGTAGCGAAGAACTGACGAGTCAAATTGGCATTTGGATCATAGTCGATACTCGTTATAAAGATGTCCGTCACCTGTTGATACAGGTTACGCTCACTGCTGCGAATGTCGCGGATACGCTGTAGCAGTTCCCTGAAATAACGACTGCGGTTCCCTTTCAGTCGTTCATCATCCAGCATGAACCCTTTTTGGATAAATTCACGAAGGTGTGCCGTTGCCCATTGACGGAAACGAGTAGCCACCTGCGACTTCACACGATAACCAACTGCGATAATCATGTCAAGGTTATAGTGGCTGATCTGACGATTCACGCTTCGGTTTCCTTCTTGTCGAACTAACAAAAATTTTTTGTGAGTTCGTTCTTTTTCCTGTTCGCCTTCTGCATAGATCTGCCTGATATGATAACTCACATCTTGCTGTGAAGCGTCGAAGAGTTCCATAATAAGTTCTACAGGAAGCCACACATCCTCTCCCTCGAACCTCACGTTTACCCGAGCGATTCCGTTATCATCCTGGTAAATCAGGAACGCCTGATTTGATTTCTCTATTTCGTTTGCCATAATTATAAAACGTTTTTATTCCTTGTTATAGTGTCGATTAAGTTGAAGCCTACCCAAGCTCGTCCTGATGTTATATTTCTGACAGGGTCATCTTAGTCAGTCATTTTTGAAAGAAATGAACCAACCAACTATTTGGCAAGTTTGTCCAACAGCGCTATGGTTCCCTCGTCTGGATATTTCTCCATCCGAACTTTTACCCAACTGATGAAATCACTCTCACTTGTGAACTGGATGTTGAACATTTTTGTGTTACTCTTGTTGTACTGGTCCTCTATCCCAAGAATAATATCATCTTTGATGCCCAGCGCCAACTTTTGTAAGGTAGAATCACCAAGCATTACAACATTGATGTCATCAAAGTATTCGGCATTAGCATAGCCGCCGAGGTTGCCTATCAGCTGGTAAATGACACTCATATCTGTGCCAGGTCGCTTGGGAACATATATCTCCATTCCGTAAATAGGATTGCCCTCGCCATAGACAAGAGGCGACGAGCATCGCACTCCCATATCCTCTACATCTTCCTCGGAAATCATAGGGGGATTCCAATAGTAGTAGGACATATCGATGTTTACAAGCTTGGTAGGTTCTGGCGCTGTTTCGTATCCTGCGTAATGGCCTTTGAATATCTCATGCAAATCTGTTTCGCTTATTTTTAGAGGTTTCCATCCGTCATGCTCATAACAAGCCAAACGATTCAAGTCCTCTTGCTTTATTTCAGTTCCCATAACAAGAATCTGGGTATCACGAGTCAGGCCGTCTTTGCTCTTCTCAGACGCTCCCAATTCCTTAACCTTTTTAACGAGGGCTGCACGGTTCTTGAACTTTCCAATGAAGCCTACACGGCGGTCTATCAATGGATTTTTCTGAATAGTGGCTTTGTTGCCAAATAAATCTTCCTGTATCATAATTGTTGGATTATTTCTTTAAACTCTTCTTCTGACATAATGCGAGCGCCAAATTCTTGCGCTTTCTGCATTTTGGATGGGCCTGCATTATAGCAGGTAATGAGGATGTTTGTTTTTCTGTTCACGCCATCTTTTATAATGGCTCCAAGTTCATTCAACTTGTGACCATATTCCTGGCTGTCTGCTTTTGCAAAGCCAGTAAGCACAACAACTTGATTCTTGAACGGATTATCTGGTACACAATCCAAGTCTGTGCGTTGTACCTTGTCTTCTGGATTAAACTTATGGGGCTGTGTTGTTGGATTACCTGTAAATTTAATTGCTTCACCTTCACTAAAAATCTTTTGGAACAATACCATCAGATTACCACTCATTTCAGCATCAGCAAGAGCATTGTGGTGATTGTTACCAGAGATTCCAAACCTCTTGCAAACCGTATCAAGCTGATGGCTGCCTGGTCCTTCTTCTGATATGCCGAGTTTTGCTTCAGCCTGTCTTGAAAGAACCAATGTGTCGAAGATGTTCTCAAAATCAAGTTTGGTCTCAATTCCATAGAAAGCACTCGCATCACGTATACATGCCCTCTCTACACAGGCGTTATGGGCAACAAGAGGTAAACCCTCTACAAAACTTTCCATCTCTGGCAGTATTTCTTTAAATGTTCTTGCATCTTTCACCATGTCTACTGTCAATCCATGTATCCATGTCAGAACACTACCGCATTTTCCTGGATAATCGAATGGTGGACGAATAAGGGTATAAAACCTGTCAACGATTTCTCCATCAATGTATTTTACCATACCCACAGAACAAGCAGAAACACGCTGGGGATAAAGTGTCTCGAAGTCTATTCCCACGAAAGATTTGGGAAGAGCCTTTGTATCATATTTGTGGTAATTAATCAATCTTTTAGCCTTTGCACCAATCTTCCTTATTTTAAGTTTGACAAAATTCCATTGTTTAGTTAGCAGAAACTTATAACCATCTCTCTCTCCATCTATAGTAAAATCCTCATGAATAATACTATTATATTTGTCTTTTATCTGCTCAAAAGAATTAATAAATCCATATGATAAAACATTTTCAATAATAAGAAATAATTCATAGAGGCTATCCTCATCTTGGCTATGTGTGTAAAAAGTTGCTTGAACTAATTCACCTTGAATAGCTTCAACTTTAATTTCATTGAAAGGACGATGGATAACAGGAATAAATGTGTGAACTTTACCGTCAACAAGTGTTCCGTCATCTAAACAAAATGATTTTAAGTTGAAACCAAAGAAATCCTCAAACCACGGTTTGGTGTGATAATTCGGGAACAAATCAATAGACGCACCATCGGCTTTTCGTTTCCCTTCGTTAATAATTCTTTGTAATCGTCTTTCCCAACTTTCTTTGGCGGCCTGTTCTTCAGCAAGCCTTTTCGCCTCAATTCTGGCACATTGCCTTTCTCTTCTTGCTTGATCTCTTTCCTCCTTGTGGTCAATTGCATCTTGATGTGCTTGTTGTTGAAGTTGGCGAAGAGCATCAATACCACATTCCTGACATCCATATTTTGAGCTCAAGATGGCATTAGGCAATCTTGAGAATGCTCCGTGAGTTGGACATATCAAGGTAACTGGTGAAGTTGAACTTTCATATGCGAATTGCTCCAATCCAAACTTGTCGCCAAACTTCTCTTTAAGTTTCGCTAAGAACTTGTCGCCTTTCTCGCATTTAGGACAACCTTTGCCGTCAAGGTGCTCACGAGCGTAAACTTGGAAATCGCCATGTACAGGACAAACAACAGTTATCCGATGTTCGCGATTCTTATACTCAACCTTACTATAGTCGTATCGGTCACCATATATATCCTTGGATTCTGCTATGAACGATTCTGTTGTAACAGTGCGTCTGCAGAGTTCAAGGCTCCTGTTTTGGTTCGTATTTTGTTCTTCCATACGTTTGCATAAAATACTAATGTTGTGGATAATCAATCGGAATCGCTCTGAAATTCTTGCTATGTTAAGCCTGCTGTCATAGTGCTCAATTTCTTCAAACTCCTTTTGTTTACTTTCTGTGCCCCCCTTGCCTTCATCCATATAAAAATGGTACGTCTTTAGGCTTAGCAGTCTTCGCTTTATGATTTCCGCCACAAAGATAGCAAAAGATTAGGGATTAGGGCTTAAGGATTAGATTTTTTTCTCGAAAAAGCGCTGGCACGGCGAAAGGATACTTCCATGCCCATGGCTGAAGTCTGAAGTCTGTTTTGAAAAAAATTATTTCAATCCCCCCCTCTCTGCCGCCACACATATATAATCAGCCACACATATATAATAATACGTACGCGCGCGTACGCAAAGAGACTTGCCAGCGGCTTGCCTTTCGCCCCGCAATCTGTGCAATACCCCAAACAATTGAACGCCCGGGCCCGGCAATCTGTTTAATCCGTGTAATCCGTGGTTCTGTCCTATATAATCCGCGGTCGAAAGCTTCCCCTGACTTCCTGCTCCCCGTGATGAGATAATCCGTAAAATCCGTAAAATCCGCGGTTCTATCCTATATCATCCGCGGCCATAGCCCGTATAATCGGCGTCCGTAATCAGAAAAAAATCGTGGTCGTGTGAAAAAAAGTTCGCAAACCGTTTGGCGGTTTCAGATAGTCGCCGTACCTTTGCAGCCGCAAACGAGAGAGGGAGACCCCCTGCGCCGCGGGGGTTGTAACCTACGCCCGCTTGCGAGGCAGGCCCCGAGTGGCCGTGCGGGCCGAGACCCGCAGCCTCTATGAAGAGTTCTTTGAAAGATTAGCT
>JAFUFW010000059.1 GCA_017469685.1 Bacteroidaceae bacterium | reverse complement strand
TTCTCCTTCCGCCACTTCAACCTCGGCATACTCGCCATCGGCCTCTACGGTGGTGTTGAGATGGGCATCCCCGGCTACATCCTTCAGTACCTCACAGCTACGCCCGAAGCCTCTACTCCTGGCCTCGGCATGGATGCCGGCTACGTTGGCACACTTGCAGCCGTTTATTTCCTTCTCATGCTCATTGGTCGCTTTGTCGGAGCCAGTGTAGGTGGTAAAGTAAGCACCAAGGCCATGATGACCTTCGTCAGCACCATCGCTGTTATCCTCATCATACTCGGTATATACCTTCCCACCGACGTAACGGTCAACGTCCCTGGCATTGACTACACAAATATGGCTATTCTCTGGGGGCAAGTGCCCGTTGGCATTTTCTGTTTCTTGCTCGTAGGACTCTGCGCATCAGTCATGTGGGGTGGCATCTTCAACCTTGCCACTGAGGGCCTTGGCAAATACACTGCAATTGCTTCAGGCGCCTTCATGACCATGGTCTGCGGCTTTGCCATCATGGTAGGTCTCCAAGGCCTCGTAGCCGACTGGACACACAACTACCTCATCTCTTATTGGGTGCCCCTGCTCTGTGCAATCTATATCCTCTACTACTCTATCTGGGGCCACAAGAATGTCAACACCGACATCCCCGTAGACTAATCCGACACACATTATATATATTAATTAATATAAGACCCATTGCCCCTGCATGGTCTTCCCCCTCAAAGGGGGATATGAGGGGGGCCATAAGACTATGAAACTTACTATTGAAGACGTTCGCAGCCGCTTCATTAAGCATTTCGATGGCAGCACAGGAAATGTTTATGCCGCTCCCGGCCGCATCAACCTAATCGGCGAACACACAGACTATAACAACGGCTTCGTGTTCCCCGGTGCCGTGGAGCAGGGCATGATTGCTGAAATCAAGCCCAACGGAACTCGTAATGTGGATGCTTACTCCATCGACCTCAAGGATCGTGTGCAGTTCTCGCTTGACGACCCTGCCGGTCCTAAGGCCACCTGGGCTCGCTACATCTTTGGCGTCTGCCGCGAGATGATGGCGCTGGGTGTTCCCGTGGAAGGCTTTAACACTGCATTTGCAGGAGATGTGCCCCTTGGCGCAGGTATGAGCTCCAGTGCAGCCCTTGAGAGCTGCTTCGCCTATGGTCTCAACGACCTCTTTGGCGAGAATAAGATTGAGCGCCTCGAGCTCGCAAAGGTGGGTCAACGCACAGAGCACAAGTATATTGGTGTCAACTGCGGCATCATGGATCAGGCCATCAGCTGCCTTGGCAAGGCTGGTCACCTAATGCGTATGGACTGCCGTTCGGGTGAAGTCGCTTACTTCCCTTGGAATCCTGAAGGCTACAAGCTTGTACTCGTAAACAGTAATGTCAAACACGCACTCGTAGGCTCACCCTACAATGACCGCCGACTCAGCTGTGAGCGCGTAGCCGCCGCCATCCACGAGATTTATCCCGAAGTGGAAAGCCTTCGCGACGCCAGTTATGAGCAGCTTGAAGAAGTTAAAGCCAAGGTCAGCGAAGAGGATTACAAGCGTGCACACTACGTCATCGGCGAGCGCGAGCGCGTCCTTACCGTCTGCGATGCTCTTGAGAAAGGTGACTACGAACTCGTAGGTAAGATGATGTACGAGACCCACGATGGACTTTCTAAGGAGTACGAGGTCAGCTGCGAAGAGCTCGACTTCCTCAACGACATCGCCAAAGAGCAGGGTGTCACCGGCAGCCGCATCATGGGCGGCGGATTCGGTGGATGCACCATCAACCTCGTCGACGAGCACTACTACGACAGCTTCGTCAAGGCTGTCAAGGAGCAGTTCAAAGCCAAGTTCGGCAAGGATCCCGTCATCATCGACGTAGTCATTGGCGACGGCGCCCGCAAACTCTGCTAAACCTTCGTCTCGGGCGTTAGTTTCTGCCCTGCAGAGGTAATGCTCATAACAATAAAGGCTCAAGGTTGATAAAAAAACCTTGAGCCTTTTTGCTAAAACCCTTAAGGGTTCTGGCAATAACCCTTGAGGGTTTTGTCCATAACCCTTAAGGGTTTTTTCGTAATACTACTGGTGCTGCGGACGAAGAAGGTCATTGACTGTTTTCACAGGGTTGAAAGTGTCGAGCGGAACCTCCACGAATATCGTAGACCAGTCGCTCATAGCCCCGTTCCAAAGGCCCGGCAATTCAAGGGCTTTGAGCTCGTGGCCATTCTTGCTCTTGAAGGAGATGAAGCCTGTGGCTGGATCAACGTATCGGGGAAGGTCGTAGTGTTTGCCTTGATAGTCGCGAATGGCGCAGACAAGGTCTACGGGGTTGAAATGTGTGCCACATTTGAACATGGTTACATAGTCTGGGTTCTTGGTATCAATCTGTGAACTTTCGAGAATTTGAGGGCTGACACTGCAGTCGGAGTTGAAGGCCAAGAACGGGCCGCCACCGGGCTCGCCGACATTCTTCACCATGCCACAGACGCGCATGGGGCGATTAAGCTTGGCCCGCAGGATCTCATGTTGCATCTCTGGAGACAGATTGGAGAAACCTGACAGTTCGGTGCACAGAGTATTGGCCGCGAAGAGAGCCATCTCAGATATTTCAGCCTCACTGAGACCTCCTTCGTCGATACGGCGCAAGTAGTCGTGGGCCTGACGCTGAGCCGTCACGAGAATGCCGGCAATCACCTGTTTCCACAGCGTAGTAGCAGGCTTTAGGCTGTCTGGCACGACATTATCAATGTTCTTTATGAAGACTATGTCGCTGTCGAGTTCAGAGAGGTTCTGGATGAGTGCGCCGTGGCCTCCAGGGCGGAAGAGCAGGCGACCGTCTGCTGTGCGGAAGGGCTCATTGTCCAAAGTTGCGGCGAGAGTATCGGTTGATGGCTTCTGCTCGCTGAAGCTGACGTTGTACTTGATGCCGAATTTATCTTCGTACTCTGGGAGGATCCGGGCGACGAGTTCTTCAAACAGCTCGCGGTGCTCAGCAGAGACGGTGAAGTGAACGTCTGCACGTCCGTTGCTTGTAGCATAAAGGGCGGCTTCAACGAGATGTTCCTCGAGCGGAGTTCGGGAACAATCTGGATAAGCATGAAACTGCAGCAGGCCCTTAGGCAACTGACCATAGTTTAAGCCTTCCTCGTCAAGCATAGCATGAACTATCTCGCGATAGGAGCCCTCGGCCATCAAATCATCAACGCCGCGGCCGTAGAGAACAGTGCAGGCATCATCAAGAGCCGGGAAGAAAGCGAAGGAATGAATGTTCTTGAAGTAGTGGTTTTCGAAATCTGTAACGGGAACGCCGTGATCTCCTTCGCAGAACTCGAACATAGCCTTGAACATTCGCGAGGCAGCTCCGCTGGCAGGTACGAACTTTGTGATGCGGTGTCCCTCGGCCTTGTACGCGTTCCAGGCTTCGACATAAGCCTGACATTCAGTTTCTGAAGGTGCCATTATGCCAGCACCGATGGCTGCAGCGGCCTTCAAACGAAGGAAGGGGAAACCCAGTCTGAACTGTTGTAGCTGGTGCTCTGCTTGTTCGGGAGTGATACCCTTAGCAGCGAGTTGTTGCTGATCTTCTGGTGTGAACATAGTAATGAGATTTTGTTTGCGAATTGTTATTTGATAATAAAATGTGCCCAAAAATAGTGAAAAATACCGAAATAAAGGATCACTTTTGAAGGAAAATCGTAACTTCGCAAATAAATTCGTTTAAAAATGGCTTAAATCGTGACACAAGAGATATTTACGACGGATGAGCGTAACGCTTTGAAGGCTTCGGTTGCTGAGCTCCACAAGCAGTTGGGAACGGACTACCGTGAGACCGACGAGAGGCGCCTTCGTGAACTTTGGGGCTGCGCTCTGAACGGTGGCAAGGTGATGCGTGATGTCTTCGGCCTGCATCCGTTGCTGACCGATTTGAAGACGGCTGTGATACTCGTGACAGAGATAGGTGTGTCAAGGGTTGCCGTATTAGGCTTGTTGCTTACGCGCCTGTCGGCCGCCGGTGTCGTTACCTTAGAAGATGTTGCGGCAGAGTTTGGCGACGAGGTCGCAGGTATCGTTCGGGGCTTGACCCGCATCAACGAGCTCTACGAGAAGAACCCGATTGTAGAAAGCGAGAATTTCCGCCAGCTTCTGCTATCACTGGCGAGTGACATGAGGGTCATATTGATTGTAATTGCCTCGCGCGTGTGCGTGATGCGCGTTATTAATGTGGCTGACAACATGGAGGCGCGGCGCAAGACTTCGACAGAGGCCGCTTACCTCTATGCCCCGTTGGCGCATAAGCTTGGCCTGTATAAGCTAAAGAGCGAGTTAGAGGACTTGTCGCTGAAGTACCTTGAGCATGATGCTTACTACCATATCAAGGAGAAGCTCAATGCCACCAAGCGCAGCCGCGACGCATACATTGAGAGGTTTATTGGGCCTATCGACGAGCATCTGCGGGCTGCAGGTCTGAAGTTCCACATGAAAGGCCGCACGAAAAGCATCCACAGCATCTGGCAAAAGATGAAGAAACAGCACTGCGAGTTTGAGGGCGTGTACGACTTGTTTGCTATCCGAATAATACTTGACTCGCCGCTTGAACGCGAGAAACAGGACTGCTGGCAGGTATTCTCTATCATCACTGATATGTACCAGCCTAATCCAAAGCGGATGCGCGACTGGCTGAGCATACCCAAGAGCAACGGCTACGAAAGCCTTCATATAACCGTGCTTGGGCCGGAAGGTAAGTGGGTTGAAGTGCAGATCCGAACTGAGCGGATGGATGAGGTTGCTGAACGAGGCCTGGCAGCTCACTGGCGCTATAAGGGCGTCAAGGGCGGCGAGGCTGCAGTAGAAAGTTGGCTTGAAAGCATTCGCGGAGCTTTAGAGGCTGGTGACGACTTTCAGCTTATGGACCAGTTCAAGATGGACTTATACGATGACGAGGTCTTCGTCTTCACACCCAGAGGGGATTTGTTCAAACTGCCACAGGGAGCTACAGTGCTTGATTTCGCTTATGCTATCCACACCAAGATTGGAAACAAGTGTACGGGAGGGCGAATAGGCGGGCGAATGGTGACACTGCGCCACGTGCTGCAGAGCGGAGATCAGGTTGAGATAATGACCCACACCAACCAGACGCCCAAACAGGACTGGCTCGCGGTGGCTAAGACCGGCCGTGCGCGCAGCAAGATACGCCAGGCGCTGAAAGAGGCCGCAGCAAAGCAGGCTGCTTTTGCAAAGGAGCAATTGGAGCGCAAAGCCCGCAACCGAAAAATCGAACTTGAGGAAGCCACTCTCATGCACACCATGACGCGGCTCGGATATCGAGTTGTGACGGAGTTCTATAAAGCATTGGCTGACGGCGAATTGGATATCAACGATGTGCTCACTGCATACGTGGGCCAACAACGCCATGAACGCGGCGAGCTCAACTCACAGACTGTGAGCGCCGACAGCTTCACGGTCCCTACTAATTCATCTGTGGCGGCGGGAAAGGCTGACGTGCTGGTGATAGACAAGAACATGCGTGGTATTGAATACCAACTTGCGCGATGCTGCCAGCCCGTGTACGGCGACGAGGTCTTCGGATTCCTTACCTCTGGCGGAGGTATTAAAATACATCGCATTAACTGCCCGAATGCTCCCACACTGCGAGAGCGTTACGGCTATAGAATCATCGACGCTCGATGGGAAGGTAAGGGTAACAGCCAATATGGCATCACGCTCCGCATCGTCGGGCACGACGACCTGGGCATAGTGAACAACGTCACATCAATAATCTCGAAGGACGAAAAGATTCTCCTCCGTAGCATATCAATAGACTCACATGACGGTCTTTTCTCGGGCACTCTGACGATTATGCTTGATGATACGGCACGACTCAAGGCTCTGGTTCAGAAACTTGAGAACGTCAAGGGCGTGAAAACCGTGTCTCGGCTGTAACGTGTACTAAACTCCGTTAAAAGGTCTTAAGGAATTTCGCCTTGTCGAAGAATAGTGATATATTTGCATTTGAAATGCATCATTGTATGGAGAAAAAGATTCTTTTCAATATATTATTCGCAGTCTGTACGGCCTTCACTTTCAGCATGATCGATGCGAGAGCTCAGGAGATTGTCGTTGGGAGTTATACGTTCCGCGATGGCGGAGAGTACGAAGGCGAAATGTTCAAGGGTAAGCCGTGGGGCAAGGGTAAAACCACCTATAAGAACGGCGATATCTTTGAAGGCGAGTACCAGAAAGGTAAGCGTCACGGCTATGGTATTTACACTTTTGCCGACGGCGAACGCTACGAGGGCGAATGGTTTCAGGACCAGCAACACGGCACTGGAACCTTTTACTTCCGTAACAATAATAAATATGTAGGACTATGGTTCCGCGACTATCAACAGGGCAAGGGAACTATGTACTACTACAATGGTGACCAGTACGAAGGCAACTGGCTCGAGGATAAGCGCGAGGGCGCCGGTGTCTACACCTACGCCGGAGGCGATTCCTATCGTGGCGACTGGAAGCGCGACTTGAAGGATGGGCAGGGCACTTTTGTCTGGGCTAACGGCGCATCCTACACTGGCGAGTGGAAAAATGGCAAGATGAATGGCATAGGGACATACCACTATGCCAACGGTGACGTCTACAAAGGCTCGTTCGTCAACGATTCGCTTGAAGGGAAAGGAATTTACGTATTCAACAACAACGACCGTTACGAAGGGCAGTATCACCAAAGCCAGCGCGAAGGCGAGGGCGTCTTCGTATATGCAAACGGAAATAAGTACGTAGGGCAGTTCAAGAACGGGCTAAAACATGGCAGCGGAGTGTTCACCGGCACCGATGGCACAAGCTACACTGGTCAGTGGCGCAATGACAAGAAAGAAGGCCGCGGGCGCTACGTCTGGCGCAATGGCGATGTCTACGATGGCGAGTGGCGCGGAGGC
Source organism: Bacteroidaceae bacterium (assembly GCA_017469685.1). Classification (GTDB taxonomy): domain Bacteria; phylum Bacteroidota; class Bacteroidia; order Bacteroidales; family Bacteroidaceae; genus Physcousia. Next base: position 16,437 of record JAFUFW010000059.1, on the reverse strand, counting down.
GTCATGGAAGGCGAAGGTATACTTCGCCAGAGCGACGGAACAAAGTTCAGAGGAATGTTCAAAGGAGGGGAAAAGAACGGCAAGTGCATCATGGAGACTGTTGACGGCATCCGATTTGAAGGTAGCTACAAGGATAACGTCCGCGATGGTGATTTCGTAGAAAAGGACAAAAATGGTAATGTCGTGAGACGAGGTCACTATACAAATGGTAAGATTGACGAGTAGCTGGATATAGCAACTGGCACTCTCTTGGACTGCTGAGGACAGAGTCGAGCACTAAATCTGTTCTTTTTGTTCTATTTATTCATTCTATTGTTCTTTTATTTTGCTGTAAAGAAAAAAAGGCGTACCTTTGCTGCCAAATAGTAAAATAGGTACTTAGTACGCACTTCTTATGATTATTGATTCTCTTGAGGCTTTCGACCGCTATGCCGGTTTAAATCCTCTTTTTCCTGTTGTGGCAGATTTCCTCCGTCGCACCAATCTTAGTGCGTTGCCAGTTGGCAAGACGCAGATACAAGGAGATGACATCTTCGTCAACGTACAGGAAGCTCCCGTAAAGTCGAGGGAAGAAGCCCGCTTCGAAACGCATCGCCGGATGATTGACATCCAGATTCCTTTCACTGATGAAGAGGAACACGGCTGGACGCCTGCATCACAGTTGCCGATGGCTGAATATGACGAGGGGACGGACATGACGCTTCATGATCCTAAAGCACCATCTACCCCAGCCGATATAGCTTCCACTTATTTCACCCTTCGCCCCGGGCAGTTCGTCATTTACTTTCCCACTGACGGCCATGCGCCAGCGATCACAGCAACAGGGCTGCGGAAGGCAATCATTAAAGTGAAAGCTTCGATTCATCAGTGATTTGAGATAACATCATTATAATGGCAGACAAAAAGATTACAAAAAAAGCCGAGCCACAGAAAGGTTCCAAGGCTTCGGCTGCGAAGAAGAACGACGCTGCTACTGCAAAAAAGTCCTCAAAGGTGGTCGCGAAAAAGGCTAAGACTACAGCTGCTCCTCAGCTGAAAATTCTTAAGAACGACGAGTGGTTACAACCTTTTGCTGAGGCTATCGAAGGTCGTCACAATTTCGTTCAGGCAAAGTTGAATGAATTAACAAAGGACGGAAATCAGAAACTGTCAGACTTTGCGACTGGCTACCTTTACTATGGTCTGCACCATGAGGACCGGAAATGGATCCTAAGGGAATGGGCTCCAAACGCAACTGATATCTACCTTGTTGGCGATTTCAACGGTTGGAAGGAAGATAAGGCTTACGCCCTGAAGCGCGTGCCTAAGACTCCTGGCGACTGGGAATTAAAGCTTGCGGAGAAACATATCAAGCATGGAGACTTCTTTAAGCTGAGTATTCACTGGGACGGCGGTCAGGGTGAGCGCATTCCGGCTTGGGCTACGCGTGTGGTTCAAGACGAGACGACGAAGATATTCTCGGCTCAGGTGTGGGCTCCGGAAGAGGGTTACAAGTGGAAGGTTCAGAAGTTCAAACCTAACACTTCTCCCCTATTGATCTACGAATGCCACATCGGTATGGCTCAGGATGCAGAGAAAGTGGGGTCGTATGCAGAATTTCGGAAGAATGTGCTTCCGCGTATAGTAGAGGACGGCTATAATTGCATCCAGATCATGGCAATTCAGGAGCACCCGTACTATGGGAGCTTCGGATATCATGTGTCGAATTTCTTTGCCGCAAGTTCTCGCTTTGGCACGCCTGAGGAGTTGAAGGAGCTTATAGATGCTGCTCACGAGGCCGGCGTAGCCGTTATTATGGATATTGTACACAGTCATGCGGTTAAGAATGAGAATGAGGGGCTGGGTAATTTTGCAGGAGACCTGAACCAGTACTTCTATGAGGGTGGACGTCGCGAGCATCCGGCTTGGGACAGTTTATGCTTTGACTATGGAAAAAATGAAGTATTACATTTTCTACTTTCGAACTGTAAATATTGGCTTGAGGAATATCACTTTGATGGCTTCCGGTTTGACGGGGTCACTTCGATGCTCTACTTGAGCCATGGTTTGGGGGATAATTTCCTGGACTATGGGGCTTACTATAATGGCAACGAGGATGATAATGCTATTGCTTATCTGACTATAGCTAACCTGCTAATCCACGAGGTTAATCCGAAGGCGATTACGATAGCTGAGGAGGTCTCTGGAATGCCTGGCCTGGCTATGCCTTTCAAGGACGGTGGCTATGGTTTTGACTACAGGATGGCGATGAACATTCCTGACTATTGGATAAAGATTATCAAGGAGCTGAGGGACGAGGATTGGAAGCCGAGTTCGATGTTCTGGGAGGTGAAGAACCGCCGGGCTGACGAGAGAACCATTAGCTACTGCGAGAGTCACGATCAGGCGTTGGTTGGCGACAAGACGATTATCTTCCGCTTGATAGATGCTGACATGTACTGGCATTTCAAGAAGGGTGACGAGAACTATAATGTGGAGCGAGGTATCGCGTTGCACAAGATGATCCGCCTGCTGACGGCTTCGACGATGAATGGGGGATACCTGAACTTCATGGGTAATGAGTTCGGCCACCCTGAATGGATTGACTTCCCGCGTGAGGAGAATGGCTGGAGCCATAAGTATGCCCGGCGACAGTGGAACTTGGTGGATAACCATGATCTCTGCTACCACTACCTTGGCGACTTCGATAAGGCGATGCTGAAGGTCTTGAAATTGCAGAAAGATTTTCAGAAGACGCCTGTCACAGAGATTATCACGAACGACGGTGATCAGGTGTTTGCATACCAGCGTGGTGATTTGCTCTTCGTTTTCAACTTCTCATATAATAGGAGCTATACCGGATATGGTTTCCGTGTACGCCAAGGAAGCTACTGCGTATTGCTGAACACTGACGACACGGCGTTCGGAGGACATGGCCTGAACGACGATTCGATCACTCACTTCACGAACTTCGACCCGCTTCTTGCTCGTGAGAACAAAGGCTGGCTCAAGCTATATCTTCCGGCCAGATCCGCAGTAGTAATGACAAAGACAAAGGAGGATTAATTAACGAATCCGGCCTCCCTGTCTTACTTGTCCATGCCGCTATCTACTTGTAGAACACCTTATAATTAATCTTTTCAGTGAAGGACGTGAACGCTCTGTTCACGTCCTTTTTTTGTGTTTTAGGGATTTCCCTTTTGGGTTTAGGTAAAATCCTTTTGCCGCCAATCCAGAAAGGCCTACCTTTGCAGCAACAAAAATGAGAGAATCTTTATATCATAAGTCTATAAACTCGAATTATTAATCCTTCAAAATGAATATCACTATGAAAAAGATGTTACTTTCGCTCGTTGCGGCATTGATACTCCCCTTGGCAGCATATGCCATGAGCTACGAAGAGGCTCGTGAACAGGCTCTCTTCCTTACGGATAAGATGGCCTATGAACTGAATCTTAACAGCGAACAATATGAGTACTGCTATGAGATTAACCTGGATTATCTGATGGGCGTTGAGACGGCTGATGATGTCTATGGCAGCTACCTGACATACCGCAACGCCGACCTTCGTCATATCCTCTTTGACTGGCAGTACGCAATATTTGCTGCTACAGACTATTTCTTCCACCCTCTGATTTGGCACCGTGGCGTCTGGAGCCTGCCAATCTATCGTCACTACGCTTATGGTCATTTCTTCTATGATCGCCCCTTAGTCTACCTTCACTATCGCGGGGGACACGGACGTACCTTCTATGGAGGCGGTTACTATGGAGGGCGTCGTCCGCACTGGAAGGGTGGTTTCCGCGGTCATGATCGGGGAGCTATTGCCCATCGAGGCGATTTCAATCGCAGAGGAGGCCATGCCGCCACTCGCGACGGACGCATCATGGGTGGTAGAGGCAGTGGTCACGCAGATACTCGTGGCAGCATGAACAATGGTCGTGGCAGCATCAATAATGGCCGTGGCAGCATGAACTACGGGCGTAATGACAACGGACATTTAAGCGGTCAGGATAATAGTCGGGTTATGAACAACCGGAGCGGGAGTTTTGGTAACACTCGTAGTAGTGGCACCGTCAGTGAGAATCATCCCTCTATAGGTCAGGCCAACCATTCCGTAAGTTCAGGCCCTTCTGCTTCAAACGACGCGCGTCCCGGCAGTTTCTCGAGAGGCAACAGCACTTACAGCCATCCGAGTTCAACACGAAGCATTGGCAGCTCAGGGGCAACACGAAGCATCAGCAGCCATAGCGGTGGTATGCGCAATTCCTCACCCTCTATGAGTAGTTCGCGTCCTAACTCTATGGGCGGTGGGTCTCGCGGCGGATCTATGGGCGGGTCGCACGGTGGCGGTCATGGTCGTGGCAGATAATCTTCTGCCAGACATTTGCTCCCACATAGGAGTTCCCATTCCACAGCCAGTCACACAAACGGGCAGAGGCGACAAAGCCGGCACGCTCGAAAGTGTGGCTGGCTTTTTTGTTTTCCTCAGATATGATGGCAAAGATCGTATGAAGGCCGATGAGAGCGGCGTAATCAGCGAGGAGTGTAACAGCATTCCGGCCGATGTGCTTGCCACGGAAACGAGGCAATAACGCAAGTCCTATCTCAGCTCTGGAATGTTCTGGCTCGAATTTAAACAAATCAGCAAAACCTACTCTTTCCCACGAGCCGTCCTCTCCCCTACTCTCTATCGTGAGACGCACCTGGCGATCAGCATAAATATCACCTCCGTTGTTCTCAAGGAAACGCTTCAGAGCAAAGCGCGATACGGGCTCATTCGTTGAGCCCAGTCGCCAGAGCTCAGTGTCATTCTCAAGCTCATAGGCCAGTTCCAAGTCCTCGGGCTCGGCCGCTCGCAAGCGTAAGTTATTCGAAGCAATCATTAGGCAATATCAATACCTTGTGTTTCAATGAGTAAGTGCCGAGATTAAGGCACAGGCCCCGCTCATGAGTCTCGCGGAGAGTCGCAAGCACTTCTGTATAGCGGTCGGCAGTCGTGTCGGTCTCCATTGTCAGATAGAGGGCCTTTTCTGTGTGTTCGTCCCCCGCCACCTCTTCGAGGCTGCCGCAGCGGTAAGCAATCAAACCGTTACGCTCACAGAGTACACTGACCTCTTCCCATGCTTCATCAGAGCCCACGAAAATCATGCTTTCAGCATTATCTCGTGCGGCTCGACGTGCGTGAACCAGCGATAGTAGGCAGGCTCTGGTCGATGCCAATAGCTTCATTGTCAATTTCAGCATCATAACCAGCGCTCCGTGTACATATACCGCCACCTTAACCAAGCCTATCATGCCGCGGTAACGATGACGAAAATGCTTGTTGATAAAAATCAGCATAGCGTTGTAGAAGTTGAACACGTAGCCGGCGCTGTTCGTCTTGGTTGATTCGCCCTTGTAGTGCACAATCGGTGTCGGTTGGTACCAGTTCTGCCACCCACCTTTTAAACTGCGATAGCTCAGGTCAACGTCCTCGCCATACATAAAATAGTCCTCGTCCATCAGGCCCACCTCGTCGATCATCGCCTTGCGAATCAGCATGAACGCCCCTGATACCACTTCAATCTGTGAAGCTTCAGAGCGGTCTAAATACTGCATATAATATTTTCCAAAGCGGCGGCTTCGAGGGAACAAACGGCAAAGACCGCACATCTTGTACAAGGCCGTCAGAGGAGTCGGCAAGCCGCGCCGTGACTCCAGCGCAAAGCTGCCGTTGCGGTTCAGCATCATTACTCCACATATACCAGCGCGAGCCTCACGCCGCATCACCCCAAGAGCATCTTTGAACGTCGAGCCTCCGACTATGGTGTCCGGGTTAAGCAACAAAATGAAATCACCTCCGGCTTGGCATATTGCAGAGTTGTTGGCTCGCGAGAAACCTACATTCACTTTATTCTCAATAACGTGGACAGAAGGGAAATGCTTACGCACTGCGGCCACAGAGCCGTCTGTACTCGCGTTGTCTACGACCCATACCTCAGCCTCAATGCCTTTCAAAGCCCTCTGAACGCTTTCCAGACATTGGACAAGATAATGCCGAACATTATAGTTCACTATGATTATCGAAAGTTCCATCTATCCCGAACCTCTTTCTCTCCTTTACTCTTTCAAGTCTCAATTCTTAATAATAATCCAACGCGCTTCAAGCCGTGCCTCTCGGCCATACAAAAGCAAAGGCCACAAGAAGCATCAATGCCAAATAAGCAAATGAAACCGTGTGCCCAAGGAGGTAGTACATCAGCAGGTTGATGATCAACGGGATGTAGAGCGTAGCAATGCGGAAAATCGCAGAGCGTTGCGCTTGCGCAGAACCATCGCCTGGCTCGGCATCGCCGAACACACGACTGATGAAGCCCATGCGATGCCATTTCACGGGCACGTAGATTGCCACCAGCGTCAACGCCTCTATGACAATCGTCAGCCAGTAGACGGCAGTCTCGCTCAATGCGACGGTAGCATCAGGCAGCAGCGGCAACTCAAATAGAAGAACAATAAGCCCCGCCGTGACAATGCAAGCTATGAATAATGCACGCGATATATATTTCATAACATTTCAGTTTTCAGTCTATTTCCATCATTGTGTGTGATACAGATGGTCTGGATATCAGCCCTTAAACGGACGCCGGTCCACGATGCTGCGCCCAAGAGTCACCTCGTCAGTGTACTCCAGCCTCTCATTCTGAGCCACGCCGCGAGCTATCGTGGTCACACGAACGTCCAAGCCAGCCAGACGGCGGAAAATGTAGAAGCAAGTAGTGTCGCCCTCAAGTGTTGCGCTCAATGCAAATACCACCTCACGCACTCCACCTTCGCGGACGCGGGCCACCAGAGAGTCGATTTCCAAGTCTTGGGGACCGACACCATCAATAGGAGAGATTATGCCGCCAAGCACATGATATACGCCAGAGTAACTCTGCGTTGATTCGATAGCCATCACGTCCTGAACATCCTCAACCACGCACACCAGCGCTTTGTCGCGGCTCGGCGAACTGCATACGCTGCACACATCGCCGTCGCAAAGATTGTGGCACACTCGGCAATAACGGACATTCTCAACCAGGTCTGTAAGGCTATTGGCCAACAACTCCACATCCGACCGCTCTCGACGAAGCAGATGCAGTACAAGTCGCATAGCCGTCTTACGGCCTACGCCCGGAAGCTGTGACATCTGAGTCACCGCACGATCGAAATATACTGATGGCATTTCCATAAACGCGGCAAAGGTACGGAATAATATTAGCACAGAAAAAGAAAGTTCTACTTTTTAACAATATTTTATTCGCCTCGAGGAAGTTCACTGCCTTCGGTGCTTTTCCGACGAACTTCGTCTCAATGTCATAATATCTTCCTTCGGCTTTGCCACACTGTTTTACGTGAGCTCCTCAACTCGGGAAAAGGAGTGCTAAAAAATAAGCCCAAGGGTTATTGCCAAAACCCTCAAGGGTTATCGCCGAAACCCTTAAGGGTTATTGGCAGAAGGCTTAAGGGTTTCTGACAACACGCTATTAGGCTGGATAATCTTCGGTCAAGGCTTCGAGTCTACCCACTAATAATCCAGCAAAATGAAGGGTGTAGAATGATTTTAGTCAAAAACCGTTTTAAAAATCAATAAAAATACAATCATAGACAATCTGAGTCGAATCTTTTTTATAATTTTGTACCGTTATATTCATTCAAGGAAAAAGCACAAATCAGGTAACAAATGAACATAATTGTAGCGAAGGAACAATTTTCAGAGAAAGTATATAAGCTTGTAGTAGAGGCACCGCTCATTGCCAAGGCGCGGCGGGCTGGGCACTTTGTCATCGTGCGCGTAGGAGAGAAGGGCGAACGCATGCCCCTCACTATAGCCGATGCCGATCCTCAGGCAGGAACCATCACCCTCGTAGTGCAGGCGGTGGGAGTGAGCAGCACTAAACTCTGCGGCCTCAATGTCGGCGACGAAATCACTGATGTCGTTGGCCCTCTTGGCAAAGCCACTCATATCGAGAACTTCGGAACCGTGGTTTGTGCCGGCGGAGGCGTAGGCGTAGCTCCGATGCTACCTATCATCAAAGCGCTGAAAGCGGCAGGCAACCGCGTCGTCAGCGTCCTGGCTGGCCGTAGCAAAGACCTTATAATTCTGGAGAACGAAGTACGTGAGAGCAGCGACGACGTCATTATCATGACCGACGACGGCAGCTACGGGCAAAAGGGCGTGGTCACGGTGGGGATAGAACAGGTCATTCAGCGCGAGCGCGTCGACAAGGTCTTCGCCATAGGACCAGCTATCATGATGAAGTTCTGCTGCCTGCTTACCAAGAAATACGGTATTCCGACCGACGTGTCGCTCAATACCATCATGGTGGACGGCACGGGCATGTGCGGAGCCTGCCGAATCACCGTCGGAGGGAAGACGCGCTTCGTCTGTGTCGACGGCCCTGAATTCGATGGCCATGAGGTTGACTTCGATGAAATGCTTTCGCGAATGACGGCCTTCAAAGCCGAGGAGACGCAGGCTATGTCCTCATTTATGGACGCGCCTGCTCCCGCATCCTCCGCCCAACAGCCCGCTAACGCTTCCAATGATTCCGCTGCATCTCTTACCCTCGATTCTGGTGCGGCCAGCACTTTTGCTGCCGAAGAACCAGCATCATTGACAGACCGTAACGCTCCTTGGCGCGCTGAGCTCCGTACCAGCTTGAAGGCCAAAGAACGAACTCAGATTGAACGCGTTAAGATGCCTGAACTTGACCCTGTCTACAGAGCTACGACACGCACCGAGGAAGTCAACCGAGGTCTCACTCTCGAACAGGCTCAGCAGGAAGCTCGCCGATGCCTTGACTGTGCCAAACCGACCTGTATGGAAGGATGCCCCGTCAACATACAGATACCTTCCTTCATCAAGAATATAGAACGTGGCAACATTCTGGGTGCTGCCCAAGTCCTGAAACAGACCTCTGCCCTACCCGCTGTGTGCGGCCGAGTCTGTCCACAAGAGAAACAGTGCGAAGCGCGCTGCATACATGTCAAAATGAAAGAGCCAGCTGTGGCCATCGGTTATCTCGAACGTTTCGCAGCCGACTATGAGCGTGAGAGCGGCCAGATGTCAGTGCCCGAATGTGCGCCGGCCAATGGAAAGAAGATTGCCGTAGTGGGCTCTGGTCCTTCGGGACTCTCTTTTGCAGGCGATATGGCCAAGTTTGGCTACGATGTCACCGTGTTCGAAGCCTTACACGAGATTGGTGGTGTGCTGAAATACGGCATCCCTGAATTCCGACTGCCAAACGCTATCGTTGATGTTGAGATTAAGAATCTTGAACGCTTGGGCGTGAAATTCATAAAGGATTGTATTATAGGTAAAACCATAACGGTTGATGAACTAAACAATGAAGGCTTCAGCGGCATCTTTGTCGGTTCTGGTGCAGGCCTGCCAAACTTCATGAATATCCAAGGTGAGAACCTGAAAGGAGTCCTCTCTTCAAACGAGTATCTCACTCGTGTAAATCTCATGGATGCCTCAAGCGCCGAAAGTGACACGCCCATCCACCGCGCCAAAAATGTCATGGTGGTTGGGGGCGGAAACACCGCGATGGACTCGTGCCGCACCGCCAAGCGCCTTGGTGCAGAACGGGTATTCATCGCCTACCGCCGCTCTGAAGCTGAGATGCCCGCGCGATTGGAAGAGGTGAAACACGCAAAAGAGGAAGGCATTGAATTCATGACTCTTCACAATCCCCTCGAGTACCTCGGCGATGAACAAGGAAACGTCAAAGCCGTGGTGCTTCAGAAGATGGAACTTGGCGACCCTGACGAAAGCGGACGACGCTCGCCACAGCCAATACCTGGAGCAACCGAGACCATTGAAATAGATCAGGCAATAGTAGCCATCGGAGTCTCGCCTAACCCAATAGTGCCCACAAGCATCCAGGGTCTGGAACTCGGCCGAAAGAATACCATAGCCGTGAGCGACGGCATGCAGACAAACATTCCTACAATCTTCGCCGGAGGCGACATTGTCCGCGGCGGTGCCACCGTGATCCTTGCCATGGGCGACGGTCGTCGTGCGGCTCAAAACATGCATGAATACCTCAGCAAATGAAGAAGCTATTAACACTCATCGCCGTCGCGCTCATTGCCTCGTCATCGTTCGCACAAAAGCGCAAAGCCAAGGCACCTAAAACGCCCGCAGTACCCATCTTGGAACAGGCGCGGCAGGCCGTAGCATCATACGACTTCGCTCGAGCCGAAGATCTTCTGACGAAAGAGATCACAGCGTTAAGTAAGAAAAAACAGCCGACAGCACAAGTTGAAAGCCTGCTCAATACCGCACGTCAAGGGCGCACTAAACTCCATGCGACAGAGCGCATAGTCATAATCGACACAATAGTTTGTGCCACAGATGAAGCCTTGGAACTCATCCGCATAAGTCGCGAAAACGGACGAATTGACACCTATGCTTCAACCTACCACACTCAGGAAACTAACGGCGCTATGCTCTTCGAAAACGAGCTGGCCAACAAACGCTATCTTGCTGTGCCTGTAAAGGCAGAGGGCGATTCGGCTGCCAACCTTCGCTTGGCCGTGACCGATAAAATCGGTGAGCAATGGACTGAACCTATTCTTCTCCGCGGCCTTAACGATAATGACATAGAGCAGAACTACCCTTTCCTGATGGCAGATGGAATAACACTCTATTATGCCGCTAAAGGCCCTGAAAGCATCGGCGGTTATGACATCTTTGTTAGTCGTGCCGATGGCGAGGATGGCACTTTCCTTAGCCCCGAGAATATCGGTTTCCCTTTCAACTCTACTGCCAACGACTATTTGATGGTGATTGATGAGATAAATCAGTTCGGATGGTTCGTTAGCGACCGCTATCAGCCGGATGGTCAAGTCTGTATCTACATATTTCTCCCTAACGCCACACGCGAAGTTTATGGCGATGAAGTATCGGAAGAAGAACTTCGTGCACGCGCACGCATTACCAATATTAAGGACTCTTGGAGCCTGATTGCAAGCGAGGACATGAAAAAAGCCAGACAACGTCTGGCTGATGTGCGCTCAACAAAGATAAAAGAACAAAACACTGAACCACAATTCCACTTTGTGATTGATGACCGACGTATATATACGTCTATAGAAGACTTCAAGTCGAAATCTGCTAAAACAAAGATGCAACAGTGGGTGCTCCTGAAGAAAAACAACGACACTGACGCCACTATGCTTGCTCGTCTGCGTGACCTCTATGCATCTTCTGACAATGTTCAGCGAGAAAAACTGCAACTATCCATACGAAAACTTGAAGAGAGCTACTACTCACAAACAGCAAATCTGAAACAGCTCGCCAAGGAAATACGCAACGAAGAGATATCAAACAAATAATTAAAACTTACCTAATATGAAAGAACCTATTGCATCATCAGAACTCATCATCAACGAAGATGGTTCTATCTTCCACCTTCACGTACGTCCCGAACAACTGGCCGACAAAGTAATCCTCGTTGGCGACCCAGGACGAGTCCAGACGGTGGCAGACCATTTCGACCGCCTCGAATGTGACATCCAAAGCCGCGAGTTCCACACTATGACAGGATGGTATAAAGGCAAGCGCATAAGCGTCGTAAGCACAGGCATTGGATGCGATAATATAGATATCGTGATGACAGAGCTTGACGCCTTAGCTAACATCGATTTCGAGACTCGCACCATTAATGACAAACTACGCACACTTGACCTCGTGCGTATCGGCACCTGTGGCGGTCTGCAGCCCAACACGCCCGTAGGAACTTATATCGCTTCTTGCAAAAGTATTGGTTTCGACGGCCTGCTTAACTTCTATGCAGGGCGAAACGAAGTCTGTGACTTGGAGTTTGAAGAGGCTTTTAAGAAGCATCTCGACTGGAACCCGCTCCTATGTGCTCCATATGTCATTGATGCGAATCCAGAACTCATTGAACGCGTGGCAGGAACGGAAATGGTGCGTGGCGTGACAATAGCGTGTGGAGGCTTTTTTGGGCCGCAAGGTCGAAAGGTACGTCTGGAGTTGGCAGACCCCGACCAGAACGAGCGCGTCGAAAGCTTCGAATATCAAGGTTGGCGCATCACAAACTTCGAGATGGAATCTTCCGCTCTCGCAGGACTGGCGCGTCTGATGGGCCACCATGCAATGACCTGCTGCATGGTCATTGCCAACCGCCTTGCAGGAGAGGCCAACACAGGCTACAAAGGAACTATCGATGGTCTCATCTCCCTCGTCCTCGACCGTATCTGATTTCCCCGTCCACATTTTCTCACCTTTTATTTTTCGCATCTCACATTGTCAGATACCATCTGTGCCATAGCGACTGCTAAGGGCGGTGCCATAGGCATCGTTCGTATCAGTGGTCCCAAAACATCAGAAATAATAAGCGAGGCGTGCGGTCAAGCATCCTTGACCAGCACGCCTCGCAAAGTTGTTTTTACGCCGATTAAATCGCCTGAGGGCGAACTGCTCGACGAAGGCCTTGTAACATATTTCCCATCTCCTAACAGCTACACAGGTGAGGACTGTGCGGAAATCTCTTGCCACGGCTCTCGATATGTTCTCAACAAAGTACTTGAGACACTCATCCGTCACGGAGCGAGATTAGCCAATCCTGGTGAATTCACCCAGCGCGCCTTCCTCAATGGGAAACTCGACCTCAGTCAGGCAGAGGCCGTGGCCGACCTTATTGCAAGCACAAATCACGCTACACATCAGATGGCCATGAGTCAGCTGAAGGGACACTTCTCTTCTGAATTGAAGAAACTACGTGACCAGCTGCTCCGGCTCACCTCGCTTCTTGAGCTTGAACTTGATTTCTCAGACCACGAAGACCTCGTGTTCGCTGACCGAAAAGAACTTCTGCAATTAGCTGAAACTATTGACAGGCGCATCACAGAACTTGCCGATTCTTTTGAAACTGGACAAGCCTTGAAGCATGGTATACCTGTAGCTATCGTGGGTAAAACCAACGTGGGCAAATCCACTCTCCTCAACCAATTACTCGGTGACGAAAGAGCTATTGTGAGCGACATTCATGGCACTACACGCGACACTATCGAGGACACGATTGAATTTGAGGGCATAGAGTACCGTTTTATTGATACTGCCGGCCTTCGACAGACGACAGATGCCATTGAACAAATTGGCATCGATCGTGCCAAGCAAAAGATTGAGGAGGCTCGAATAATCATTTGGATGCTTGATACTCAACCTACACAAATCGAATACGACGAGATGAAACAACTCCTCGCAGGCAAGGAGGTAATCTGCGCTCACAATAAATCAGACCTGCTTGACAAGGCCACATTCACTCCATATATCGATCATTTGCATTTGATTAGCGCCAAGCAAGGCGATGGTATTGAGAGCCTGAAAAAAGGAATCCATGAAGCTGCGTCCCGACTGGGCCTCACTGGCAATGAGCTTATTGTCAGTAACGCCCGTCATTACGAAGCGCTCCTACGTGCTCACGAGAGCCTAAAGCGCGTAAAAGTAGGACTCTCAGCCCTCATCTGCCAAGGTGAAGGTGAATCCTCTTTCATTACTACCGACCTTATTGCAGAAGACCTGCGTCTCACCCTTGCTGCCCTCGCTGACATAACAGGCGGAGCCATCACCCCACAAGAACCCCTCAACAACATCTTCTCCCACTTCTGCGTGGGCAAGTAATCAGAGAACTTGACAGAGGTTCAGTCTTTCAAATCATCGGGCCACCAATACTGCTTCAGCTCATTGGTGATGTCATCCCAATCCTGAATAGTAAATGTGCCTGGCCCCATCATCATTACCGTCATGGTAATGTCGTTGTAGCTACGATAGACGTTAGTGTCACGGAAGCCGTTGCGCAGATAGAAGGCATGCCGGCGTTTCCGCTGTTCTGGATTAGGGCAAGGATTTTGGTTTGGACTCTCCATGTCAAGGACACACGCCTGTCCTTTGTATTTTTCTATCAGCCGGGTTAAGATTAGTTGGCCATACCCCAGCCCTCTCAACTCCTCACTGACGGCAAAGTACCAATACCAATTGAACGTCTTACGAGGATATACGATGGTGAGACCAATGAACAGTTCTTCTTTAAAGTATGCCGTGAAGTCCAGCGACATCTGTTCAATCAGCCGCAAGAGATCATCCCAAGGAATACGTTCGTCTTCAGGAAATGCCGTCTGATATAACTGTTTTATCTTTTCGTCGGCATTCACTGCCGTTATCTGTTTCTCTGTCATCATATCCCAGACAGATCTTCAACATCATTTTCAAGCTTCTTAATCAATTTGGCTGGAACTCCACCAACGAGGGAGTTGTCGGGGACATCCTTGGTTACAACAGCACCAGCAGCTATCACTACATTGTTGCCGATGGTGATTCCTGGCAGAATAGTTACGTTACCGCCAATCCACACATCGTTGCCAATACTTACCGGCTCAGCTTTTGCCATATAGCCTCGTCGAGCCTTGGGAGATAGAGGATGACCAACGGTCGTGATCAGAGTGTTCGGCCCAATCATCACATGATTGCCGATATAGACCTCACGTATGTCAAGTATGGTTAGGTTAAAGTTGCCCGTAAAGTCATTGCCGATATGGATGTTCTTGCCGCAGTCGCAGCTGAATGTCTTGGCTATCCATACTCTTTCACCAATGCTGCCCAACATCTTCTTCAGATTGGCATATTGGGCTTCAAAGTCCCGGCCGTCAATGGCATTGTATTCCTCACACCATTGGATGGCCTGAGTCTTACGGGCTATAAGTTCATTATCGGCATAACTATATTCCAAGCCAGCCTTCATTTTCTCCATCTCGCTCATAATCATAGAGGCATAGTCCTTGTTTATACCCAATCAAAATTATCCTTTCCTGCACTAATCTCAAAGTGATATTTGGCTATGCCCAAATCAATCTGTGCATAACCAATCATGGAGAAGCCCTTCTTGGCTCGGACTTGATGGCGATTGTCCGACGTACCGAGGTATTCAAACGAGAATTTCTGCTGGTTCACGGCAGTTGGAGCAAGCAGGGCCGCTTCCACACCTTTGCGGAACCATGCTGGAGCGGTGTCGCCGACGCTTGACACCTGATCTACAGTCTTTATCTTATGCCCCACTCCCTGAGTCTCGCCATAGCCGATGGCGATGTAGCAGACAATCTTCTCGTCCTTGCCAAGCACATACGTCCCAGGCACCTTCGAGTAACTGAGTCCTACCCAGCAGGTGTTCAGACCCAACGTCTGGGCCATTAACACCAGTTGTTCGCCGTAATAGCCTACCCTCTCATCAAGGTCATCTGCTCGCTTGCCTGCCATGACGATGTAGTTCGTCACGCCTCGGAACTTACCATACTTGGCCAACGTTCCTTGAAAAGCTTTAGCTTCGTTCAATATCAGTTGTATGTGCAAACGTCCCTCGCGATTTAATTCTTCGATTTTGCCTCCCAGTAACTCGACGATTTCGTCGGTCAACGGCTGTTCTCTGAAAGCCCTCACGCTGTGCCGGGCTTCTATAGCTTCCTGTATTGTCATTATATATATAATTCTAAGATACATATAAATCCCTTGATTTTCAAGGGCGTTTCTTTTAGGGTACGCTAGGCTGTTACGTTACCGTCACCGGATGCCGGAAAGCCCCTTATTTTGTAAGCTCAAAACCTACGCGAGCGCCATCGGAACTCTTAGCCAACTTACTGACGGCCTGAAGGGCTGCCGTGTTATTGACCTTGCCTTCTTTATGAAGCAGGCTTACCATCTGCGAGGAGTCGAACATCAAGCCCATACCTTTCTGGGTCTTTGTGACGTTGCCTTTGATGGTTCCTGTTGCAGTCTTCAGGGCGATTTCGCCGTTCTGGGCATTGTAGGTATAAGTTCCGCTGAAGGGGATTCCATTCACCTTAGCTGAGAACTTGTTACCGGCAAGGAACGAAAAAGAGGTGTTGCTGCGATTGATGCCGATGTTGCTATAGTTGCTTGCCAGCGACGAAGCAATGTTTGACACAGCCGTAGTACCTCCGGCCTTTGTCAGAGCCTTTTCTGTAGTAAAGGCTGCGCTTGGAGCGCTGTAATTCCAACTACCAATAAGGTCAGACTGATCAAATGTCATACCGCCCAACAATACATTACTCAGTACGGCGCCAAGGACATTCGTTAGGACGCTGCCGGTTGAGCCGCCAGTTGATGATGTACCCAGACCCGTTGAGAAGCAGCTCGACAGCATAATCGTCATGGTTGCCAGAAGGGGCAAAAATGTTTTTTTCATAATCCGATAGAAATAAATATGTGAATAATATTTGAGACAAAGTAAGAAGAAATATATGAAATCTCCAAATAATTTGGCAAGGATATAGCTGTTGGCACAACATTTTTATCTTTCAATCCATTTCTTACGAATCTGTATCTGCGAATACGCGTCAAAATGGATTACCAGTCGAATGTCAGTTGCAGCTCTGCCTGAGGACCATCGG
>JAFUFW010000058.1 GCA_017469685.1 Bacteroidaceae bacterium | reverse complement strand
CGCTTCGAAGGGTGCGCTGATGCCCGTGAAATCCTTTACCTCGCCTCTGCGGGCTCGTGCGTAGAGCCCTTTTACGTCGCGTCGCTCACACTCCTCAAGGGGGGTACTGACATAGACCTCGTAGAAGTCGTCGGTCCCGATGATGTCGCGAGCCATCTGGCGGTACTCGTTGGTGGGCGAGACGAAGGCCGCGAGGGTGATGATGCCAGTGTCGACGAAGAGTTTGCCTACTTCAGCGATGCGGCGGATGTTCTCGCGGCGGTCTGCTGCCGAGAATCCCAGGCCGGCGTTGATGCCCGTGCGGATGTTGTCGCCATCAAGGATGCGACAGAGCAGCCGGCGCTGATGCAGCTCGCGCTCCACGCCGAGGGCGATGGTCGACTTGCCTGAGCCGGAGAGCCCGGTGAACCAAATCATCATTCCGCGCTGGCGAAGCAACTGCTCTTTGTCAGCACGCGTCATCATCTTGTCGAAGATAGGATATATCCCACCTCCGGCCTCCCTTTCAGGTTGAAGGGCGGAATGTATCTGTCTGGTTGTTTCCTTTTCCATTGCTTAAAGTTACGATGTCATCATTTCTTGGCGGTAATTGCTCCATCCGTCAGGGCCGGGTGGGGGAGAGGCTGTGTGTGAGTGCTATATCAGGTTGTAGAACAACGGAATGAGCAGCACGCTGAGTATGAAGACGATGATATTCATCGGCAGGCCCACCTTGACGAAGTCCTTGAACTTGTAGCCACCTACGCCCTGCACTATGAGGTTGGTTTGATAGCCTATTGGCGTTGAGAAAGCCGAGCTGGCAGCGAAGCAGATGCAGACGACGAATGGCATCGGGTTGGCGCCCAGCTTCTCTGACACCGAGAGGGCCAGCGGGAAAGCCAAGGCGGCTGCGGCGTTGTTGGTGATGAGCTCTGTGAAGACGTTGGTAATCAGGAACAGAGCTGCGAGTATGATGTAGATTCCATAGTCGGAGCCCTTGACGATGTCGGTGAGCGAGATGATGTAGCCTGCGATGAAGTCGGCAAAGCCGCTCTTGGTCATTGCCGTGGAGATGGCGAATGCGCAGGCGATGGTGATGAGTACGTCCCACGAGAAGAACTTCGTGTACTTGCGAGGCGAGAACATACGCGTCCAAGCCATGATGATGACAGTGACGCAGACGAAGAAGAACATGTCGAGCTTCAGCCCGGGCATGTGGGCCTGTACGAACTCGGAATGAGCCAGATACTGCTTCACGGGCTCGAGCTCGCCCACGGTGGCACCGATAATCATGAGAATAAGTAAGAGGAGAGCGAACCAACGCTTCTTCTTGCCCATTGGAGGCTCATAGTCGCCTACGCGGTTAATCATCCAGAACACACGGCTGTCGCCCCAGGCTTTCATGAACGAGTCATCGGCATCGATGATGAGTGTGTCTTCGTGTGTGAGGCGCATATTCATGAAATCGCCCTCGACAATAGAGCCGCCACGCGAGATGGCTCGCACGTGGGCGCCGTAGTGGCGGTAGAAGTCAAACTCGTGGAGTGTCTTGCCAAGACCCGGGAAGCGGTTGCCTAAGAGCACTTCGTGGCGCGTCATGCCAGGAGCGAGGTCCTGCTCGGCGGCTTCTTCATCTGAGCGGCGCTCGTCTGGAAGAAGGTATTTCGAGAAGAATACAAGGTAGACAAGGCCTGCAATAGCAATGAAGATACCCACCTTCGTGAGCTCGAACATCGACATACCATCGATGCCGAAGCGCATGAGAATGCCCTCCGCGCCACCTTCCTCTAAGGCTGCAGCCTCATCCTTGGCTTCCTGAAGCAGCATACCATGAAGCACGAGGTTGGTCGTAGTGCCTATGAGCGTACAGATACCGCCGATGACGGTGGCATACGAAAGCGGGATGAGGAACTTCGTGGGCGGCAGCTTCATCTTCCGGGCCCAGTTCTTGATCATAGGGGCGAAGATGACAACGACGGGAGTGTTGTTGAAAAACGCCGAGATGAACGTCACGATAGGGTAGAAGCGAAGGCCTGCGGAGGTGATGCTGGCATCCTTCTTTGGCAGCATGCGGAACACTATTCGCTCAAGGATTCCGCTCTTGCGCACGCCCTCAGAAACGAGGTAGAGCAGGGCAACAGTGATCATGCCCTTGTTGGAGAAACCTTTCAAAGCCTCCTCGGGGTTGATAATGCCGGCTACAAGCAGCAATACCACAGCCGTGAACAATATCAGCCCAGGGCGCAAACACTCGCGCATAAGCGCCACGAGCATAAATACCAGGATGACGGCTACGTAGATAATAGGAAATGTCATGTCGTCGGTTTGTGTTGTTTACTTTATTTTCAGTATTACGCCTCCAAGGGCTGGCACGCTCACGTGTGCCGGCTTTTCGGACGTGAAGGCTACCGTTGAGGCAACACCTGTCAGCAGGTCTGTAGCTTTTGCCTTGCTCTTGGCCTTCAGACCATAGAGGTTGAACACATCAACAGGTATGTTTATGTCGAGTGTAGCTGGCTGACGATCGAAATTAGCCACGCATAACAACACTTCATTGCCGGCACGGCGCAGGTAGGCATACTGGCGGTGGGGGTTGAAATGCTCGCTCGGGGGATTAACATACATCAGGTCGAAGAAGTCGCCCTCGCGGATAGCTTTCTCGGTCGAGCAGAGATTTAACAGTCTGGAGTAGAACTGCTGGAGCTCAACCTCTTGCGGCGTCAGACGCTGCCCGTCAAACTTGCCGCGATTGCGCCAACGGCTTATGGTCTCTACGGTCCAGTAGTCGAAGATTGTCGTGCGGCCGTCGCGCCCGCTAAAGCCTTCCTCGTCCATCGCACGCTCACCCAGTTCTTGCCCGAAGTAAATCATTACGGGGCCCGTTCCGAAGGTGGCAGCTACAATCATAGGAGCACGTCCATGCTCGCCGTCGCCTGCGAAGAAGTCTGAAGCGATGCGCTGCTCGTCGTGGTTCTCAAGGAACGAAAGCATATGGGGGCGGATATCGTCCACTGCCTGCCAGCACGAAGTAATCGCCGAAGCATTTGCATTGCCGATGGTCACGGCACGTAAGGTGTCGTACAGACCCACCTTGTCATAAAGATAGTCAAAACCTCCCTCGTGGATATAACGGCGGTAGGCATCAGGGCCATAAATCTCCGCAATGAACTGGATATGGGGATAGCGCTCGCGAACCTTGGACGTAGCATACGCCCAGAACTCGGATGGCACCATTTCGGCCATGTCGCAGCGGAATGCGTCCACGCCTTTTCCAGCCCAGAAGAGAAGAATATTGGTCATCTTCTCCCATGTGGAGGGCACGGGGTCGAAGTGCGTGGCACGGCCGTTAGTATAGTCGACTCCATAGTTTAGTTTTACTGTCTCGTACCAGTCGTCCTTCCGTGCATGGCTCGAGAATACGTCGTTGCCCGTGGCGCGAGCGGGCTGCTCTTCGTAGGGGCTGGATTCATCTGCCTGGAGGTCGAAATCGGCAGTGAACTGTTCGCCAGGGAAATAGTAGAAATTGTTGGCGGGTGAGAAGTGGCGGGTTGTGTCGTCAGCCGCTCCGAGGTCTTCTGTGCCATCAGGGCACACGTCGCTGTGGTACTGGCGTGCCACGTGGTTAGGCACAAAGTCTATGACAACCTTCAGACCGGCCTCGTGAGTACGGGCTGCCAAGGCCTCAAATTCCTTCATTCGCGACAGGACGCTCGTAGCTATATCGGGGTCTACGTCGTAGTAGTCCTTGATGGCGTATGCACTGCCGGCCTTGCCCTTTACGACGGCGTGGTGGTCGCGCTGAATGCCGTAGGTAGAGTAGTCAGTCTGCGTGGCATGTTCTATTATGCCTGTGTACCAAATGTGTGTGGCCCCAAACTTGTGTATCTCCTCCAGAGCCTTGGGCGTGAAGTCGGACATCTTGCCGCAGCCATTGACGGTTATGTCGGCATTGCGCACGTTTACGTTGGTATCGTTGCCGAAAAGGCGCGTGAAAACTTGATATATTACCGGTTTCTGCATTTCTGCGGGCTCGCTATAAAACGAACAAGCTTGCGTCAGACTCGTGAGGAGTCCGATGCAAGCTTGCACGATAATGTTCTTTAAAATGTGTCTCTTCATAAATGATTACGCTCGGGTCTCACAACCTCTGTGGGGCCCTTCGTTTACAGTTCCGTCGCGCTGCGGACAACGAGGCCTTCGACGCCCTTGGCTATCTTGGCTATCATCCCCTGTAGCGCCTTGCCCGGACCGCACTCGGTGAACTCAGTGGCTCCAGCCTCGAGCATAGCTTCAACCTCCTGAGTCCAGCGGACGCTGGCTGTGAGCTGGGCAATGAGGTTCTGCTTAATCTCCTCGGGGGCAGTGTGAGCCTTGCCGTCGACGTTTTGGTAGACGGGGCATTTGGGCATATGGAACTCGGTGGACTCTATGGCAGCCTGCAGTTCATCCTTGGCTGGCTGCATCAGGGGGCTGTGGAAGGCTCCGCCCACGGGCAGGGGAAGTGCGCGCTTGGCACCTGCAGCCTTCAGCTTCTCACAAGCGGCGTTGATGGCATCAACCGTGCCGCTGATGACAAGCTGGCCAGGGTTGTTGTAGTTGGCGGGAACGCAGACGCCGCCCTCAGCCTCCACCTCGGCGCAAATGCGCTCAACGGTTTCGTCGTCTAGCCCGATGATGGCTGCCATTGTAGAAGGTTGTGTTTCACATGCCTTCTGCATTGCCTGGGCACGGGCGCTGACCAACCTCAGACCATCCTCAAACGAGAGGGCGCCAGCTGCAACAAGTGCGCTGAATTCACCTAAGGAATGACCGCCCACCATGTCGGGCTGGAACTTGTCGCCAAGGCAGATGGCAGTAATCACGGAGTGAAGGAAAACAGCTGGCTGAGTGACCTTCGTCTGCTTCAGCTCGTCGGCTGTGCCTTCGAACATTATCTTTGTAATCTCGAAACCGAGGATGTCGTTAGCCTTATCGAAGAGAGCCTTTGCTTCAGCGTTGCTCTCGTAGAGATCTTTGCCCATTCCTGAGAACTGGGCGCCCTGACCGGGGAAAACAAATGATTTCATCTTTTTCTTGTGTGTGTTAGCGGTTATTACTCGCATTATTATTATAATTAAAGTGTGAATCGAGTGCAAATTTACGTATTTTTTTCTTCATTACATTCTTTTTTAGCGATTTTCCTTATTTTTAACGCTCTTTGTTTGTGCAAATGGGCTTGAAAGCTTACTTTTGTAGTCGAAATAGTGCAAAAGCATATCAGCGATTGACCATAATTAAGGCCAGACGAGTGGTGTCATCATGCTGCTTTAGGGATTTTCTCCTGCGAAATAGGATTTTTCCCCCTTCAGGCGTCGGAAGTCGCAGTATCTTTGCGCTGTCGATTAATAAAGTTAGAACCAATTTAATTGTATACGGAAATGATGAACACAAAGAAATTGTTGGCAGCCATGGCGCTGCTCTTCGTGCCACTCGCAACCATAGTGGCGCAGGATGATGTCTACTTCGTCAACAAAAGGGCGAAGCAGGCTAAGGCCGAGGCTGAGGCCAAGGCGCGCGCTGAGCAGGAAGCTCGCAAGTACGTGCCGGTTCAGATCGTGTATGCCGACGAGGACGAGCCCGTCAACGTGAGCGGCTCAAAGCGCGATGTCGATGAGTACAATCGTCGTGGCCGTTCTGTTTCCCAGGGGCGCTATGTCGAGAGCCCCGACGGCACCTTCACCTATCAGCTGCCCGGCAACGACACATTATATATTATGGAGGACTCCATGGCTGTGACCACACGCTCTCTGGCCAACGATGTCTATGCCCAAGGCTACAACGAAGGCTACCAGGACGGTGAGGACTACGCCTACACACGTCGACTGAACCGCTTCGGCTACGGCGGTGCGTACGCTTCTCCGTGGTATTACAGCTACTACGATCCCTTCTTCTACGACGACTGGTACTGGGGCTATGACCCTTACTGGTATGGAGGCTACTATGGTTGGCACCGTCCTTACTGGGGATATGGCGGCTACTATGGCTGGCGCGGCTACTATGGCTACTATGATCCTTACTGGTATGGTGGCTACTATGGCTGGGGCTATCCCTACTATGGCGGCTTCTACATCGGCGGTCGCTACGGCCGTCCTCACAACAGCCGCACAGACGGAGCCCACACAAGCCGTTATCGTGGACAGACAGGACGCTCGGCTGGTTACAATCGTGGACGGGGAACCTCTGTAGGTGTTGCAACGGGCAGCGCCGGCGCTCGTACTCGCACATTCGGTAGCGGCCAATCTACGACCTCCCGCTCGGCAACGGTCAGCGCGGGTCGCAGCAACTCCACAACCAACACCTCCAATCGAACCAGCTCATTTGGCACATCACGTTCTTC
Source organism: Bacteroidaceae bacterium (assembly GCA_017469685.1). Lineage (GTDB taxonomy): Bacteria > Bacteroidota > Bacteroidia > Bacteroidales > Bacteroidaceae > Physcousia. The sequence continues at coordinate 7,457 of JAFUFW010000058.1, read as the reverse complement.
CACTTCGACCTATTCCGGCTCCTCAAGCAGCACGCGTAGTGGCAGCTTCGGCTCCAGCAGCTCATCTGGCAGCTCTCGCAGCGGTGGCTTCTCTGGCGGTGGCGGCGGTTTTTCAGGCGGCAGCCGCGGTGGCGGCGGTGGCCGAGGACGTTGACAGGCTAATCAGTCTGCATATAGCAATAGACTGTTGACTGATTCCGATTGTAATTTGATAGTTGATTTATTGAACAGTTGAAATAATTATAGAAACTACTATGAAGAAAAACTTTATATTCGTTATGATGTGTCTTGCCTTCACAGGCGTTCAGGCTCAGGACACTTACACCAACGACCGTTTGACCAACACCTCAGACGTTCACGGTACGGCCCGCTACGTTGGAATGGGCGGAGCTATGGGCGCCCTCGGAGGCGATATATCAGTGATCTCAAACAACCCCGCTGGTATCGGCCTTATGCGCCGCAACGACATTAGTATCGGCATGGGCGCCGTGATTCAGGACGATAAGGCTATCGAAGGCGAAGCACGTGCTCACTATTCGTTTGACCAGATAGGTTTCGTTGCAGTCTTCAACAATCCCAATGGTAACAACGTGAACTTCGGCCTTAACCTGCAGAAGAAACTCGATTTCCGCCACTCGATGATTGCTGAGCATGGCAATCTCGGCGGTCTCTCGCAGGCATCACAGCTGGCCGGCCTGATGCTCGACTTTGGCGACGACTATTCACAAAACTCAGGTTCTTTGGTCAATCAGGCTTATGGCGTAGGTATCTACGACGTATTCGCTGCCGATGGTGGTCAGCTGCAGTATCTCAACAATGCTAACTCTTTCTATCGCACTTCCAGTGGAAACCTCTATGGCCTCGACCTCAACGTTTCGGGTGGTGTGCAGGACCGCGTGTTCTGGGGAGCTACGTTTGGCGTTAACTTCCTGAAATACCGCAGCAACACTTCCTACGTGGAGTTCCGCGACGGTTATTTCGGTGGTCACTTCCTTGATGACTTCGCTGTTCAGGACTATACTCTCGACGCTCAACATGATGTCAATGGCACTGGTTTTAACCTGAAGGCAGGAACCATCATCCGGCCCATCGAGGACAATCCTCTGCGCTTCGGTATTGCCATCGAGACTCCGACATGGTACACCCTCAAGCAAGAGGACAGCTACTTCACATTCTACACAAAGTGGCAGAACAACGGCTGGAACGAAGACGCTCGTTCGTATGACTTTTCTTACAACGACCAACAGGGTAGTTACCATCGCTACGACAGTCCTGATGCCAACTATCTCGAGTTCAACCTCCACTCTCCCTGGAAGTTCCGCTTGAGCCTTGCGTCTACGGTAGAGGACTATCTTGCATGGGATGTCGAGTATGAGTACTCGCTCAACAAACGTGCCACAATGGGCTATCCCCGCCAGGAGAGCAGCGGATGGGACGACCAAAGCGTAGGCATGAACAGCGACAAGGCAATGAATGCTATGACGGAGCGTGTCATTAATGGTGTCCACAACCTTCGTGCTGGCATAGAATATAAGCCCGCTCCCAAGTTCGCCGTGCGTGCTGGATACAACTTCTACAGCGCACCGATGAAGTCCGGCGGCCGTTTTGACCAGACAGTCGATTCATATTATATGAACTATGTCACAGGCACAGACTATATGAATTTGAAGGCTGCCAATATCTTCTCTTTGGGAATGGGCTACCGCGGCAAGAGTTTCTATGCCGATATTGCTTACAAGTACCGTCACCAACATGGCGACTTCTATGCCTTCGACGACAGCTATCAGACGGCGCGGACCCCAGAGGCTCAGTTTATCACCGATGGGCGTGAGCTTACGCCTGTAGATGTCAACCTCGACCGCCACAATGTGACTTTCACTCTTGGCTTTAAGTTCTGAGGAATACAAAAAAGGGGGCGCTTCCAAGTGGAGCGCCCCTTTTTTGTTTTCAGTTGTTTTTACTTTGCGAATTCGCTGGCAGCCTTCTGAGCCTTCTGCTCAGCTTTCAGGCGAGCGTTCTCGGTCTTGACGACGGCCTTAGCCTTCTTGAGAGCTTCCTGAGCTGATTTGATGCGGCTCTTCACGTCCTTAAGGTCGCTCTCGATGTCGCGCTGCTTCTTCTTGAGGTCACGGATGACTTCTTCCTGAACCTTGATTTCTTTCTCAGCCTGAGCTACGACAGTAGTCTTATCGTCGTTGTCGACGAAGGTGCTGGCTTTTACATCCTGTGCCTGGAACATAGCAAATGCCAAGGCGCAGATAAACATAGTCTTTTTCATTGTTGTTTTGTTTAAAGAGTTATTACTCAAATTATCAGATACGTAGACTGTTGCCTCGTTTAAAGCAGATATTGGTCTGAAATGCTTTCGTTCTGTTCCACTCGACGTATTGTCTCTGCAATAAGGTCGGCAATGGATATTTGCTTGACTTTTGCACAGCGTGCGGAGTAAGGAATGGAGTCTGTGAATACCATTTCTTCGAGCTTGCTGGCCTGGACTCGCTCGCTGGCTGGTCCGCTCATGACGCAGTGGCTGGCAATAGCTCGCACTGAGCGAGCTCCGTTCTCAATCATCAGGTCGGCTGCCTTGGTGATGGTACCAGCCGTGTCAACCATGTCGTCGATGAGCACCACATCAGCGTCGAAGACCTCACCGATGATTTGCATCGAAGCTACTTCGTTGGGGCGACGGCGAACCTTGTTGCAGAGCACGAGTGGGCACTGGAAATATTTAGAGTAGGCAGAAGCGCGCTTCGAGCCGCCAACGTCGGGGGTAGCAATGACGAGGTTTTCGAGGTGGAGGCTCTCGATGTAGGGGAGCATGACGCTCGAAGCGTAGAGGTGGTCAACCGGCACGTTGAAGAAGCCTTGCTCCTGATCGGCATGGAGGTCCATGGTGATGACTCGGCTGACGCCGGCTACGCTTAGCATATCGGCAACGAGCTTGGCACCGATGGCCACGCGCGGCTGGTCTTTGCGGTCCTGTCGTGCCCAACCGAAGTATGGGATGACTGCGTTGATGGTTCTTGCTGAAGCTCGCTTGGCGGCATCAATCATCAGAAGTAGCTCCATGAGGTTGTCGCTGTTTGGGAAGGTGCTTTGCACGAGGAAGACATCCCGGCCGCGAACGGTCTCATTGTAACATACCGAGAACTCACCGTCGGCAAAATGGGTGACGGTGCAGTTGCCCATGGGAACTCCTAAGCTCATGCAGATTTTCTCTGTCAGGTAGCGAGTGGCAGTGCCTGTGAAGACGACGAAGTTGTTCATGTGTTTTATTTCTCGGGCGTGGCCCGAAGTTGAGGGGTTTATGTTGAGTGAGTTTTCTCGGCGTGGTTCTTGGAGGTGTCAGCCGGCAGCTTTCCGGAGTTTTCGGAAATGCCCGATTACTTCTTTGTAGTCGAGCCCAGAATGTATGTCGAAGCGTGTCCACAAATCGCCCAGCACTACTGCACCTCCGAACCCGAAGTCTTTGAGCCGTGGCAGAGTGTCGCTGTTGACACCTCCTGCGGCCATGACCTTGCGGTCGATGAGCCCGGCTCGGGCTGCAGCGTTGAGCTCGTCGGTCGTGAAGGCGGCTTGCCGGTCTGGATATGATATGCTATTGAAGACTGGTGAAAGGAAAAGGTAGTCGAACCGCTGACGCATCTGTTGCAGCTCATCGATGGTGTGGCATGAACGGCTGATGTGGCCGTTGTAGTTCTGTGGCGGTTCGGGGTTCGCTTTGTTGAGGTGTATGCCTCGCAGGCTGAACTCTTCCTTGAGGTAGAAATGTTCGTGTACGACTATGCGGTCGTGCCATTGCTGGGGCAGCAGCGTGAGCAACCGTTCGGAATATACGGGTTCTGTGCCGGGTTTTCTTAGGTGAAGCAAATCAAGTCCTTCTTCGAAGAGGGCATTGATGATAGTGTCTTCTTCGACGAAGAAATCGGCTGTAGACAAGAGTATAAGTTTCATTCGCTCTTACAGATTTCGCTGCAAAGATAAGTATTTACTTTGACGTGGCGGCTATTAATGCTTAACTTTTTTGTTGTCGGTAGGTTTTTTGCATTCTCACTATTGGCCTATTGGGAATAGTCCGTAGAGTTCGGCGTCAATCATGTCGGTGACTTGTTGGAAGGCGAGAGGGTTATCGCCGAATTTACAGTTGTCGCCGTCGACGATAATTAGGTTGCCTTTGTACCCCTCAATCCATTCCTCGTAGCGGTCGCCAAGGCCTTGAAGGTAGTCGATACGTATGCTCTGCTCGAATTCGCGTCCTCGTTTCTGAATCTGCGCTATGAGTGTCGGGATGCTCGAGCGGATGTAGATCATCAAGTCGGGCAGCTTAACGAGCGACATCATCAGGTCGAAGAGGTCGGTGTAGTTCTGGAAGTCGCGATCGCTCATGTAGCCTTGCGCGTGCAGGTTCGGAGCAAAGATGCGGGCATCCTCGAAGATGGTGCGATCCTGAATGATGGTGTCGTCGCTCTTGGCTATCTCCACGACGTCCTTGAATCGCTTGTTCAGGAAATATATCTGCAGGTTGAACGACCATCGGCTCATGTCCTTGTAGAAGTCGTCGAGGTATGGATTGAAGTCTACGGGCTCGAAGCGAGCCGTCCAGCCGTAGTGTGCGGCCAGCAGTTTGGTGAGCGTTGTCTTTCCGCTTCCGATATTTCCTGCGATAGCTATATGCATGATTTTGCACGGCCTTATGCCGTAGTTTAAAGTTAAAGTAATAGTATCAAGGGCACGGCCTGCGGCCGTAGTGATTATTCAGGGAATAGTCCGAAGAGTTGGCTGTCGATTTTGTCAACTATCATCGCGAAGTCCTCGGTGCGGTGCTGGAAGTCGAGGTTGTCGACGTCGATGGGCAGGGTGCGGCCGCGGTATTTCTCGTAGATGAAGTCCTCGTAGAGGTGGTTGAGGTTGCGCAGGTAGTCGATGGGCATGCTCTGCTCGTAGTCGCGCCCGCGCTTCTGAATATTCTGGACCAGATGGGGTACTGATGCACGGAGGTAAATCATGAGGTCAGGGTAGCGCAGGATGTCCGTCATCTGTTCGAATAGTTCCATGTAGGTATCGAAGTCGCGGTCGGAGAGATTGCCCATGAGGTGGTTGTTGGTCGTGAACACATAAACGCCCTCGTAGATGCTGCGGTCCTGGATTATCGTCTCTTTGCTCCTTGCCAGTTCCAGCAGGTCCTTGAAGCGTTGCTTGAGGAAATATATTTCGAGGTTGAAGGACCATCGCGGGATGTCCTTGTAGTAGTCCTCGAGATACGGGTTGTAGTCCACGGCCTCGAACTGCGCCTTCCAGCCGTAGTGCTGTGCAAGCATGTTGGTGAGCGTGGTCTTCCCGCTGCCTATGTTTCCAGCAATGACGATATGCATATTAATGTGTTGCTTGACGCTTCAAGAAATCAGAGCGTAAATGGTAGTGCTATGTAAGATTGTCTGAACTGCCTGCAAAGTTAGTATAAATTAGTGGGAAGGCAAGATATTTCGGGAAAAATATCGCGAAAGGGATGAAATTTTCTCCTATGCCAGCAATCAAATTCTATAAATCATACTGTGATATTTAATTATTACTCGGTGATATATAGAATACAGCTATGCCTTATCCTCAACAGGCCTTGCAGATGGATATAATCTTCGCTGTTGGGTTGTCAAATAATATAAGAGGTATAGGGGAAGTCTATTAAGGTTTGCTGGGGAAACCCTTTAGTCTTGCCGAGGAACCATTTGCCAGTTATTCGCCATAAAGTGGCTTACATGGCGCCCCTGTTCCTACAATTACTCCCAAAACTCTCTGCAAACAGAAAAAATCCTTTCTCTTTAAGCCTTAATCTATAATCTTTTATTATCTTTGCCGCGCTTATAATATTATTAATCATTCGCTCAAGCTTGCCAGCTCGATACGGGACGATGGTGGCAAGCTGTGAATAATAAAAGCCAAAGATGACTGAGAAAGAAAAAATGCTGGCAGGGATGATATATTCTGCCACGGACAAGGAACTTGTGAAAGAACTGAATGAGGTGAAGGACCGCTTGCAGACCTACAACGCCTTGCGCCCCACCGACCTATCCACTCGCCGCGCGATGCTCAACGAGCTCTTAGGTCATGTTGAGGATCAGGCTGCTTTCATCAACCAGCCTTTCTACTGCGACTATGGCAAGCATATCCGCGTAGGTCGCCGATTCTTTGCAAACTTCCATTTTACGGTACTTGATGAAGCTTTGGTCACCATTGGCGACGACTGCTTTGTCGGCCCCAACGTCAGCATCTACACCGCCTGCCACAGCACCGACCCTGTAGAGCGCAACACTCGTCAGGAATGGGCAGAGCCTGTCACCATAGGCGACAATGTGTGGATTGGCGGCAGTGTAACCATTCTTCCTGGTGTCACCATTGGCGACAACGTCACCATCGGTGCAGGCTCAGTCGTTGTGCATGACATCCCATCTAATACCGTTGCCGCTGGCAATCCTTGCCGCGTCATTAAACAATTGTCTCCACATGAATAAAGTAAGCATCACAGCTGTGCGCCAGACTGTCTATCCCGACCTTATGGCCCGCTACGAGAATCCCATCGAGCACACTTGCGACGTGCGCGAGGGGCAACGATGGATTTCGTGCGACGGACAGCGGCCTGAGGGCATGTGCCCCGCAGCCTGGTATTCTATGCGCGAGTTTGTAGAGGCCCTGGCCAAGGGTGAGGGAAATTTCTACGATGGTTGGATGAAGGACCCCATGAGTGCCATGATAAGCTGCAACGATGGCTTCCGCCCCTTCAGTTTCTACTTAGAAGTAGTACGAGATTGATCTCTTTCAGAATGAATATTGATAAGGCTCAGACTAATAGCATCGCTCAGAAAGACCACTACGTTGTCCTCGATGGCCTGCGCGGTGTGGCAGCACTGATGGTGCTCGTCTTTCACGTGTTTGACGCGTGCAGCTCTAATCCCATTCCCCACGGCTATCTGGCCGTGGATATGTTCTTCGTGCTGTCGGGTTTCGTCATAGGCTATTCTTACGACGACCGATGGCAGCAGGGACTCACCATAGGGCGCTTCTTCCGCCGACGTCTCATTCGCTTGCATCCCATGGTGCTCATGGGCGGATTCATTGGCGCTGTTGTCTTCCTCGTTCAGGGGCGTACGATGTGGGACGGCACGGTTGTCTCTTGGGGCATGACATTGTTGTCCGTCCTCTGTGGGATGCTCCTTCTGCCGGCCCTGCCAGGCAGTGCCATTGAGGTTCGCGGCTTCGGAGAATACTTCCCTCTGAACGGTCCATTCTGGTCGCTGTTCTATGAGTATATCGGCAACATCTGTTACGCTCTGCTGTTGCGTCGGTTGAGCAATCGTTGGCTGGCGGTGGTGGCTGTCATCTCAGGTGCTTTTGTCCTGCATGTCTGTCTCCACAATGGATTCCTCGGCGTTGGCTGGTCGGCATCCGACGGCGGCTGGTTGTAT
>JAFUFW010000006.1 GCA_017469685.1 Bacteroidaceae bacterium | reverse complement strand
CAGGTTTACGACTACCCGGCGCTGGCGGGCATCAATGCTCCGGCGCACTATGCGGTAGCCGCTGATGCGCCGTGATTCCACGCCGCTCTCAGCAGCCAACTGCTCGCGCAGCAGCGAGTCGGTAGCCGCCACTTCGGGGCTTACGCGTAGTTGTATTTCTCGTATCATTCTGGCAGCAAAGATAATTACTTTAATCAGAACAGGAAAATATCTGCCGATGAAAAGTGACTAATTCGACGAAAAAAGAACCGGGAGATGGCATCGATGAGCGGCAAGGGCAATAGGGGGCCGACAACAAGCCCAAGGGTTTACGCAAAAACCCTTAAGGGTTATCGGCCGAACCCTTAAGGGTTATGGGCTGAACCCTTAAGGGTTTCAGACGGTGTGTCAGTAAGGCCTCAGCCGGAGGGCTAAGGTTGTGCTGTGGCGAAGCGGGCTGCCTGCTCGGCAGAGAAGGCATTGTCATCGAAATAGTCGAGGCGCATGGCGCGGCGCACTTCGGACATTGTCTGTGCACCGGCCTCGCGAGCCACCTCGGTGCCGCGGCGCAGAATGTCGATCACGGCAGGGACATCCTTCTCAAACTCGGCGCGGCGCTGGCGTATAGGCTCGAGGGTCTCCTGCAGCACGGCGGCAAGGAACTTCTTGACCTTCATGTCGCCCAAGCCGCCACGGCGATAGTGTGCCTTAAGCTCGTCGAGGTTAGGATAGTCGGGCAGATAGCGTTCGAAATGCTCGGGGCGGCAGAAGGCGTCGAGGTAGGTAAAGACGGTGTTGCCCTCGACCTTACCAGGGTCGCTGACGCGCAGATGGTCAGGGTCTGTGAACATCGACTTCACCTTCTTCTCCACTTCGTCAGCGCTGTCCTTAAGATAAATGCAGTTGCCGAGGCTCTTGGACATCTTGGCCTTACCGTCGATGCCGGGTAAGCGCAGGCAGGCGGCATTCTCGGGCAGAAGGATGTTGGGCTCAACGAGCGTCTCGCCATAGATATTGTTGAAGCGGCGGACTATCTCGCGGCACTGCTCCAGCATAGGTTCCTGATCCTCGCCTACGGGCACGGTCGTGGCCTTGAAGAGGGTTATGTCGGCAGCCTGCGAGATGGGATAGGTGAAGAAACCAACGGGGATGCTCTCGCCAGAGAAACCGCGCATCTGTATCTCCGTCTTCACCGTGGGATTACGCTGGAGGCGCGAGACACTGACGAGATCCATGAAGTAGAACGTAAGCTCGCAGAGCTCTGGAATCTGGCTTTGGATGAAAAGAGTGCTCTTCTGAGGGTCGAGGCCTGCGGCAAGATAGTCGAGAGCCACCTCTATGACATTCTGGCGCACCTTGTCGGGGTTGTCGATATTGTCGGTCAGGGCCTGAGCATCGGCCTCAAAGATGAAGATTTTGTCGAAGACATCGGCGTTCTGGAGTTCTACGCGGCGGCGCAGCGAGCCTACGTAGTGACCGATGTGGAGGGGACCTGTGGGACGGTCGCCCGTGAGCATGATTTTCTGTTTGGCAGTCATTATTGTTTGGTTTATATGTATTTACGTCTTGTCAAAGTTGACCTCGCGCGTGAGCGCGCACATACGCACGTATTATATTATATGTACACACGCACGAGGAGTGCCAGCGTGCCGCTGTCGATTAAGCCTTGAAGAGCTTGTCGATGGTTTCCTGCCCGATGATGGCCGTCACGGCGTGGCCGTCGGGGGTATAGTTTGCATTGGTCGACGCGAAGAGCTGTGCCACGAGATCCTGCATTTCTGTCTCCGAAAGCACCTGGCCCCTGGGGATAGCAGCGGCCTGAGCCAAAGTGGAAGCCAAGCGTCCGAAAAGCTGGTCGGAGTCAAGGTTGCCGCTGTCGGCAGCCGCAGCGAGAATGTCGGCAAGCAGGAGCTGAGGGTCCAGACCCTCGAAGCCCGACGGGTAACCAACGATGGAGACGTTGCCGCCGCCGAGGTCGTTGATGTCGAAACCCAGGCGCGAGAGGTTCTCGTGCTGCAGAGAGAAGGTTGCAGACTGCGAGGCCGTCAGTTGCATCACCTCGGGGAAGAGATAGCGCTGCGATGGAAGACCGGAGGAAGCAAGCTGGGCAACGTAACGGTCGTAGAGAACACGGATGTGTGCCCGGTGCTGGTCAACAATCAGCAGACCGCTCTCTGTGGCAGTGAGTATGTACTGCCCTTGGTACTGAAAGAAGGCCCGCGAGTCAGTGGGTGCCGGGGCTGCAACCTGCGGCTGGCCGTAGAGCATCTCCCAGCCATCAGGGGCTGCAGTGCGACGATTGAAGGTTGGCGTGAAAGCGTCGTCGGGCCGTTTCTCGGAGAGCCCTTGTTGGCGAGGCGCATAAGCCGGGTCGGTGCCCACTTCAAATGGATTGAAACCAGCATTGAGCGTCACCGTAGGCGGCTCAACGAGCGTCGCCACGTTGGGATTGTACACGGGCATATCAGCCGGACGCCCTTCGGTATCGAATTCTATCGTGGGTATGGCATTGAACTTGCCTATAGCCTCGCGCACGGCAGCTAAGAGGATTTGCCAGATAGCCTGCTCGTTTTCGAACTTTATCTCGGTCTTCGTCGGGTGTATGTTCACGTCGATGTCGGCCGGAGGCACGTCGAAATAGATGAAATAAGGCACCTGCTCGTCGGCTGGAATAAGCCGCGTGAAAGCCTCCTGCACGGCACGGTGGAAATAGGGGTGGCGCATGTAGCGGTCGTTGACGAAGAAGAACTGCTGCGCGCCGCGCTTGCGGGCGGCCTCGGGCTTGCCCACGAAGCCGCGGATGTTCACCATCGGCGTCTCCACCGCCACAGGCAACAGGCGCTCGGCAATGCGCGAGCCGAAGACTGCGGCGATGCGTCCCTTGGCGCTCGAAGGGGAGAGGTTGAGTATGGGCGTGTCGTTGTGAGCCAGTGAGAAGGATATGTCGGGGTGCACAAGCACTATCCGCTCGAGCTCTGCAGTTATATTGTTGAGTTCTGTAGCTGTAGTCTTGAGGAATTTTCGGCGGGCCGGGACGTTGAAGAAGAGGTTCTTCACGACGATGTTGGTGCCCACGGCACAGGCTACAGGCTCCTGGGCAACGACGCGCGAAGCCTCTATCTGCAGGCGAGTGCCAAGGTCGGAGTCGGCCGTGCGGGTGGTCATCTCGACCTGCGCCACCGCGACAATCGACGGCAGAGCCTCGCCACGGAAACCCATCGTAGTGAGCGTAAAGAGGTCGGCGGCCTCTCGGATCTTGCTCGTAGCATGGCGCTCGAAGGCCAGGCGTGCATCCGTCTCGCTCATTCCGCACCCGTCATCGACAACCTGCAGGCTGGTGCGACCGGCATCAACAGCGATGACGTCGATGCGATGGGCACCGGCGTCGACGGCATTTTCCACCAGTTCCTTGACCACGGAGGCCGGACGCTGGATTACTTCGCCTGCTGCTATCTGGTTGGCGACTGAGTCGGGAAGGAGCTGAATGAGGTCCAAGTCGGGATTATGGATTGGGGATTAGAAATCAGGGAGTGGTTATTAATGATAGATGCGGCTCTCGGAGAACGACTTTAAAACGGGAGGCGGCCAGTCATCAGATAGTACCACAGGAGAATGAGCACCACGATGATGGCGATGGCGAGGCCGGGGTGGAGGCGCCGACGGTCGGGGTCGGCCTTCTTGAGGTTCTTGGCAAACTTGCCGCGATAGGACTCTATGTCGGGCTTATACTCGGGCGTCTCGCCGCGTTCAATCTGCTCTTCGCGCTTGGCTTCGGCCACGAGCTTGTCGAGCTTGTCCTTGCGTTCGGAGGTGTAGATATGCACGCCATTGAAGCGACGCGGACTTCTGGTGGAGAAAAGGGCCATAATCGGTGTTGAGAGTTGAAGGATTAAAGATGAATGTTGAATGCTCGGGATTGAGGGGCTACTTAGATATGAAATTCTCAGGGGCCTTGGGATTCTTATCGCCCGACGAGCCTGAGCTCTTATTTGACAGGGAAGCCTTGGGCTTGACGTGCTCCACCGACTTCTTAAGCTCGAAGCCTGCCCGCTTGGGGCGCCAGTCGAAGATGTCGTCTTTACTGACCGGGCGGACGTAGTCGAACCATCCGAAGTTGTCGAGATAGCGCTCGCGCTTGGTCGCGAGGGCCAGCGGATGCAGCTTTCCGGTGGCCTCGGGCATCCAAATCTTATCAAGCTGTTTCTCACCCATGAAGAGCTTAAGCTCTGCCGACTCTGACTCCAACAGCCCTATCATAAGGCTGTCGGAATCGAGAGGATAGTAGCGGACGACGACGTTGCCCTCGGCCCAGGTCATCTTCATGCGGCCTTCATTGAAATAGCTGCGCATGACGTTGCCCGTAACCTGATTGTAGCACATCGTGTCGAGCCGCTCAACCGAGAGAGCCTGACGGAGCACATAGGTGCTGTCGATAGTGCTGTCGTTCACCCACGCCTTAATCTCCTCGCCCAGGAGTTGCTGGCCCTGCTGCCACAGGATAGGGTCGCGGTACATGGTGAGGCATGAGTCGCGCGAGACGAAGACCATGGAATCGCATACGGCCTGCATATCGGGGCGGAAGGCCCGGACGTGGTTGTAGGCCCGAATCTCCCGCCAAACGGTGTCGGTATCTATGTTGTAAGTGTAGAGTTTGAAGGTGTCGGCGTGTACGTAAAGGGTGTCGCGCTGCGAATAGTCGATGCACACGGCGCTGTCGGCCGCTTCAGCATAGCCTATGGAGTCGGCATAGAGGACGTAGTTGCCAGTGAACATATTGCGCGAGTCCTTATCGACGTAGACTATATTGCCGAAAGCTTTCGAGATGGCCCCCGCCCCGAGGTAGTCGAGCGAGTCGCCAGTGATGGTGATACCCTTGTTGCTCACGATGGAGCGGTCGAGCAGGAAGGCGTGCTCGGCGCGGGTGTCGTAGGTGCCGCGCTCGGAATAGATGTGGTTGTCGCCATTGTCGATGTTGGAGGGTCCTACGATTCGGGCGAAGCCGCTGCCGGTGTTGTAGTGCAGAGTGTCCGAGATGAGTGTGGTGTTGGGCGTCTTGAGATCAACATTGTAGTTGAAGACGGCCTCGCGCGTTGCCGGGCTGTACTGCCCCCACTCGCTGGTGAGCACGTTGTCTTTGTCGACGAGTTTTCCGCCTTGGAAGAAGTAGCCGAGCTGATAGAGCCGGTCGTAGTCGAGTGAATCGGTGTAGAGCCGGCTTTTATAGTGAGTCAGGACGACGTCATGGCGCGCCTGTGCCATCTGATCGTTACCGTCGTAGAAGAGGACGCGGGATGCCAGTGTGAGCGTGTCGTGCTGGTTCATCTTCACGTGGCCGAAAGCGTCGAAGGAATTATCGTTCTCGTAATAGTAAGCGCTGTCGCAGGTTAAGATGACGCCATCGTGGTTGAAACGGACGTGCCCGCGGAGGATTTGTGCATCAGGGTTACGGCGCTGGTCGTAGAAGAGTTCGTCGGAATGCAGCAAGTGAATACGTTTGTCGCTCTGCTGCCGCGGCCTGTTGGTGCGGCGGACAGGAGGAGCGGCAAGGATGTTGACAGACATAATGAGCAGCAGGGCATAAGCTATGAGCACATGGGGGCTGCGCCGCCGCGATGAGCGACGACTGTCAGTGGCATTATAGTCCTTTCTCTGGTTCATTATTGGCTATATCTGTTTTCAACTTTAGTTTCCATTCTCCAGCCCGTAGGCCGCTGCGCTTCATCGAGCAAGGCGAGGGTGAATATCCCGGACCTCTCGCCCGGAGCTTGCAGAGCACCTTCGAGCGAAATGCGTCAGAAGAATCTATAATCCGATATCTTTGGGACTGTCAATTCTTCACCCAGCCCGGATATTGGAAATCGCAGTCGGACCACTCGGGGTTGATGCGTACGTAGGTGGTGCGTTGCTTTTCCTTAATCCATTTGTCGAGGAAGTCCTCGCTGCGTTTGGCCTTGACGATGGCACTGAGCACCTGGAAATCCTCGGTGATGGTGGCTGTGTGCGCTTTCAGCCGGCTCTTGAGCTTCACGACGCAGCACTGTAGCTTACCCGATTTATCAAGCATGGTGAAGGGCTTTGATATCTCGCCGACGTCGAGCCCGTCTACGATTCGTGCGATCTCTGAAGGCAGTTCAGCCATCTTGAAGCGTGAGGTGCGTATGCGCTCGCCAGTCATCTCGTCGCGCACGACATTAAACATAAGTCCGTTGTTGGCACGTGAGTCCTTATCGTCGGAGAGGGTGACGGCAGCCGCTTCGAACGTGAACTTACCGTCGCGGATATCGTCGGTTATAGAGTCGAGCCGGGCAAGAGCGGCATCGACATCCTTCTGGTCGACGGTGGGTTTAAGTAGTATGTGACGCAGTTTGAGCTTGTCGCCACGCTTGTCGACCAGCTGTATGATGTGGAAGCCGTACTGCGACTCGACAATTTTCGAGACCTTCTTCGGGTCGGTGAGCGTCCAAGCCACGTTGGCAAATGCGGGGTCGAGATCCACTTTGCTCATGTAGTCCATCTCGCCGCCTTGGCGTGCCGACTCGCGATCCTCACTGTATAGGCGTGCGAGAGTGTTGAATGTCGACGTTCCGGAAGTGATGCGCTCGGTGTAGTCGCGCAGTTCGCTCTTCACGCGCTCTATCTCTTCCTGCTGTATGCGCGGGTGCTCGGCCAGCAGCTCCACTTCCACCTGGGTGGGAATGAGCGGCAGCGAGTCGGCAGGCATATCTTTGAAGAAGAGACGCACCTCGGCCGGTGTGACCTTAATGTCCTTTGTGAGGTGATCTTTGACTATGTCCATGAGTTGGTTGTCCTTGACCAAGTCGTAGGTTTCGTCGCGTATCTGTGCGAGCGTCATGCCGCGGTATTCTTCGAGTTTCTCCTTGGAGCCGGCCGTCTGCAGCCATTCGTTGATTTGAGCATCGACGTATCTGTTGACGTTGTCCTCTGAGGCTTCGAGGCTGTCAATCTCGGCCTGATGTATAAAGAGCTTCTGTATGGCGAGGTTTTCGGGAATGACGCAGTAGGGGTTGCCCGAGACGCGCCCCATCTGAGTGCGCACTTTCTCGACGTCGCTGCGTAGTATGGCTTCGTCGCCGACGACCCATATCACCTCATCGACTACGTTGCTTAAGCTCTGTGCCACCGCCGTCTGCAGTGCTACGCACGAGAGTGCGACGGCGGCGAGTAAGTGTCTTGCGTTCATTTAATGCTTGTTTACCGTATTTAGGACTTGCTTATATACTTCGAACTTGTAGCGGCGGCGCAGTTCTTCGACGAACTCCTGCTCCTTCACGGTCTGGTAGTCGGTGACTACTTGCGGACCGACGTCGGTCCAGCGCTGTGGCCCTTTCTTGAGTTTGCGCCCGAGCACGGCGGCTGCAGGGTATTTCTTCGAAGGGCGTGTCTTGCCTTGTTTGATGCCAAAGGCAAGGGAATCTACCATGGCGTTCTCGCCCCGCTCGAAGACTCGGCGTTCGAAACGCACCTGCACGCTGTCGGCATTGAACTGCGTCTTTATCGTGTTGGCCCACTTGTCCTCGTCCATGCCTTTGAGAGCCTTGGTGGCCTTGGCGAGCACGGCGGGGCTTATGGCCTGCAGGAGTGCACCCGAGAAGTGGGGTTTCGAGAATGCATACGCTTTTTTGTTCTTCTTGAAGTAGCTTTCGAGGGCGGTGGTGTCCTTTGCTGCTGGTTCCCACACCTGGCGCTGGCAGATTTCGAAGAGCAGGAGGCCGTCGTGATACTCCTGGAAGAGGTAGCGCAGTTCCTCGTCCTCGGCAGCCACGCGCTCGGCTTGCTCGTCCATGACCTGTTCTACGGTCTTGCCTGAGGCCTGACTGATGCTGTCAGCCGCCTGTGTGGCAAGGCGATCACGCATGCCGCGGCTCTCAAGGAACTGGCGGATGCGCGGGGCGAGGGTGTCGTAGGGCTCAAGAGATTTCTTGTCCATGAGCTTGAGGATGTGCCACCCGACGGTCGAGAGCAGGGGCTCTGAGACGTCGCCTGCCTCCATCGTGTAGGCCTTGTCCTCGATTTCCTTCAGCAGCTGGTGGGGACCTATCCAGCCTATGACGCCTCCACGTGCAGCCGTGCCGCGGTCGTCAGAAGCTTCTGCGGCAATCTGAGCGAAGTCCTCGCCGCCTTGAAGCACGGCATAGATACTGTCGATGCGCGCCCGGGCAGCGGCTTGGGCAGTGGCGTCAGACTGCTGGGGCAGGTGCACGAAGATGTGAGCAAGCTCAAGCAGCTGCTTTCCTTCGAGCTGTGCGAGCATCTGGTCGTAGTAGTTGCGCACTTCATGCTCCTCGGCAGCTGGCGTCACGAGCAAGGGACGCAGCTGCTGATCGCGATAGGTGCGGTATTCTTGCTGGTAGCTCGAGAGGGTGTCGAGCTTGGCGTCGAGGGCGGCTTCTACCTTCAGCTTGTAGTTGATGAACAGGTCAGCATACTCTTCGACGCTTTTCTTGTCGATGACGCCGTCGGTGTTGTTCTTATTGTAGTTGTACTCAAACTCTGAGCGCGGCACGGCCTTGCCGTTGATGCGCATGACGATGGGGTCGGTCTGGGCCGAGGCTGTGAGGGCGGCGGCCATGAGCGCGAGTGAACAGAGGATTGTCTTCATTGCTATGATGTCTTTATTATCTTTTCAAATTAGCCCAAGGGTTTCCCGCAAAACCCTTAAGGGTTCCGGACGAAGGGGTTAAGGGTTCCCTGCGGAGGCCTTTGGCGTTGGCTTACTGCGGGCGGCTGTAGTTGGGTGCTTCGCTGGTGATGGTGATGTCGTGGGGATGGCTCTCGAGTACGCCGGCGTTGGTGATGCGGACGAACTTGGCGTGGTGGAGGTCCCTGATGGTGGCAGCCCCGCAGTAGCCCATACCGGAGCGCAGACCGCCGACGAGCTGGTAGATGACCTCCTGCACGGTTCCCTTGTAGGGCACGCGGCCTGCGATACCCTCTGGGACGAGCTTCTTCACATCCTTCTCGCCTGCTTGGAAGTAGCGGTCCTTTGACCCGTTCTCCATGGCCTCGAGCGAGCCCATGCCGCGGTAGGTCTTGTACTTGCGGCCACCTGAGATGATGGTGTCGCCGGGGCTCTCCTCGGTGCCGGCTACGAGCGAGCCTATCATCACGCAGTTGCCGCCGGCAGCGATGGCCTTGACGACGTCGCCCGAATAGCGCAGACCGCCGTCGGCAATGAGAGGCACGTCGGTGTCGGCGAGGGCGCAAGCCACGTCGTAGACGGCCGAGAGCTGCGGCACGCCTACGCCGGCAACGACGCGCGTGGTACAGATAGAGCCGGGGCCTATGCCCACTTTAATGCCGTCGGCGCCGGCCTCGACGAGCATACGAGCTGCCTCGCCAGTAGCCACATTGCCTACGACGATGTCCACGTCGGGGAAGGCGGCCTTGGCTTCGCGCAACTTCTCTATGACGCCCTTGCTGTGGCCATGGGCCGTGTCGATGACGATGGCGTCAGCTCCGGCCTCGACGAGGGCTGTGATGCGCTCGAGAGAGTCGGACGTAACGCCTACGCCGGCAGCCACGCGCAGGCGACCCTTCTCGTCCTTGCAGGCCATGGGCTTGTCCTTGGCCTTGGTGATATCCTTGTATGTGATGAGGCCTATGAGGTGGTTGTCATCGTCCACTACGGGCAGCTTCTCAATCTTATTCTCCTGCAGAATCTGAGCCGCCGAGAAGAGGTCGGTCTGCTGGTGGGTCGTCACCAGATTATCCTTTGTCATCACCTCTGCTCTGGGGCGCTCCACGCGGCGCTCGAAGCGCAGGTCGCGATTTGTCACGATACCGACGAGGCGGTTATCCTCATCGACCACCGGGATTCCTCCGATATGGTATTCGGCCATCAGCGCGAGCGCATCAGCTACGGTAGCTGTGCTCTGGATGGTGACGGGGTCGTAGATCATACCGTTCTCAGCACGCTTGACGATAGCCACCTGGCGCGCCTGTTCCTCTATAGACATGTTCTTGTGGATCACGCCGATGCCGCCTTCACGGGCAATAGCAATAGCCATCGTGGCCTCGGTGACGGTGTCCATGGCAGCGGTGACGAAGGGAACCTTCAGCTCAATGTGGCGCGAGAAACGGGTGGTGAGGTCGACAGTGCGAGGCAGCACCTCTGAATAAGCAGGCACGAGCAGGACGTCGTCGAACGTCAGGCCGTCCATAACAATGCGGTCGTGTGAGAAGTTGGCCATAGTAGTTGCAGATTAAAATTGTGTTGCTATATTAATTGCGCGCAAAGGTACGGCGTTTTCAGCAGATAGCCAAAGGGAAAATTATAAATAATTTTAAAAAACAAAAAAGAAGTGGTTGGCGAGCTATCGTCCTGAAGCCTGACTCGCCCGGGAGGACGCAAAAAGCCTCTCGCTCAGAGGGAAGAGCTGCTGCGCCGGCAAGGTGTGCCAGCTGAGCGCCCGCTTCACTGAATGAGAGGCTTGAAGAAAAGGTAACAAAGGCTGGTAGCTACAGCTCAGAGCTGCAGTACTACGCTTACTTAAGATCTATAACAGGGATGTTGTCCTTGTCGTTGTAGTAGAGATTCTCGCCTGCCATGCCCCATATGAAGGTGTAGTAGTAGGTGCCGGCGGCGGCGTGGATGCTCCATTCGGGCGACATGATGGCCTGCTCGTTGTGCAGCCATACGACGCGGCTCTCCTGAGGCTCGCCCATGATGTGGGCAATGGTCTGGTCGGCAGGGAGGTTGAAGTAGTAGTAGGCCTCGATGCGGCGGCCGTGAGTGTGAGGAGGCATAGTGTTCCAGGCGGCACCAGGGTTGAGCTGTGTCAGGCCGAGCTGCAGCTGGCAGGGACCTTCCTCTAGGACATCGTTGACGATGAGCTTGTAGACGGTGCGGTTGTTGCACTCTTCGAGGGAACCGACAGGTCCCCATACGGCGGCTTTCAGCGAGCCCTTGCGGCCGTCGAGGGTGACCCACTGGGTCTTATAGTGCTGGTGGGCGGTGGCGCTGTTGAGGTAGAACTTGGCGGGCTTCGAGGCGTCCTTGCTGCGGAAGAGCACTTCCTTGTTCACGTCAACCGATGCCCCTTTCTTGTCCTTACCGAGGTGGCCACGGCCGATATAAAGGGCTTCCTTGGGCGAGATGGCGTACTCCTTGCCATCGACGATGACCCAGCCGTCGCCCTCACCGCAGTTGACGACGCCGAGTTCGCGGTTATAAAGGAAATACTTCTCTTTGATGCCGGGATCGACATCGAGGCCGAGTTCGGGGAAGTTCTCTAATTTCAGGTCCTTGGTGACAGGCATGGCGCCGCCGAAGATGAAACGGTCGTACTGCGAGTAGGTCAGGTTGATCTCATCCGCCACCATGACCTTCTCCATCACGAAGCGGTCACGAAGCGTCGGTGTGTCATAGTGCTTGACGTCGTCGGGATGACAGGCCGTGCGGAAGGTGACGTGCTGCTGAGCGAAAGCCCCCTCCCAACCTCCCACTATGGAGAGGAGAAAAGTAGCAACTGCAATAACAGTCTTTGTTTTCATAAACGTTTTCATTATAGCTTTATTTTGAAAGAATAAACATGAATGAATAATCAGAGGATCAGATTACTTCTCCCCCTCGGGGTTGGTAGGGAGAGAGGTTCCCTTCTTCTCGTCTTCCACGATACGTCTGCGATTGATGAACATCATGACAACGGTAAAGCCTGCGAGGAGGCCCATGCCGATGTAGTCAAGGCTCTTGCAGGCGCGGAAGATCACCCAGCCAATGAGGGAAGAGCAGAAATCGAGGGCTCCGGCCAGGAAACCTTCGGGCACGCGGGCGGCTGCGTCCTGAGTTGCGGAGTAGACAGAGTTGGCGGCGGCGGTGAAGTCGGCGCTCATGTCGGTGACGAAGTAGAGGCCGAAGATGAGAGCGATGAGGCCGATGATGAAAGTCTTAACTACATTGTTCTTCGTTACGGGGAGCACCATGGGGAAAAGGTAGAACATACCTGCCAGCGATGCCAGTGGAAGGAACTGGTTGCCGGGAAGGATGACGGCCAGGAAAAGCACGGTGGGGATGAGCAGGAGTGAGACAACGAGCGTCGTGGGATGGCCTATGACGAGGGCTGGACTCATGCCTATGTGCACTTTCTTGCCGTTGAACTTCTTCTCTACCACCTCCTTGGTCTTCTGGCTGATGGGCAGCAGGCCGTCGATGAACAGCTTGGTGATGCGGGGGATGAGCTCCATGACGGCGCCCATGATGACGCCTAAGGAGAGAATCGTCTTGGCGGCATCGCTGTTCCACTCCTTCACGCTCAGTGCTCCGATGAGGGCTCCCACGATAACACCGAGAATGAGCGGCTCGCCCAGCACGCCGAACTTCTTCTTAAGCCCCTCGGCGTCGATGTCGAGCTTAGAGAAGCCAGGGATCTTGTCCAAAAGCCAGTTGATGCCAAGGGCAAAGGGTACGAAGCTCTGGCAGAAGGGTTGAGGGATGGATATGCCGTCGAGCTCATAGTGTTCCTGGAACTTCTCGGCGGTAAGGTCGGCCATGACGAGGGTGAACATATAGCACACAATGGCTGCGAAGTAGCCCCAGGCGAGGCTCTGGTCCTTGACGAAATAGACCACAGCACCGATGAAAGCGAAGTGCCAGTAGTTCCATAGGTCGATATTCACCGTGCGGGTGGTCTTTGTGAGCACCATAAGAAAGTTCACACCTAAGCAGATGGGGATGATAAGGGCACCGACAGCGGTGTTGTAAGCCACGGCTGCAGCAGCCGGCCAGCCCATATCAAAGATATTGAGCTGCAGGTGGTAGATGTCGGAAATGTTGGTCAGCGGCCCGTTGAAGTTAGTGGTCAGCAAGGCTGTAACTATGCCCAAGCCGACAAAACCAACGCCCACGTAGAGGCCGCTCTGCAGCGCCTTACCAAACTTTAGGCCAATGCACAGCCCGATGATGGTGAACAGGATTGGCATCATGACAGATGCGCCGAGTGAAATGATGTAGGAAAAAACTGCTTCCATAGGAGCCCCACCCCTCACTCTCCCAATAAGGGAGGGAGTAGTTACCTTGGTGGGTGAAGGATTATTGGTTTGACAATGTTTTTTAATTCGCTAACAAAAGGCGCTAATGCACGCAGGACTCCCTCCCCACAGGGAGGGGTGTGGCTTTACTTTTCAAACGAGATGCTTCCGCCACCGATATTCTTCCCGTCGGCAAAGACCTGGACGCGGTACTGCCCAGCCAAGAGCATCTCGTTGACGTTCCAGTACATCGTCACGGGTGTTTCCTCGCCGTTGTACTCGATATCCTTGCGCATAGAATATTCCAAGCTGCGGTTCTCGAAGGGGAAGGTGCCGCCGCCGTTCACGGCTTCGCCCGTAGGCTTAACGATGCGCACATAGACGGTTCGTGCTCCAGCTGCAGCCGTCACGTTTCGAGCAATATTGAACGACACCTGCATTGTCTTGACGTCGGCAATCTTCTTGGCCCGCTTCTGGCGCTTATCCAGGGCGCTGATGCTTACGGCTGTTGCGTCGAGTTGGCTGGCAATGGCAACTTTATCGGTCAATGAAGCCTTCTCTGACGACAGATTAGATATTTGTTGTTGCTGCACAGCCTGCTGCTGTCGCAAGTCCTCATTCTCGCCCTTCAGCTGTGTGTTCAGGCGGTTCAGCGAATCGATCTCTGCCACAAAGCTCTTGAGCACCTGGCGCATCGTGGCGAGTTCCTTCTTCAGGCGAGTAATCTCAGCCGCATCATTGGCTTTCGTGCGCTGCAGCTCCTCAAGCAGTTCCTGTGTTCGCTGCTGTTCCTGTTCGAGCTGAGCCATTAGCGAGTCGTTGTTGACTTGCGTCTTCATCTCGCTGTACTGCCGCGCAAAGCTTTCGTACTCGTTCTGCATCTCCAGCTTGTCCATCTCTGCCAGTTCCAGCATCTGCTTATTCTGTTCGTTGCTCTTATTCAACGAATAGACCAAATAGGCCAGGCCGCCCAAGAGAAACAGTACGAGGACGGAGGCCACGGCGATAATAGTTTTTTTATTCATCTTTATTATTTTGCTCGCGCAAAGTAACAACAAAAATCCGAATCCGCCACCATTTTCCCCCTAAAACTTTTGTCGGCCTGCCTATTATCTGCACTTTTTATACCAAAACGCCAAGAAACCCATCCGCTCTCCTCCATGCTAAATGCACAGTGCACCCGTGAGAGCCCTGTTACACTCACTGCTCTGTCCATTATCTTAAAAAAAATGGCAAAACTTGTCACTGTTATTGAAATAATCACTACCTTTGCTTGCAGGAACACATAAAAACAAACCTTGCTATGTTAAAGCGAATACTTTTTTGCCTCTTTCTCTCAACCGGAGTTTCATTCACCATGACATCTGCGGCCATTTCTGTGACGCGTCTGAATCCATCGGCTGTAGAGCTGCGCTTCGATGGTCATCAAGTCCTTACGCTTGACTTCTACGGGCCCAACATCGTGCGCCTTTTCCTCGACCCCCAGGGCGGTTTCGTGCGCGACCCTGTGGCTTCACCTCCCGCTCATATCCTCGTATCTCATCCCCGTCGCGGCGTTGGCGAGCTCACGGTGGAGCAGGATGCTGCCGTCTGCCTTATTCAGACGTCCCAGCTTCGCATAACCGTTGACAGCAAAAGCAGCGCCATGAGCTTTACCGACCTCCGCAGCGGCAAGGTTGTAACCTCTACTCTGCCTGCATCAATTGATGCAGAATCTCCTATCGCTATGCCCTTCACCTTCGACGCCAAGAGCTCGACACTGCGGCTTACAGCCAGGGAGGGAGAGCAGTTCTTCGGCGGAGGCGTACAGAATGGGCGCTACGCTCACGCAGGGCAAACAATAGTCATAGAGAACACCAACAACTGGGTCGACGGAGGTGTTTCCTCGCCAGCGCCA
This sequence comes from Bacteroidaceae bacterium, assembly GCA_017469685.1. Lineage (GTDB taxonomy): Bacteria > Bacteroidota > Bacteroidia > Bacteroidales > Bacteroidaceae > Physcousia. The sequence continues at coordinate 17,132 of JAFUFW010000006.1, read as the reverse complement.
TTCTATTGGTCCACTGCAGGCTATGGCATACTTTGGCACACCTTCCGCCCCGGGAAATATGACTTTGGCGCCACGGAGCATGGCGTAGTACAGTTGACGCACGAGGAGCCTTATCTTGACCTTTTCTTTATGGTTGATAATGGTTGCGAGCACTTATTAAACGACTATTACCAGCTCACCGGTCATCCCGTTCTTCTTCCCAAGTTCGGTTTCTATGAAGGTCATCTGAATGCTTACAACAGGGACTATTGGGCCGAGAGTCCTATGTCTGGTAACGGCGGCATCCTTTTCGAGGACGGGAAATACTATAAGGAAAGCCAGAAACCTGTCGACGGCGGCATACGCGAGAGCCTCAACGGTGAGCTGGAAGGGAATTATCAGTTCTCGGCACGTGCCGTGGTTGACCGTTATGAAAAAGCTGACATGCCTCTGGGATGGGTGCTGCCTAATGACGGCTATGGATGCGGCTATGGGCAGACGGGAACTCTCGAAGGGAACGTGGAGAACCTGCGTCAGTTCGGAAATTATGCTAACAAGAAAGGCGTTGAGATTGGCCTCTGGACTCAGAGCGACCTTCACCCGAAGGATGATGTAGAGCCCCTGTTGCAGCGCGACATAGTGCGTGAGGTGCGCGACGGCGGCGTGCGTGTATTGAAGACCGACGTGGCATGGGTAGGTGCCGGCTACTCATTCGGGTTAAACGGCATATCAAACGTGGGCGAGATAATGCCCTACTACGGCAACGATGCCCGTCCGTTCATCATCTCTGTCTGCGGCTGGGCAGGCACACAGCGCTACGCTGGCATCTGGACCGGCGACCAGACAGGCGGCGACTGGGAATACATTCGCTTCCACATCCCCACTTACATCGGCTCAGGACTCAGCGGCCAGCCCAACATAAGTTCGGACATTGACGGCATCTTCGGCGGGCGAAACATGCCCGTGAACGTGCGCGATTTCCAATGGAAGACGTTCTCCCCAATGCAACTCAACATGGACGGTTGGGGCAGCAACCCCAAGTACCCGCAGGCTTTGGGCGAACCTGCCACGAGCATCAACCGCTGGTACCTGAAGCTGAAGTCAATGTTTATGCCTTACACCTACACTATTGCCAAGGATGCCGTAGACGGGTTGCCGATGATACGGCCCGTGGTAATGCCGGAAGAAGAATCACTTATGACGGATGGGAGTGAACATAATACGCCCGGAATCAAAGCCCACATTCGTAATTCATCTTTTGCCTATGAGTTCCTCTACGGCCCCTCGATCCTCGTAGCCCCAATCTACCAGAACACCTCAGCCGACGAGCTGGGCAATGACATCCGCGACAACATCTACCTCCCCGAGGGGCAATGGGTGGACTTCTTCAGCGGCACTTGCTACGCTGGCGGGCGCATCATCAATAATTTCGCCGCTCCCCTGTGGAAATTGCCCGTATTTGTGCGCCAGGGTGCCATCATCCCCATGATCCACGCCCACAACAATCCCAATCAGGTGGACCGCCATACGCGCGCGTTTCTTATATATCCTCACGGACATTCTGAGTTCACGGCCTACGATGACGACGGCCGCTCCCAAGCCTATTTGCGAGGTGAGAGCGCCACGACGCACGTGACGTCGGACCTCACAGAGAAGGGTGTGCTGACGATTACCGTAGAACCTACTAAAGGACAGTTTGCCGGCTTCGAGCCCATGAAGAGCACTGAATATGTCATTAACATAAAAGAGCGTCCGAAACGCCTCTCCCTCAAGATGAATGGCAAGAAGGTACGCCTTGACGAAGCCCAGTCGCTTCAGGACTTCATGGAGAACACCAACGTCTACTTTTACGAGCCTGCCCCACAGCTCAACCTGTGGTCAACGTCCAACACTGAGATGTCGCGCCTTCAGGTGATTCATTCTCCCCGCCTCTACGTCTGTGCTGCCGACGTGGACATCACCTCTACGCGCATCGAACTTATCGTCGAAGGCTACTCGTTCGACAGTTCCGATCCGCTGCTGCGCCACTCGGGAGCGCTCGGCCAGCCTGAGCTGCTGACCGACGATTTCGAGGACGGTGTTATCTCGCCTTCAGCCTACACGCTGCCGCTCAGCTGGACGGCAGTAGACAATGCCGACTACTATGAGATCGAGCACCTCGGGCAAATCTACTCTACGATACAAGGCACCGCCTTCACCCTCGAAGACCTGCAGCCCGAGACGAACTACGAAGTCCGTGTGCGTGCCGTGAACCGCGAAGGCCAGGGCGCATGGACGCGCGAGAAGTTCCGCACGTCGCCCGACCCGCTGCGCTACGCCATCCACGGCATAACGGCGGAGGCCACCCTCCCCGACCAGGCTGGTCAGGAGCTCAGCCACCTCTTCGATTTCGACGAAGGCACGATATGGCACACCGCTTGGGACAAGCCTGATTCTGCACCCTTCGACATCATTATCGACCTTCACGCCGTGGCAACCGTTGACAGCCTTCACTACCTTCCCCGCACCGACTTCGGCAACGGCACCATAACGAAGGCCACTTTAGAATACAGCCTCGACAAACAGACGTGGACAGCCCCGCGCCAAGGGGAAACTGCGAGCGAGGGTCCCTGCCGCTACATCCGCATGCACGTCGAAGAGTCGCGTGGCGGTTTCGGCAGCGGGCGCCAGATTTACGTCTTCCACAACCCTGATGCCGAGGTGTATATCCCGGGTGATATCAACCAAGACAAGCGCATTGACGAGAACGACTTCACGTCGTACATGAACTACACCGGCCTCAGGCAGGGCGACGGAGACTTCGAAGGCTACGTCTCGCGCGGCGACCTCAACCACAACGGCCTCATTGACGCCTACGACATCAGTGCCGTAGGCATAGAACTCGAGAGCGGAGTGAGCCGCCGACATGTGCCCCCCGTGGCCGGATCCATAAGCATCGTGGCAGACAAAGTCCAGCTCAACGCCGGCGAGACTGTCACACTGACGGTGCGAGGCCATGGGCTCATCAGTGTCAACGCGCTCAGTTTCGCCCTGCCTTACGACGCCACGAGACTTGAATACTTAGGCGTAGAACCGACAGGCATGAAGGAGATGCGCAACCTCACCATCGACCGCCTGCACACCTCCGGGCAGAAAGCCCTCTACCCCACTTTCGTCAATTGCGGCGAGCATCCCTACCTCGAGGCTGACGGCGACCTCCTCACCATCCGTTTCCGTGCCAAGCAGAAGACTCGCGTAGCCCTAAAGGCTCAGGATGGTTTGCTCGTAGACAAATATTTAAACACCGTTAACTGGTAATGGCAAAGGACAAACTGATGTACGTCTGCGACAACTGCGGACAGGAAAGCTCGAAATGGATGGGCAAATGTCCGTCGTGCGGACAATGGAACACGTTCAAGGAGATCCGCGTAAGCGCCACCCCGAGCCCAGCACGTAAGGGCTTAGGGCAAACCTCCCCGGCCGTAGAGTCTGGTGCTGGGGCTCGCCCCATACCTCTCTCAGAGATTCGTGCCGACAAGGAACCGCGCATTGACCTGCACGACGAGGAGCTCAACCGCGTGCTGGGCGGCGGTCTCGTGCCGGGCAGCCTTGTGCTGCTGGGCGGCGAGCCCGGCATAGGCAAGAGCACCTTGGTCCTTCAGACCATCCTCCGCCTGACAGACAAGCGAGTGCTCTACGTCAGCGGCGAGGAAAGTGCGCGCCAGCTTAAGCTGAGAGCCGACAGATTATCCCGCCTCAGCCCTTCTGGGGGAGGCAATCTACCCGACCTGCCGGCGACGGCCACCGCCGGTGAATTACATGAGGCGGCCCTCCTGGTCCTCTGCGACACCTCACTCGAAAGTATCTTCCAGCACATCGATGCTGAGCGTCCCGACCTTGTCGTCATCGACAGCATTCAGACCATCAGCACCGAAGCGGTAGAGTCGTCGCCGGGCAGCCTCTCGCAGATACGCGAATGCGCGGCCGCCCTGCTCAAGTACGCCAAGAGCGGCGGACCGAGCATAATCCTGATCGGACACATCAACAAAGAAGGCACCATAGCCGGTCCAAAAGTGCTTGAGCACATCGTCGACACGGTGTTGCAGTTCGAAGGCGACCAACATTACCTCTATCGCATACTGCGCGCCCAGAAGAACCGCTTCGGCAGCACCGCAGAGCTCGGCATCTACGAGATGAGGCAGGACGGCCTGCGCCCCGTCAGCAACCCCTCCGAGCTCTTGCTCACCGACAATCAGGAAGGCCTCTCGGGCATAGCCATTGCCGCAGCCATTGAGGGCGTGCGGCCATTCCTTATTGAGACGCAGGCGCTGGTAAGCACGGCAGCCTACGGCACCGCCCAGCGCTCAGCCAACGGCTTCGACTACCGGCGGCTAAACATGCTGCTGGCTGTGCTGGAGAAGCGCGTAGGCTTCAAGCTCGCCCAGAAGGACGTATTCCTGAACATCGCCGGCGGCCTGCGCGTGACGGACCCCGCCACGGACCTGGCCGTCATAGCGGCCATACTCTCCTCGAACGTCGACACGGCCATCGAAGGCGACACCTGCCTTACTGGCGAGGTCGGCCTCTCGGGCGAGATTCGCCCCGTGAGCCGCATCGAGCAGCGTATTGCCGAGGCACAGAAGCTCGGTTTCCGTCGCATAGTAATCCCTGCGGCAAACCTCAAGGCCATCAATCCCCACGACTATCAGATAGAGGTCACACCCTGCCGTCGCGTGGAAGATGCTTTCCGGGCCTTGTTCGGATAAAAGCAGTGCTGCGGGCGGCCATAGAAAAACCCTCAAGGGTTCGGCTCATAACCCTTAAGGGTTCTGCCGATAACCCTTAAGGGTTTTGGCAAAAAGGCTTAAGGGTTTTGGCAATAACCCTTGAGCCTTTTTTTGTACACGATTATCCGCAGTGCCGTAAGGGCCCTATTTAACCACCTTAATGCTTTTTACGTAGACGGCTCTCCGCGGGTGCTCTTTTGCGTCGACAGGCGTGCGCCCTATGCGCAAGGCTACAGGCATACCTTCGACTACTTCGCCGAAGACAGTGTATTCGCCGTCGAGGTGTGGAGCTCCGCCGAGGCGCGCGTAGGTCTGGCGCTGCACGTCAGTGAAAGGCTTGGGCGGGTTCTTTGTCACAGCCTCCTCAGCCTCGAGTTGGAGACGGCTGAACAGTTCTTGCTGCGCAGCGCGGTCGGTGGTACGCAGGCGCTCGAGCTCGTCGGCATGTTGGCGCTGCAGTTCTTCGAAGCGGGCAGCCACCTTGGCCTCGTAGCGCAAGGCTTGCAGTTCTGACAGCTCTGCCGAGGTCTGTTTAGCGCCTGTAACGATATACCAGTCGGTGGGGCTGGAGAGGCGCCCGGGGTTGATGCTGTCGGGCTCCCGGGCTGCAGCGAGGGCACCCTGTTTATGGAAATGGTGCGGATAGACTATCTCTGGAGCTACTGGAGGCCCCACTCGATCAGCACGCGATGGGCCTGAAGACGCAGCCACATTGCCCGACTGTATGACCATATCGGGCACTATGCGGTTGAAGGGCAGTCCATCGTAGAGGCCTGCTTCGACGTTGCGTATGAAATTATCGCGGTGCAAAGGCGTGTCGTCGTACAGACGCACTACTATCTTTCCCTCGGATGTTTCGATGAGCACTTCGGTTTGGCCTATGGCTTCGCGCTTTTTGTCGAAGCATGAGAGAAAAAGAAGGACAGCGGCAAGCATGGCTGCTGGAGCCGAACGTGTGATGGAACTGGCTGGCATAGTACTATTGAAGCTTTTAAAATCATTGAACTTTGCCGCAAAGATAAGCCTTTTATGATAAAAATAGTAAAAACTTGGAGTTTTTATGGCCCCGCACGGGCAAATTATGAATAATTAGCTACCTTTGCGAGGAACTATGGGAAGCCCCGCCCGTAGCCCTTTGCCGTGAGAGTGACTCATAGCACCGTGCCGCTTCCTGTGTGGGCTCCTCCCGCCGGAGAGAGTATGGTATCGGGCTTGCCGGGGCTGGGTAATTATGGAGCCTGGATATTATTATTTTGACCTATGAAGCGTCTGCTCAAATGGATTGGTGCTGTCGTGGCTACGCCTGTCGTAGCCGCGGTGGCGGCCGTGGCTGCTTTGTATCTGCCGCCAGTCCAGGACTTTGCCGTCAAGAAGCTGACAGACTTTGCCTCTGAGCAGACGGGCATGGACATTAAGGTGGACCGCCTGCGCCTGAGCCCCTGGGCAGACCTGCGACTCGACGGGCTCACCGCCGTAGATGCCGAGGGCGACACGGTAGTGGCAGCACGTCAGGCCACCGTAGACCTGCGGCTGCGCGACATATTCAAAAAGCGCATAGGCATAGAAGGCCTTACGCTCGACGGCGCCAAAGTCAACACGAAGGCTCTGGTGGCCGAGGCCGGCATACGCGGCACAATGGACCATTTCGAGCTGCACGACGACGTGGACCTCGGGCGAAAGCACGTCGACCTGGAAAAGATTGAGGGCCACGGGCTGGACCTCGACATAGCGCTGCGCGACACTACGGTGGAGGACACCACAGAATCTGCACCGCTCACGTGGACGGCTAAGGTCAGGCACACCGGGCTCACGGACTCGCACCTGCGCTTTGCCACCGCAGGCGATTCGCTCGTGGCAGACGCCGACATCGAGAGCCTCACGCTCGACAGTGCCGACATAGACCTCGGCCGCCAGCAGTACAAAGCCGCCAAGGCTCGACTGAAAGGGACTGTGAAGGAGCTGAAAGGGGCAGGCGTGCTGGAGGATATCGATGACGGGCTGCCCTTAGAGCTTACGCTGGAGCGCCCCGCCTACGACGGCGAACAGCAACGGCTGAGCCTGCCCTCAGTTGACTTGCAAACGCCGACCTCGCACTTCCGGGGCGGCACCGACATCGACCTGCGTGCCCTCGGGCCCGATGCCGACGGGGCCATGAGCCTCGATTTCGAGACTGACCTCTCGAAGGCCGACATAAGACGTATTGCAGGGAAGAGGCTTCCCGACGGGTTCGACGAGTCGTACCCTGACGAGCTGTTGCACGTACGTGGCTCCGGGCGCGGCAACCTCAACAATATGACCCTCAACCATTTCGAGGCAACGCTGCCTGGCTCGTTCTTCCTGGACGGGCGCGGCACCCTAACCGGCCTGAACGACTCAACCGGGCTGCAGGCCGACATCGACTACAACCTCGAGACGAAGGACATCAACTGGGTACGCGGCATGGCCGGCAGCGCGCTCGACGACGTCCGCCTACCATCCATTAGCCTCGCCGGCAACGTCAAGGCCGAAGGCGAATGCTACTCCACCCTGAGCCACTTGACCGAGGGTGGCGGCACGGCAACCGTGAAGGCCTGCGTGTGCACCACAGGCGGAATAAGCTACGACGCCGACATACACACCAACAGCCTGCGCCTGAGAGATTTTATGCCTAAGTTGCCGCTGACCCCACTGACGGCCCACGCCACGGTGAAAGGCCGAGGCACCGATATCAACAGCCGAGCCACACGCATAGATGCCACGGCTGAGATAGCACGCCTGCACTACGACAACATCGACCTCGACGGCACGACGCTGAAGGCCCAGCTGGCTAACGGCCACGGCCAGGCTCACGTCACAGCCAACAACCCATCGCTGGTCATGCAGGCTGACGTAGACGGCCTTTTGAACTTCAGGAGAAATCCGGCGGCGAAGAACAGGCAGCTGCTCTCCGACCTCACCTTCAGCGCCGACATCAGCCGCGCGGACCTGCAGAGGCTGGGCCTCGTGAGCGACCCGCTGAAAGCTGGTATGTGCATGCACATCGACGGCACCACGGACCTTCGCAGCAACCATCGCCTGAGCGGCACTATCACTGACATCACCCTGCAGCCCGGCGACACGCTTTTCCACCCCGAGGACATAACGCTGGAAGCGCTGCTCCGCACCGACACCACCTACGCCTTCGTAAGCAGCGGCGACCTTGAGCTCACAGCCCACAGCCGCACCAGCTACGACCGCCTGATCAGCCAGCTGCAGCAACTGTCCGACGAGCTGTCGCGGCAAACCAAGGAACGCACATTCGACATGGAGGCGCTAAAGCGCCGAATGCCAAGCATGGACGTGCACATGTCTGCCGGTCAACAAAACCCGGCCTACGACATCATGAAATCAATGGGCTACACCTTCGAGACCGCCGACCTCGACCTGCAGCTGCATCCACATACGGGCATCAACGGCGGGGGCCACCTCCACCAGCTAAACACCGGGGCCGTGCTGCTCGACACGATTAACTTCCACGCCATTCAGGACACCGCGGGCATAGCAATCGACGCACGCGTACACAACGGACGCCGCAACCCACAGATCAGCTTCGACGCACGCATGAGCGCTAACCTGAGCAACGACGGACAGGCCGGGGCAAACCTCGTGTTCCTCGACGACCGAGGCAAGAAAGGCATAGACCTCGGAATGCAAGCCGCCGTGCGCAACGACAGCCTCGTCATTCACCTCGACCCGCTCAACCCGATAATAGCCTACAGGCGCTTCAACCTCAACGCTGACAACTTCGTTCGCCTTGGCAAGAAGAACCGTGTCACCGCCAACGTTGACCTTCTTGCCGACGACGGCACGGGCCTGAAGCTTTACTCGGCCGACAACTTCGAAGCGCTTCAGGACCTCACCGTGAGCATCAACCACCTCAACCTTGGTGAGCTTACGACCGTGCTGCCCTACATGCCAAGCATCACAGGCTTCCTCCACGGCGATGCCCACCTCATACAAACGGCAGAGCACCTGAGCGTGTCGACCGACATGACCGTCGACGACCTGGCCTACGAAGGAGCACCGCTCGGACAGGTGGGCATCGAGGGCGTGTACCTGCCCAACGCCGACGGCAGCCACTTCGTGGACGGCAGCCTGCTACACACTGGCGTTCCCGTGGCAACGTTCAACGGAACGTATACGCCGAAAGGCGTGGCGGGCCTGCTTGACATCTACGCATCGCTCGACCGCCTGCCCTTCGCGCTGGCCAACGGCTTCTTCCCCAACGGCATAGCCACACTCAGCGGCGTCGCTTTCGGCGACATACACATCGGCGGTTCCACAGCCCGCCCGCAAGTCAACGGAGCCATTGTCAGCAACGGCCTGCACATAAAGTCAGCACCCTACAGCCTCGACCTGCGCGTGGCCGACGATTCCATAGCCATTGCCGACAGCCGCTTACGCCTCGACGACGTGCTAATCTATTCCACAGGGCGCAATCCATTGAAGCTAAATGGCAACATAGACTTTGCCAACACCGACAGGATCCAGGTCAACACTACGCTCACGGCTTCGAACTTCGAACTTATCAACGCCAAAAAGACATCACAGGCTCTGGCCTATGGCAAGGTGTACGTTGACCTCAACGCCATGCTGCGCGGCACCCTCGACGATCTGATGATGTACGGCCGCCTGCAGGTGCTCGGCAACACCGACATGACGTATGTCCTCACCGACTCACCACTGACCGTAGAAGACCAACTTGCCGACCTCGTTGAGTTCGTAGACTTCAACGACTCACTGAGCATTGTCGAGGAAAAGCGCGAGCACCCGCAGAACCTTAACATCACGATGAACGTAGGCATCGACGATGCGGCACAGGTGCACTGCCTGCTCAGCGCCGACGGCTCAAGCTACATTGACCTCGAAGGCGGCGGCGACCTGACGCTGACCTACTCGCCCGAGAAGGACCTCCAGATGAACGGGCGCTACACCGTTAACAGCGGCACGCTGAAGTACACGATGATGGTCATCCCGCTCAAGGAGTTCGCCATCAAGAGCGGCAGCTATGCCGAGTTCCGCGGACCTATCATGAACCCGTCGCTCAACATCAGCGCCACCGAGCGACTGCGCACAACAATAACAGAGAACCAACAACCACGCGCCGTGAGCTTCGACGTTGGAATGAACATAACACAGACGCTCGAGGACCTCGGACTGGAGTTCACGCTCGACGCCCCTGAGGATCTCAGCATACGCAACGAGCTGGCCACGATGAGCGCCGAGCAGCGCGGGCGCGTTGCCGTGACAATGCTTGCCACCGGAATGTATATCACCGATGCCAACAGCGCTTCCAGCGGAGGCTTCTCCACACAAAATGCCCTCAACGCTTTCCTTCAGAGCCAGATTTCGAACATCACAAGCAAAGCCCTTAAGAGCGTCGACCTCTCGCTCGGCATGGAGCAGGGCACAAGCGCCGCCGGAACCACTACCACCGACTACAGCTTCCGCTTCGCCAAGCGCTTCTGGGGCAACCGCATCAGCATAATTGTGGGCGGGAAGGTTAGCACAGGGCAGGATGCCCAGAACACCGGCCAGTCGCTCATCGATAACGTAAGCATAGAGTACCGCCTCGACCAAAGCGCCAGCCGCTACGTAAAGGTTTACTACGACAAGAACTATGAATCCCTGCTTGAGAGCGAAGTGACCGAGATGGGCGCCGGACTCGTCCTGCGCCGCAAGACCACACGTCTCGGCGACCTATTCCTGTTTAAGAGGAAAAAAGAAGAATAATAAGAATAAGGGACACATACCACCACACCACGAGGAAGGCCCCTCCACAACCAGCCCCTCCATGAAACAAAGATTATTCCATAGCAACCCTATTGCATGTATGTTACGCTACTGGCATAGCATACCCCTCTCATTCATTCTTCCTCTTTCTTTCTTCATTGCCCTCGCCTCCTGCTCCACTACCGAGAAGCTGCCAGAGGGCGACGTTCTCTACACGGGTATCTCTGAGATTGCTTACAACCGAAAGGCCAAATCAAAGTACGCGGGCAAGGAGCAGGCCGACAGCTCTGGCGTCATCACAGCCATGGCACGCGCTTACAACATCGTCGACGAGCTGCTTTCAGGCAATCTGAAGGCTCAGGACATACGCGCGTACATAAATATAAATAAGGACAGCCTCAGCCGCGAAGAACTCGATTCGCTGGAGCTGGCAGCCTCCCAGCTGGAGAAAGCCACGATTGAAGCACGCGAGGAAGTGAACGCAGCGCTGGCCTATGCCCCTAACAACAGCATTTTCGGCAGCTCGTCAGCTCGCTGGCAGCAGCCCGTGGGATTGTGGTTCTACACAGGCTTCGTCGACAGCGAGAGCCGATTCGGGCACTGGGTATTCGACACCTTCGCCGCCACACCGCGCACCATAGCCATGGCCAACCCTCAGCTGCGCACCCAAGTGGCGCGCAACACCCTTCGCAACTATGGCTTCTTCCGCGGACGCGTAGAGTATGAAATCCAGCCTAAGCCCAACAACGAGCGCAAAGCCAAGATCGGATATTCAGTCTACCCCGGCCCACTATTCCGCTTCGGCACCATAGAGTACCAGAACTTTGACTCCACGACCGACAGTATCATACGCGCCACAGCCGACAAAAGCCTCCTGCATAGCGGCGAGGCGTTCAACGTGCCCAACCTCGATGCCGAGCGCACACGCCTCAGTCAGCTCTTCCGCAACAACGGCTTCTTCTACTTCCGGCCCGAATATATCTCCTACAGAGCCGACACCCTCCAGACGCCATTCACAGCTAACATACAAGTGCGGCCACGCACCGACCTGCCGCCGCAGATGAAGAACCGCTACCAGATGGGGCACACATCCATCACCATCATGCCCTATGACGACTACCGCATCACCGACAGCCTCACACTGCGCGACTTCGACTACAGCTGGAGCGGCGGCACGAAGAAACCGCCATTGCGCTTCGGGGCCATACGGCACTACCTCTTCTATCGTCAAGGCTCACCCTACCGTGCCGACCTTCACGAGCTCATTCAGCAGAAGCTTTCCTCTATGGGCGTTTTCTCTAACATTCAGATGAGCTACGCCCCGCACGACACCACCGACACCTGCACGACACTCGACGTACGCATCTTCGGTATCCTCGACAAACCCTATGACAGCGAACTCGAAGCCAAGATAACCAACAAAAGCAACGGCCTGCTCGGCCCAGGACTTTCGTGGGGCATGAGCAAGCGCAACGCCTTCCGCGGAGCCGAACAGCTATCATTCAAAGTCTATGGCAGCTACGAATGGCAGACTGGCGTCTCAGCCACTGAAGGCCATAATGGCCTGCTCAACTCCTTCGAGCTCGGAGCCACAGCCGGTCTCACCTATCCCCGCCTACGCTTCTTCAACCTGCCCTTCGTACGCACAATGAGCCGCAAAGCCGAGGCTTCGACGGCATATAAACTCGACGTAGACTGGATGAACCGCGCAGGTTTCTTCCAGCTGCTCAACTTCAGCGGCCGCCTCAGCTACACATATTGGAACATCCGCCACCGTCGCCTGCGCCACGAACTCACCCCCGCACGTCTCGACTATACGATGCTCGCCCATCGTTCATCCCGCTTCGACTCGCTCATGACGGCCAACCCAGCCCTCTACATTAGCATGCGCAACCAGCTGGTGCCCTCCATGGCCTACACCTTCACTTACAGCACCATCCGCCCCGGCTCCATCTCAAACGCCAACGTACACAACCGCACCCTCATCCTCGGCGCAAAACAAGCCGGACACATTGTCAACGGCATCTATGGCCTCGCAGGGCGCGAGCTTAAGGAACGGAACAAGAAACTCCTCGGAGTGCCCTACGCACAATTCCTCAAACTCACAGCCGAGTGGCGCGAGACCTTTCCCGTGACCCTTCGCTCACGCATCGCAGCACGGGCGTACATGGGAGCCGTGTGGAGCTACGGCAACTCAACCATGGCTCCATATGCCGACCTCTTCAACGTAGGCGGGGCCAACAGCATACGCGCTTTCGGTGTGCGTACCATCGGGCCGGGCCGCTACCACCCTGCCACCTCTGGCTGGAGCTACGTTGACCAGGTGGGCAACATAAAGCTCGAAGCCAACGTCGAATACCGTTTCCCGCTCGTAGGCTCGCTCGAAGGCGCCCTCTTCATCGATGCCGGCAACGTATGGCTCATGCAGCCCGACGCAAACCGCCCGGGCGCAGCCATCGATGCCAGCGAGTTTCTCGACGACATAGCCCTCGGCACCGGCCTCGGCTTCCGCTACGATCTCGACTTCCTTGTCCTGCGCTTCGACATTGGCGTAGGCATCCACGCACCATACGACACCGGCCGCACCGGCTACTACAACATGCCGCGCTTCCGCGACTCACTCGGTTTCCACATTGCCGTGGGCTATCCGTTCTAAGAAAGATGAATGCAGAATGACAAGTGAAGAATGACGAGTGACGAGTGAAAAGTGAAAAATAATACTATAACAGAAAAAAAACTCAATTCTCTAATCCATAATCTCCAATCTTTTCTTATCTTTGCAGGCAGAACAACAACTTTCAACGTTAAACCTTCAGCTACGGGCAAAGCCCGTGAACAAAAGAATCATGAAACCAACCCTATTCCTCCTCGCTGCCGGCATGGGCAGCCGCTACGGTGGACTGAAGCAGCTCGACGCTCTCGGCCCCAACGGCGAAACAATCATGGACTACTCCATCTACGACGCCATTCAGGCAGGCTTCGGCAAAATCGTGTGGGTAATCCGCCGCGACTTTGAAGAACAGTTCCGCAACCAGATTCTCAAGAAGTACGAAGGCCACGTCCCCTGCGAGCTCTGCTTCCAGGCTCTCGACGACCTGCCCGAAGGCTTCACCGTTCCCGAAGGCCGCGTCAAGCCATGGGGCACCAACCACGCCGTGCTCATGGGTAAGGACGTCATCAAGGAACCTTTCTGCGTAATCAACTGCGACGACTTCTACAACCGCGACGCCTTCATGGCCATAGGCAAATTCCTGGCTGAACTGCCCGAAGGTTCCAAGGGCAAGTACGCCATGGTAGGCTTCCGCGTGGGCAACACTCTCAGCGAGAACGGCAGCGTGGCCCGCGGCGTATGCTCCACCGACGAGAACGGCAATCTTAAGGATATCGTAGAGCGCACCGAGATTGAGACTATCGACGGTGTCATCTGCTACAAGGAAGACGGCCAGTGGAAGCCTGTAGGAGGCGAGAACGTGCCCGTGTCGATGAACATGTGGGGCTTCACCCCCGACTACTTCGCCTACAGCGAAGAGTACTTCAAGGAGTTCCTTTCCGACCCGAAGAACATCGAGAACCTCAAGGCAGAGTTCTTCATCCCCCTCATGGTCGATAAGCTCATCAACGAAGGCACCGCTACAGTGAAGGTCCTCGACACCACCTCCAAGTGGTTCGGCGTCACCTACGCTGCCGACCGTCCCGGCACCGTCGAGCGCATCAAGCAGCTCGTAGACGAGGGCGTCTACCCCTCACCCCTCTTCTGATTCCACACATCCTAACCCTTACCACAACGCCTGCGCATGGTCATCCTGTGCAGGCGTTTTTTTTATTTTTTCAAAACAGACTCCAGACTTCAGCCGAGAGTGGGAGGACATACGTTTCATCGAGCAAAAATATTCTATTCTCTGATCCCTAATCCTAATCTTTTCTTATCTTTGCAGCGAAAACATAGTATAACGCATGAATAAGGTTCGTTTGCTAAGACATATTCTTACGCCAGCCCTTCTTATCATCTGCTTCTTCGGATGCTCTGGAGGGAGACAGTATCATGCGTTGCTGGAACAGGTGGACTCTCTTATGGCTACCTTCCCCGACTCAGCCTATGCCCTGCTCAGCTCGGTCGACTCTGTCGACCTCCATAGTCAGCGCAAGAGTGTCTGTATGCGCTATGAACTGCTGCGTGCCGAAGCGCAGAACAAGCTCCTTATCCCATTCACCACCGACTCTGTCCTCCGCGAAGTCGTCCGTTACTACGACTCACCATGGCGGAAGTTTATCAACTCCGTATACCAGATATTTATCTCCCCTCCCTATGGGGGAGGGGGCGGGGGAGAGGCTCTCAAGGCCCGCTACCTCCTCGGCTGCGTCTACCGCGACCTTCACGAAGCCCCCATCGCCCTCCTTACATGGGAGGATGCCATAGCTGCCGCCGACACCACCTCTGCCGCTTGCGACTATGCAACGCTATTCAGGGTGTATGGGCAGATGGCAAGTATTTATTTCCGGCAGCACATGCCTGAGAAGTACCTTGAAGCCAAACAAAAGTTCTGCCATTACGCTTTGCTTGCAGGTGACACATTGTATTATATTAAAGGATTGCTTCAAAGGAATGATGCATATCTTATGCTCGGCGATACAACATCCGTTTTGGAAAACACCGAAAAAGTCAAGCGTCTTTACTTGGATAGAGGTTTGACACATGAAGCAGCTCAGATTTATCCATCTATTATCCATATTGCACTTGACAAAAGGGATTATGTAAGAGCTGACTCTTTGATGCAGAGCTTCGAAATAGAGTCTGGCCTCTTTGACGAACATGGCAATATTGCCTCATCCTACCAGAATTATTACTTTGATAAAGGACGCTACCTTGCTGCCGTTGGTCAATTGGATTCTGCAGAAGTACTGTTTCGAAAACTCTCCGCTTTTGAAGAGAATCTAATAGATGCCTGTCACGGTCTCCTGTTCCTGTTCCAACATAAACATCATACGGATTCGGTTGCAAAGTATGCACTACTTTACAGTAATGCAATAGCGGAATATTTAAAAAGCACCCACACAGAGGCTGTCACACAAGCCGATGCCATGTATGACTTTGAAAAACAGGTACAAAAAGTACAAGCTGAAGAGCTAAAAGCCAAAAAATGGCAGATTGGAGGCATGTTAGTGTCATTCATCGCGAGTGTTGTAGCACTGATTATCTTCCTGTATTACAAAAAGGTCAGGGCTGAGAAAAAAGTAAAAGAGCGCGAACTTATATATCTTACAGAGAGCTATTATATGACATTGGAGCATTTGAACAAAGCTAAGGCTGAATCTCAAATACTCCAACAATCACTATCAGACCAAGAGGCCATAGAACAGCTGTCTGAGAAGAAAGCTGAACAGGTCTGCCACCTGGAACAGATGGTTACTGATTTGCGTGCACAAATCAACAAACTTCAAGATGATGCCGCAAGGTTAAGTATAGAAGAATCAAAGATTGTCAGTCACTTCCAATCGTTAGCAACAAGTCATAACCATAAGGATAACAATGGAGTAATAGAATTTGAATCTGGGAGATGTGCTTCTACAGAGGAGTGGCAACAAATAATGGAGATGGTTAAGGAATGTCATCCTCAGTTATATTTAACTTTAAAAGAGGTTCGATTGTCGGAAATGATGATAAAGATCTGCGTATTATCTCGTTATGGTTTTAATAATGCTGATATTTCGATTCTGACAGGTTTGGATATTAAATATGTGTCAAACGTCCGGTCTAAGATAGCCAAAGAAACATTCAAACTTAGGAGTGCATACGAATTAAATCAGCATCTTACAGAATTATAATAAATTAGTTGAAAATGTGTTTTTTTGATGAGTTTTAAGTTTAGAAAATAGTTGCATGATACAAGAGGCCTGTTTAATTTTGCATCGGATTTTCATAATTAAACATGAAACAATCAACAACTATGAGATTTTTATTATTACTGGTGGCTTTTTTCATTGCCACAACTATGAATGCCGATCCCAAAGACGGTGTTGTCATCCCTCTCAACCCGATTATAACGACTTCTGGCAATGGCGGAGAGCCCCGCTCCCCCATCCTCGTACCCGTCTTATATCTTGACGGTTACACGCTGACGGCGGGCAATGGAACTCTTGGCTCTACCATCCAGCTGCTGGATGAGGATGGCACGGTCGTCTACTCTACATTTGTATATATAGAGGGCGACATTTACCTGCCTACAACCCTCTCAGGAACATACGCGATCCGTATCAAACGCGGCAGCCAGACCTTCGAGGGTACAATCAGCCTCTAACTTTCAAAAAACGCCCATTCCATAGATTGTGCGAATCGATGAAATGGGCGATTTTTGATTATCATTTATCATAGAACTAACCTAAATTTTTTTAACGATGAAAAAAAATATATTAATCATTACAGCATTGGCTCTTTCTTCTGCACAAACTTACTCTCAACTCAAAGTGGATTCACTCGGACTTATAGGAATAGGTGGCCAACCCGAAACAAGCGCCCAAATGAAGGTCGAGAGCTCTGCTGCAAAAGGATTGGTCATAGATGTTGATCGGCAGAATGCTGGTACCGCTTCTTACAACGAGGGCTTACAAGTTCATTTGAAACCCTATGGTTCATACTCT
>JAFUFW010000057.1 GCA_017469685.1 Bacteroidaceae bacterium | reverse complement strand
ATTCAGAGCTCGTTCTTCGGCAAACTCTATCAGACATACTCGTTCCTCGCTATGTACGCCAACGTGGACGGATGGCACTTTGAGGAAGCAGAAATCCCCATGAGCCAACGCTCGGAAATGGACCGCTGGATTCTCTCGTCGCTCAACTCTCTCATTCGCGATGTTGAGAATGCGTACGAGAACTACGAACCAACGCGCGCCGGTCGCCTCATACAGTCGTTCGTCATCGACAACGTCTCCAACTGGTTCGTGCGCCTCTCCCGTAAGCGTTTCTGGGGCGGCGATATGACTATTGACAAACTCAGCGCCTATCAGACGCTCTACACCTGTCTTGAGACCGTCAGCCGCCTCATGGCTCCCATCGCACCCTTCTATGCCGACCAGCTCTTCCGCGACCTGCATGTAGCCAAAGGCTCATCCATAACTCCTTCTGTCCACCTCGCGACCTTCCCTGTTGCCAACGATGCCCTCATCGACAAGGAGCAGGAGTCGCGCATGGCGCTTGCCCAGCAGATCACCTCGATGGTGCTATCCCTGCGCAAAAAGGAGCAGATTATCGTGCGCCAGCCTTTGGCACGCATCGCCATTCCGGCTATCGACCGCGAGCAGCAGCTTCGCATTGAGGCTGTGAAGCAGCTTATCCTCGATGAGGTTAATGTAAAGACCCTTGAATTTGTAGAGGGAGCTGGCTTGTTGACGAAGAAAGTCAAGTGCAACTTCCGCATTATGGGAAAGAAGTTCGGGAAACTCATGAAGGATGTCAACGCCTCTGTCACGGCTCTCACACAGGAACAGATAGCAGTGCTTGAGACTGGTCACCTGCCGTTGACACTCGCCTCGGGCGACGACATAACCATCGACCTCGAGGACGTTGAGATCTTCAGTGAGGACATTCCTGGATGGACAGTTGCCAACGACGGCGCCCTTACCGTAGCCCTTGACATAACCGTAACAGACGAGTTGCGCAACGAAGGAGTCGCACGCGAGCTCATCAAGCGCATTCAGAACCTCCGTAAGGAAAGTGGATTCGAGATTACCGACCGCATCGACATAACACTTGAGCACAACGAACAAACAGACCAGGCCGTAGAAGCCTTCGGCGGCTACATACGTTCGCAGGTGCTGGCAGATAGCATTATGCTTGTTGACACCGTAGACGGTGCAACAGAGCTTGACTTTGACGACTATAAACTCAAAGCTAACATTCAACGGAAACAAACTCACTAACACATACAACTATGGCAACGAAGAAACCGTCGGACAAGGATACGACAAAGACTGCAGCAGAACAAGTAACTGCTACAAAGGCTCCAGCAGAGAAGAAACCTGCAACAAAGAAATCTTCGGCAACAGCTAAGAAAACTTCGGTTGAGAAGGCATCTGTTGTTAAGAAAACCACGGCTAAGAAGACGTCCGCAGCAAAGACGACTACTGCTAAGAAGGCGCCAGCTGCAAAGAAAACAAAGATGCCTAAGCCAGAACCCGAGAAGACTCGTTACACTGACGAGGAACTGGAGGAGTTTCGTACCCTAATCAACGAGAAACTGGCCATAGCGCAGAGCGACTACGAGAAGACCATGGATCGTATCATGGGGCGCGACACCAATGAGATCGACGACACCGCTCCTACGTACCATTCACTCGAAGAAGGCAGCGAGACACAGTCGAAGGAGCAGCTTATGTCTATGGCACAGCGCCAGCAAAAGTTCATCACCGGTTTGAAGGCTGCGCTCGTACGCATCGACAACAAGACTTATGGCATCTGCCGTGAGACAGGCAAGCTTATCCCCAAAGAGCGTCTGCGTGCCGTGCCTCATGCCACCCTTAGCATTGAGGTGAAGAACGACAAGCACCGTACACATTAATTATATATATAAGAGAGCGTATCAACCTATGGCAGCATCTGACCGCAGACGACAATCGCAAGCTATCGTCGTTGCCTTAATCTTCATCGGCTTCCTATTCATCGACCAAGCTGTGAAGATATGGGTAAAGACGCACATGGCTGTGCACGACAGCATCCACGTTACCGACTGGTTCTACATCACCTTCATTGAGAACAATGGAATGGCCTTCGGTATGGAGCTTTTCGATAAGTTGTTTTTGACCGGTTTTCGTCTGCTGGCCACGACGGTTGTTGCGGTCTATATAAGCAAGTTGATTCGTCGTGGTGTCTCGTGGGGATACCTTATCTGTATGGCGTTTATAATGACTGGAGCTGCCGGCAACATTATTGACTGCGTTTTCTATGGTCTCGTGTTCAACGATGCTACGTGGCCAGAGGTGGCGCACTTCGTGCCTTTCGGCGAAGGTTACTCCACTTGGTTCAGGGGCAGGGTTGTGGATATGTTCTATTTCCCGCTGGCTGAATGGACTTGGCCCTCATGGCTTCCCGTCATAGGTGGCAGCCACCACACGTTCTTCTCCTATATCTTCAACGTTGCCGATGCCTGCATCTCATGCGGCGTCATAGCATTGCTGCTCTTCTGTAGGCGTTCGCTTTCACGTGAGTTTTCAGATGCTGAAGCGTAAGCTCCTTTTTCCATTGCTTGCCCTGCTGCTTTGCGTGGCGTGTCAGGTCGAGTTGCCCAAGGGCGTTCTCACAGAGCGTCGTTTGGAACGTGTGCTTTATGACTATCACAAGGCACAGGGTATGGCTGACGTAGGCGTGGTTGAAGGGCGCAATAGCGAAATCCTACGCTATGAACTCGAAGAGGCAGTTTTCCGTAAGCATAAGATTACGCGTGCCGAATTCGACTCCTCGATGAACTACTATTGCAGCAATCTCGAGCGTCTGAACCGAGTCTACAAGCATCTGAACCGGCGTTTTAAACGCGAGTCTGAAGCGTTTGGTGATGTTGAGCAGTCGGGGGCTGCTTTCACAAGTCTCAGTGCCGAGGGCGACACGGCCAATGTTTGGGGTGGCGCTTCTATAATCGTCGTCACCAATGTTCCGGGCAACAATCTGATTTCGTGGCGTCAACCGTGCGATAGCACTTGGCGCAACGACGATGATATCATGTGGCGTTTTGATAGTAAATATCTTTCGCGAATGGGAACGACCGAGATGTTTGCAGACCTCGTTGTGACATACACGAATGATTCAATTAGGGCTGCACTGCGGCGAGTGCGTAGCGATCACACCACCGAACTGCGTATGGGCACTCCTAAGGGATGGACGCCGCGCTCTATCTCAGGCCATCTCTACATACCTGCAGCGGAAAAGGCCGAGCAGCGTTCGCTATACGTGCTCCACAATCTCATGCTCGTTCGTTTCCGCAAGGATGTGGAGCCCCAGACGAAGACCGATGGTCTTGCCACCGACTCCCTCGGCCGGCATGCTGCCACCGATTCGTTGCTGGTCGACTCACTTGCCACTGAGTCTGGAACCGATGAGCGTCGCTTGTCGCCCACTGAGTTCCGCGACCAACAGAGCGTAGACCAAAAGATTGACGTCGTCAAGGAAAAACCATACCAGCCTTCGGCGCGTCCCTCCAGAGGCCACCTTCAGCCCGTTCGGCGCCAGATGACTCGTTGACGCCTTGCCCAGACTCGTATAGACCTTCTTTATAGCATCCAGACTTAATGAACGTAGAGCATCCACAACGCCGTGCCTTCAACCTCGTCGTCATGCCCGATGGCAGTCGCATAGCCCCTGCCGTCTGCACTTTCGACAAGCAAGGAACTGTCGTATCCGTAGAAAGCCTAAATGAAGAGCTTCCTTTCGTAGAATGGGTAGGCGGAAAACTCTATTTACGGCAAAAAATGGCCCTGTCGAAATAATTATTCGTCAGGATTAGAAATATTTTTCGCAAAAATCTTTGGCGGTTAACAAAAAAGGGCTAAATTTGCGCAGTCTTGTGGTGAAAGACTATTAATAGGCAACATAAAGCTAACGCATATTACCTAAGAATGAAACAGACAATTCTTGTTACAGGCGGTACCGGTTTCATCGGTTCGCACACTACTGTCGAGCTACAGAATGCAGGCTACGACGTAGTCATCGTTGACAACCTTTCAAACTCTCGCGAGGATGTTCTCGACGGCATTGAGAAAATCACGGGCATTCGTCCGGCCTTTGAGAAAATAGATCTCCGCGACTACGACGCAACTGAAAGCGTTTTCAAGAAATATCCCAAGATTAGCGGTATCATCCACTTCGCAGCCAGCAAGGCCGTAGGTGAGAGTGTTGAGAAGCCCCTTCTGTACTATCGCAACAATATTGTCTCGCTGATAAACCTCCTTGAGCTCATGCCCAAGTATAATGTCAAGGGCATCATCTTCTCAAGCAGCTGCACAGTCTACGGTCAACCCGACCAGCTTCCCGCTACCGAGGAGACTCCTATTAAGAAAGCAGAAAGCCCCTATGGCAATACGAAGCAGATCAACGAAGAAATAATTCGCGATACAGTGGCCAGCGGCTCGCCTATAAAGGCCATCATGCTCCGCTACTTCAATCCCATCGGTGCCCATCCTTCTGCACTCATCGGCGAGCTGCCTATCGGTGTGCCCGCAAATCTGATACCCTACGTCACTCAGACAGCCATTGGTATCAGGGAAAAGCTTAGCGTCTTCGGCGACGATTACAGCACACCCGACGGCTCGTGTATCCGCGATTACATCTACGTGGTAGACCTCGCTAAAGCCCACGTCTGCGCCATGACTCGCATCTTGGATGACAAGACAGACGAGAATGTCGAAGTCTACAACATTGGAACCGGCAAGGGCACCAGCGTGCTCGAACTCATCAACGGCTTCGAACACGCAACCGGCGTCAAGCTCAACTATCAGATTGTAGGTCGCCGTGCGGGCGATATCGAGCAGGTGTGGGGCAATGTGGATAAAGCCAATCGAGTGCTTGGCTGGAAGGCCGACACCCCACTAGAGGAGGTCCTCGCCAGCGCATGGAAATGGCAATTAGCCCTGCGTGAACGTGGTATTATGTAAAGATGCTGACATAGTTATACAATAAATTATAAGATTATATTACCATTATGCGTGAATAGAGGCGACTGTTGTAGGGAAGACCTCGGTCGTGCGTGAGCATAGCTATGGTTGAAACTGCACACCAACTCTCTGTTTCATAACTTGATACTTTTGTCGACCTCTACGCATATTGTCGTGTTTTATTTTGTGTTTGTGTTGTGCTGCCTTGAGACGTGAGTCACGAGGCAGCATTTTTTTTGCCCTTTTTGCAATAAAAAGTCCACAGTTGATAGGATAAAAAGGGTGGACCACCATGGTGATCCACCCAAAACGCTTAGGATAATATGGGATTTTGGCCGCTTAAAAAGGGTGTCCCACCATGGTGGGACACCTGATTCCATTGAGGGCTTTTACGAGAGCTCTTATAGATGTTGTTTTCTTTGCATTCTCATTCAAGCTCGCGCTGGCGGACAAACATGCCAGCGAAAGTCTTGTCAATGTCGGCAACTGGTTGGCTGAAGAGGCCGTAAACGGCGCTGCCGCTGCCCGACATGGCCGCATAAGTAGCTCCGAGGTCGAGAAGTAGGTCACGCGTAGCAGCAATCTCAGGATGTCGAGCAAAAATGCTCTCTTCAAAGTCGTTGCATAGTCGTCCCTGCCACTGCTCAACTGGCATCTTCAGAATCTCAGCCAAAGGCTGCTCGGGTTTACGGGGAGTGATGCATGCATAGGCCTCGGCTGTGCTCACTGCGACCTCGGGCTTCACGAGTACTAATGTCCACCCTTTGAGCGAGAGGTCAATGGGTGTCATAATGTCGCCAATGCCTGTTGCAATGACAGGGCGGTTCTCGACGAAGAAAGCGCAGTCGGCTCCGAGACTTGATAACCGCTGTTTCATCTCCTCCTTTGTGTAGCCCAGTTTGAAACGTTCGTTAAGAAGTTGGAGCATGAATGCGGCATCAGCCGAGCCTCCTCCGAGGCCTGCTCCGGAAGGTATGTGCTTGTAGAGGAAGATATCCAGTTCTGGCAGTTTAGTCTCCTTCTCCACCATTTGTAAGACCTTGATGACGAGGTTGTCGCCAGCGGGGCAGTCGAGTGGATTGCCAGCGAGGCGGAAGCGGAAGGCGGATGCGTCAGCCACCTCAAGAGCGTCCTGAAGCGGGATAGGGTAGAAGCAAGTCTCAATGTCGTGGTAGCCGTTGGCGCGCTTGGCTACGACGTTAAGTCCGAGGTTGATTTTTGCGTTTGGGTATACTATCATAGTGTATAGCACGGCTTGATGCCGTTGTTGAAAGTTAAAAGTCAAGGCTGATGCCGTTGTGATTTCTCGGTCCAAATGTATTGAATTATGTCTTCTGTGGCAAATTATTAAAGAATTAATTTGGTAGAAAGCTTCATTGGGTGTTTTTTAACGATTTTTCTTTGCTCACAAGCGCGAAAGTTCATATATTTGCGCACTTTTTCATGCCTATCACTTTCCACAATGAAGAAACTGTTCATCCTTAGCTTCTTGATAGCCATCGGCATAGTTGCTTCGGCCGTGCCTGTCCAGCGCCATCGTTTCACTCTTCGCCTTGTCGACGGCAGCGAGGCGGTGGTCTTCTTTGCAGGCGACGAGCACAACTCGTGGCTGCAGACTACGGACGGCCGCATTGTAGATGAAGTGGCCCCTAACCGCTTCGCTATCAGCCAACGGACCGTAGCCGACGAGCGTGCTAAGCTTAAGAGCCGCCGCCGTCAGCTTGCAGTTGAAGGACGTCACCGCATAGGTAGTCAGGCCACAGCGCCGCTCCCTTCTATAGGTAGCCCAAAAGTGCCGGTGGTGCTGGTTAACTTCACCGACTCAGTGTTCACCGTGGCTCCTACCGACGAGGAGGTTCGTGCTTATTACGACCTCTACTGCAACGGCACTCGCGACGGCAATCTCTATCAAGGCCACAACAGCTACGGCAGCATTCGCGACTATTTCAGTGACCAGAGCGATGGGCAGTTCACTCCAGAATTCGTAGTAATGGGGCCTGTGACGGTCAGTCGTGAGGAATCATACTACGGCCGCAACAATTCAGCCCTCTTCAAGGATGCTCGCTACAATGAGTTCACTAAGGAGGCTATCGCTTTGGCTACTCAAATCTATGACGGTGACTGGTCGGACTTCGACAACCGCGGCATGGGGCAGGTTGACATGGTGTTTTTCATTTTTGCCGGCTGTGGCGAGAACTCAAGCCACGTCTCAACTGACATTTGGCCCAAGGAAGTGAAGTCACGCTCTATAATCAACGGCATCACCTTTGCCACCAGTGCTTGCTGCAGCGAAAAGGCAGCCTCGGTGAAGCTCAATGAAGAACGCACGGGCTACATCGTAACAGGCTCTAAAGTTGACGGCATCGGCGTCATGTGCCACGAACTGAGCCATGCTCTCGGCCTGCCCGACTTCTACAATACAAATTATGAATCTTTTGGCATGGACCTCTGGAGCCTTATGGATTACGGCTGCTATGCAGGCAACGGTGCCCGTCCTTGCGGCTACACAGCCTACGAACGCGAGTTCATGGGCTGGCGGCAGATGGAGACACTTGATGAAGCTGGCTGGGTCACGATTCAACCTCTTGAAGCTGGCGGCAAGGGCATGAAGGTCGTAAACGACGAGAACCCCGATGAATACTACGTCCTCGAGAACCGTCAGGCTGTGGCTTGGGATGGCTCGCTTGCTCGCATGGGCCATGGTCTGCAGGTGACTCATGTAGACTTTTTGCAGTCAGAATGGAACTCCAATTCTGTCAACTCCGACGTCGACCACCAGCGCATGACCATCATCGCCGCCAACAACCGCTACATCGGCACTTACCTCGACGATGTGTCGAACAACGACCTCATTCTTACCTGGAGTGGAAACCTCTATCCTTACATCTCGAAGGCCGAAGATGGAACCGTCATAATCAACGATTCACTCACAGCCTACAGCGTGCCGGCAGCCACTGTCTACACAGCCTCGGGCTTCATGAACAAGGATATTCACGCAATACGCGAGAATGAAGACCTGAGCGTCTCGCTCTATTTCGGCAATGATTTTGTTGATGCTATTGCTGAGGTGCGCCCCAGCGAACAAGCCGGCTCGTCAGGAGCATTCGATCTCACCGGTCGTCGTGTCAGCGTGAATGCTTCTGTTCTTCGCTCTGGTGTCTACGTCATCGATGGCCGGAAAGTTCTGGTGAAATAGCAGCAGAGACAGATAAAAGCGAATAATCAATCATCAATATTTTACTAATGAACAGACTTTTTACTATTTTGGCTTTGGCGTTGTTCGCCACTACGGCAATGGCCGTTCCCGCACGCCGTGGCGTGCGCACAGTCACCAACAGCGATGGCACTTCGTTGTCGATTCGTCTTTTAGGCGACGAAACGTTTCACTATTATGTTACAACTGACGGCGTAGCCGTTCGTCAGAATGCTCAAGGCGACTGGGTCCCCGACCTTCGCGACGTGACGTCGCTCTGGCGTCAGGCCTCTGCGCGCCGCAATGCCCATCGCGCCCGCCTGGCAAAGACAGTGCGCCGTGCCAAAGCTCCCCTTCGTGCAGGCGAGACTACGAGTGCAACGAAAAAGGGACTGCTTATTCTTGTCAATTTCAAGGATGTCAAGTTCAGCAACTCCGACGCTAATACCAGGCAGATCTACACTCAGATGCTCAACGGTATCGGCGAGCCATACAAGCAGAATAAAGGCAGTGTGCGCGAATACTTCCGCGCACAGAGCTACGGACAGTTCGATATAGAGTTTGATATCGCTGGCCCAGTAACAGTGTCAGGCAACATGGCAGACTATGGCGGCAACGACTCTAATGGTGACGACATCGCCCCTGGTAAGATGGTTGCAGAGGCTGTTGACCTTGTAGATGCAGACATCAACTTCAAGGACTACGACTGGGATGGTGACGGCGAAGTGGAGAACATCTACGTCACCTACGCAGGCTACGGCGAAGCCGTCAACGGTGCCGACCCCAACACCATCTGGCCCCATCAGTGGCAGCTCAGTGATTATTCCAACTATGGTCGCTCGCTCAAGAAGGACGGCGTGACGGTTGACACCTACGCCTGCGGTTCTGAACTCATGGGCATCAGCGGAAAGACTATTGATGGCATAGGCACCATGTGCCACGAGTACAGCCACTGCCTCGGCCTGCCCGATTTCTACGACACTAATCAGAAAAATTTCGGCATGGATTCGTGGAGCCTTATGGACTACGGTTGCTACAACGGCAACGGCTTCTGCCCTGCAGGCTACACTGCTTATGAGCGCTGGTTCAGCGGATGGCTCGAGCCTATTGAGCTCAACAGCTTCGCGACGGTTACTGATATGCCAAACATAGAGCAGAACCCCACTGCTTACGTCGTCTACAACGATGCCAACCACAACGAATACTACCTGCTCGAGAACCACCAGCTCGTTGACTGGGACTTGAAAGCTGAAGGCCACGGATTGTTGGTTGTCCATGTCGACTACGATGAGAATGCCTGGTACAACAACGAAGTCAACGACAATGCTTCTCGTCAGCGAATGACCATCATCCCTGCCGACGGCAAGCTGACTGGATCGACACTCTCCGGCGACCCTTATCCCACGTCAGGCAACAACGAACTCTCCGACGAATCATCGCCTGCGGCAAAGCTCTATCGTGTCAACACCGACGGCTCGCGGTTTATGCACAAACCGATAACGGACATTACAGAAACCAACGGCAAGATCAGTTTCGCCTTCATGGCTCAGGGCTCTACGCTTGAAACCCCTGTACCAGAGGAAGATACCGATAAGCTTGACATAACCAAGAACTCCTTCACTGCCAAGTGGAATGCTGTGGAAGGTGCTGTGAGCTACAATCTGAGACTGGCAGAAAAAGACGAGTCGGGCGGCGATGCTACAGCCGATGAAGTCCTTGAAGCCTTGATTTTTATTGAAGATTTTGAAGCCTTCTTTGTTGATGAAAACAAGACTTCCGACGGCTCTTCTGATCTCTCCTCTAAAATAAGTTCTTACACAGCAGAGCCTGGTTGGGATGCTTCTGCTGTCTATCAAGGTGTGTTTGGTGCTAAGTTGGGAACAGGTTCCAAGGCAGGCTTCCTCACAACTCCTAATATATCATGTGCTTCAGGTGAGCTGACTTTATATGTCGAAGCGTGGGATTGGTTCAACTACAAGACATATGATGAGCAGGGAACGTATAAGCCTGATGGGTCTAATGTAGAAGTTTCCCTGCTCGATGAAGATGGTAAGGTACTGCAATCCGAGATTGTCGCTGCCGCTGAGCTTAGCCGTGGAGAATATTTGCCTTGCTTCCATTTCTCCGACGTTCCGTCTGTATGCAAGATTAAGATTTCGTGCACAGCTGTAAAGAAACGATTATACTTGTCGTATCTTCTTGTCTTTGATGGCAACTTCACCGATGATGAAGTAGACACCATCTGGGAAGAAGAGGACGATTCTGATGCTCCGCTACGCCTCAGCCATCGTGCAGCCTCTCGTAGGTCGGTTCATCGTATCCAACCACGTCTTGCTCCTGGCGACATTCAGACCTTCACCGGCATCACTGACACCTCCTACACATTCAACGACCTCACGCCGGGTGCTACTTACACGTGGCAGGTTCAGGCTGTAGCAGAAGATGGCTCGCTTTCAACTTGGAGCAAGGTTGTCAGCGTCACTCTGCCTGAAGATGGTGAGGATGGCATCAAGGAAATAGAAAGCGGAAAATGGAACACTGGAAATGTTTACAACCTTGCCGGCCAGAGCTTGGATGGATCACAGTTGAAGCGTGGCATTTATGTCATCGACCGCAAGAAGGTTGTCATCCGCTAAATTCCATCTGATTCCTAATCTCTAATCCATTCCCCATGGACAATAATCTTCATCTCGTAGTTATGGCAGGCGGCATAGGCAGTCGCTTCTGGCCTATGAGTACGGCCGAGCGTCCTAAGCAGTTCATAGATGTGCTTGGTTGCGGGCGTACGCTCTTGCAGCTGACCATTGACCGCTTCAAAGGTGTATGCCCAGAGGATAACATCTGGGTTGTTACGAGCTCTGCCTACGCTCAGACTGTCCACGAGCAGCTTCCCGACTTGCCTCTCAGCCACATCCTGCAAGAGCCCTGCCGCCGGAATACTGCGCCCTGTATTGCCTACGTAAGCTGGCGCATCAAGATGGAGAATGCGAGGGCAAACATCGTAGTAGCACCCTCAGACCATATAGTCCTCGACATCCAGGAGTTCCGGCGCGTAGTCACTTCAGCCTTGCGCTTTACGGCAGAGACCGATAGCATCGTGACCCTCGGCATGAAGCCTTCACGCCCAGAAACAGGCTACGGCTACATTCAAGCAGACCTAAGCACGCCCTGCGCCCGCAACAGGGAGATATACCGCGTCGACTCCTTCCGCGAGAAGCCCGACTTCGAGACGGCCAAGCGCTATATCAGTCACTCCAACTACTTCTGGAACAGTGGTATCTTCATCTTCCGCGTGTCGACCATCGTCAATGCCCTGCGAATCTATGCTCCAGAGATTTCTGAAGTATTCGAGAGCATTCAGGACGTCTATGGCACCGCCCGCGAGCAAGCGACCATTGATGCCCGCTTCCCTGAGTGTCCTGGCATAAGCATCGATTATGCCGTGATGGAGAAGGCTGAGGAAATATATGTCTTTCCTGCTGATTTCGGTTGGAGCGACCTCGGCACGTGGGGCTCTCTGCATGAGCGGATGGCAGCAGATTCGAAGGGCAACGTCAGCATAGGCACAGATATCGAGCTCTATGAGTGTCACGACTGCATAGTCCACACAACCGACGAACGCCGTGTTGTCCTTCAGGGGCTTGACGGCTTTATTGTGGCTGAGAAGGATAATGCCTTGCTCGTATGCCGTCGAAGCGAGGAACAGCGCTTACGCCAGTTCATTGATAAAACTTAGAACCCAAATCCTTAATTCAACAAATTGTTCAGCATTCAAGAAAATATCCGTTGGGGCTTCATCGGTTGTGGCGAAGTCACTGAGAAAAAGAGCGGACCGGCATTCAGCCTCATTCGTGGCTCGTCTGTCGTGGCCGTGATGAGTCGTCGCCCAGAGCGAGCCCGCGACTATGCCGAGCGTCACCACGTGGCGCGCTGGTATTCTGATGCCCAGCAGCTCATCGATGATCCCGACGTGAATGCCGTCTACATAGCCACGCCGCCATCGTCCCATGCCACCTACGCCATCATGGCTATGAAGGCAGGGAAGCCCGTCTACGTCGAGAAGCCGCTGGCTGCCAGCTATGAAGATTGTCTGCGCGTGAACCACATAAGCAAACAGACGGGCGTGCCTTGTTTCGTCGCATATTACCGTCGGTTGTTACCTTATTTCCAGAAGGTCTTCAGCATCGTAGAGCGTGGCACAATAGGCACTATCGTGGGCACACAGATACGTTTTGCCGTGCCTCCGCGCGATGTCGACTACAACCGCACCGACCTGCCCTGGCGCGTGCAGCGCGACATTGCCGGCGGTGGTTATTTCTACGACCTTGCTCCTCACCAGCTTGACCTGCTGCAGCAACTCTTCGGACCAATCACGCGTGCAACAGGCTTTTGCAGCAATCGTGCCGGTCTCTACGAAACCGAGGACACCGTCAGTGCCTCCTTCCAGTTCCACAACGGCTTGCCCGGCAGCGGCACGTGGTGCTTTTGTGCTCATGAGTCTGCACGCACCGACCGCATAGAGATCATCGGCGACCGCGGGCGTCTGGTGTTCTCTGTCTTCACCTATGACCCTATAGAACTTTATACCGAGGAGGGGCGCCAGGAACTCATCGTAGAGAATCCTCCCCACGTGCAGTTGCCGCTCATTCAGAAGGTCGTGGAGCACCTCCAGGGCACGACCGTATGCGACGTTGACTGCGTAAGCGTGACATCCGTAAACTGGGTCGTCGACCGTATTCTTGGTAAGTTGTGATTCTTGACGTAGATATAGAGCCGTGGTAAGCATTGTCCGGAAATATTTACTCGCCCTGTTGCTCGCCAGCCTATCCTCTTTCTGCATAGCTCAAACAGAGGACAGGGGCTTGCCGGTCTTCGAAGACCCACTCGGGGTGTATGCTCATACGGATAGCATTGTGGTTGTTGGCGACAGCGTGTGCGTAGACCCTTCTGACAACCGCCTGCTGCCCCTGCCTACTCTCAAGGAGTTCCGTACAATTTATCAGGACACTACGCTGACTAAGCGCGAGAAAATAAAAGGCTACGGCAACTTTCTCGTGCGTGTCATCGACGCCTTCGATGCTATCGACACAAACTACGTTGAACGCATTGGCTACAATTTCACTGCAATGATTCAGGGCACTCAAAACTACGAGTACTACGCCATCGGTACAAGCGATTATGCCTCGTCGCTCTCATTTGCCCAACATCCCGACTTCCGAATCGGCCCCTATTTCGGATGGCGATGGCTCTTTCTCGGCTACACCTTCGACGTTACCAACTTCGGACAGAAGAGCGTCAAGACAGGACAGAAATTCGAGTTCTCCATCTACACCTCTATGCTCAATCTTGACCTCATCTGGCGCAAGACAGGTTCTGATTTCTACCTCCGCCGTGCTACAGGACTTGGCGATGAGGCCCAAACGCTTGAGGGCGGTGACTCTCGTTTTATAGATGCCAACGTCATCGGTGCCAACGTATACTACAACATCAACCACCGCCGCTTCTCTGCCCCTGCCGTCTTCTCGCAGAGCACCATACAGCGCCGTTCATCCGGTTCTTGGCAGGTGGGCCTAAGCATCACCCACCACGACATCCACTACGACTATTCGGCATTGCCTCGCGAACTGTTCGGACATACAGACGTGGCTGGTCAGTTCAGCTCTCTCGAGCGGCTTAAGTACACCGACTACAGCATCACTGGGGGTTATGCCTACAACTGGGCATTCAGCCGTGGCTGGTGTCTCGGCCTTTCGGTCACGCCCGCCGTGGGCTACAAGCGTACCAGTGCCAAGACAGCTATCGTTGAAGCTGGCGCCGAGGACAATGATGTTCCCCTCTACGATTCTCGTT